>JAPSLQ010000047.1 GCA_031180595.1 Isoptericola sp. | reverse complement strand
GCTCGTCGAAGTCCTCGTACGTCTCCTGCCAGCGTCCCGTGACGCCGTAGGCGGCCGTGAGCACGACGTCGCGCACCGTCTCGTAGGCGGGGATCTTGTCGGCCAGGGCCGCCGAGGAGAAGCCGATGCGCGGGCGCAGCTCGAAGACGTCGACCCGTCCGAGCCGCTCCCCCAGCAGGTCGGCCGTCCCGGCCGTGGGGTGCATCCGCGCGGCGACGATCTGCAGGAGCGTCGTCTTGCCGGCGCCGTTGGGGCCGAGCACGACCCACCGCTCGCCCTCGTTGACCTGCCAGTCGATGCTGTCGAGGATGGTGCTGGTACCGCGACGGACGGTGACGCCCTTCAGGTCGAGAACGGAGCTCATGAGCCCCGACCCTACCGGAGCGCGGCGTGACCCGAGCGTCTACTCTGGCCCCCGTGAGCGCCGACCGCACCGCCCTGCCGCGCAGCGCCGTGCTGGCGCTGTGGCTGCAGTCGGTGGGCGCGTCCCCGGGCGTGGCGGTGCGCAGCGTGCAGGGGGACGACGAGCCGCACGCCGTCGTCGGGCTCCCCGGCAGCGACGGGTCGACCGACCTGCGCACGCTGCTCACGCGCTGGCTCGCCGGACCGCGCGAGGTCTGCGCCCTGCTGCCCGCGCCCGGTGACCCGGCCGGGGTCCCGGCCCCGGCTACGGCCGACGCCACCGACGCCGGCGAGTGCGTCGTCGTCACGACGCCCGAGGGCTCGTGGGCCGCGATCCCCCGCATCACCGAGTTCGGCAGCGTGCTGGAGCCCGGTCACCTGGTGACGTGGGAGCTCCGCGAGGTCGGTCCCTGGTCCGCGCTCGTGGCCGGCGCGCTCGGTTCGCTCGCCGACGCCGAGCGCGAGCTGCGCACGAGCCTCGTCACCGCAACGGACGCGCTCGACTCCCTCGACGTGGCCCGCTGGCGCGACGACGCGGCCGACGCGATCGAGCGCGTCCGCACCGCCTCGACCCACGGGTGGCCCGTGCCCGAGCTCGACGGGCGCCGGGGTCGCGTGCTCCAGCTCGCGACCCGCCTGCTGGCGATCGTCGACCTGGCGACCGCCGACGACGGGGGCGCCGTCAACCTGTGGCAGGCGGACCAGCGCTCGACGGCGCTGCGCGAGGTCGAGCGCACCGCCCGGCACGCGCTGAGCGCCGCGACGTACGGCGCCGCGCGCTGACTCAGGCGCCCAGGACGTGGCGGTAGACCGCCATGGTCCGCTCGGCGATCGCGCTCCATGCGAAGTGCTCCTCGGCCCGGCGGCGACCCGCGGCGCCCATCTCCGTCGCGCGCACGGGGTCGGACACGACGCCGGTCAGCGCGGCCGCGAGGTCGGCGACGAACCGGTCCGGGTCGAGCGGCGTGCCGGTGCCGTCGTCGGACTGCGCGATCGGCACCAGGACGCCCGTGACGCCGTCGTCCACGACCTCGGGGATGCCGCCGGTCGCGGTCCCCACCACGGGCAGGCCCACGGCCATGGCCTCGAGATTGACGATGCCGAGCGGCTCGTAGACCGACGGGCAGACGAACACGGTGGACGCGGCCAGCACGGCCACCAGCTCGTGGCGCGGCAGCATCTCCTCGATCCAGACGACGCCCGCGTCGCCGCCGCCGCCGCGCCGCTCCCGCAGGTCGGTGACGAGCCCGCGCACCTCGGCCATGATCTCGGGCGTGTCGGGCGCCCCGGCGCACAGCACCAGCTGCACCTCGGGCGGCAGCTCGGCGGCGGCGCGCAGGAGGTACGGCAGCCCCTTCTGGCGGGTGATGCGGCCGACGAACACGACGGCGGGGCGGTCGGGGTCGATGCCGCGGGCCCGCACCACCTGCTCGGCGCCGGCGTCGTCCGCGGGCGGCCTGCGCCAGCCCGTCAGGTCGATCCCGTTGTGCACGACGTGGACGGTGTCGGGGTCGAGCTCCGGGTACACGCGCAGGATGTCCGCCCGCATCCCGGCCGAGACGGCGATGATCCCCGCGGCCCCGAGGTACGCCGTGCGCTCGGCCCAGGACGAGAGCGCGTAGCCGCCACCGAGCTGCTCGGCCTTCCACGGGCGCAGCGGCTCCAGCGAGTGCGCGGTCACCACGTGCGGGACGCCGTGGAGCAGACCGCCCAGGTGCCCGGCCATGTTGGCGTACCAGGTGTGGGAGTGGACGACGTCGGCGCCGGCGACGTCGTCGGCCATCGCGAGGTCGACGCCGAGCGTGCCGAGCGCGGGGTTGGCCCGCGCGAGGGTGGCAGGCACGTCGTACCCCGTGACGCCGCCGGCCTCGTCCTCGGGCGAGCGCGGCCCGTCGAAGCAGCGCACCCGGACGTCGGCGTGCGGACGCAGGACGGCCGCCAGCTCGGCGACGTGGACGCCGGCGCCGCCGTACACGTGCGGCGGGTACTCACGGCTCAGCAGGTCCACCCTCAGCGCGTTCACGGGTCACAACGTAGTCCCGTCGGCGCGGTCGTGCGGCACGAACCGCGCCGCGGCCCTATGGTCTGTGCCATGGCGTCCAACCCGAGAGTCCTCGCCATCGTCCTCGCCGGGGGCGAGGGCAAGCGCCTCATGCCGCTCACCGCGCACCGCGCCAAACCCGCGGTCCCGTTCGGCGGCATCTACCGCCTCGTGGACTTCGCCCTGTCGAACATCATCAACTCGCAGTACCTGCGGGTCATCGTGCTGACGCAGTACAAGTCCCACTCGCTCGACCGCCACATCTCCAAGACGTGGCGGATGTCCCCGCTCCTCGGGAACTACGTCGCCCCGGTGCCGGCGCAGCAGCGTGTCGGCAAGCACTGGTACCTCGGCAGCGCCGACGCGATCTACCAGTGCCTCAACATCATCGACGACGAGCGGCCCGACATCGTCGTCGTGGTCGGTGCCGACCACGTCTACCGCATGGACTTCTCCCAGATGGTCGAGGCGCACGTCGAGTCGGGCGCCCGCGCGTCCGTCGCCGCCATCCGTCAGCCCATCGCGCTCGCCGACCAGTTCGGGGTGATCGACGTCGATCCCGCCGACCCGACGCGGATCCGCGAGTTCCTCGAGAAGCCGACGGACCCCGTCGGGCTCCCGGACTCGCCGCAGGAGGTCCTCGCGTCGATGGGCAACTACGTGTTCGACGCCGACGCCCTCGTCGAGGCCGTCACGAAGGACTCGGCCGACCCCGACTCGCGGCACGACATGGGCGGCGACATCATCCCCGCGTTCGTCGCGCAGGGCACCGCCGGCGTGTACGACTTCATCCGCAACGACGTGCCGGGCTCGACCGACCGGGACCGCGACTACTGGCGCGACGTCGGGACGATCGACGCGTACTTCGACGCCAACAAGGACCTCATCGCCGTGCAGCCGGTGTTCAACCTCTACAACGAGGACTGGCCCCTGTACACGGGGTACACGGGCCTGCCGCCGGCCAAGTTCGTGCACGCGGGGCCCGGCCGCCTGGGCCACGCGGCCGACTCGGTCGTCTCACCTGGTGTCCTGATCTCCGGCGCGACCGTCGCCGGGTCCATCCTGTCCCCAGGCGTGCACCTGCACTCGTGGGCCACCGTCACCGACTCGGTCCTCATGGACGGGGTCCAGGTGCACCGGCACGCCCAGGTCCACCGCGCCATCCTCGACAAGAACGTGGTGGTGAGCTCACGGGCCCGGATCGGCGTCGACCACGAGCAGGACCGGGCGCGCGGGTACGCCGTCACCGACTCGGGGATCACCGTCGTCCCGAAGGGAACCGTCGTTGCCTGACCCCCTGCCCGACGTCTCGACGGCAGGCGCCGCCGGCCCGCGCACGAGCGGCCGGCGGCGTCTCGTCGTCACCGACGTCGACTCGACGTTCATCACCGACGAGGTGATCGAGCTCATCGCCGACCACGCCGGCACGCGCGCGGAGGTCACGGCCGTGACCGAGCGCGCGATGCGCGGCGAGATCGACTTCGCCGCCTCCCTGCGCGAGCGGGTCGCGACGCTCGCCGGCGTGCCCGTCGGCGCGCTCGACGACGTGCGCGCCGCGGTGCGGCTCACGCCGGGCGCGGGCGAGCTCGTCGCCGAGGTGCAGCGGCGCGGGTGGGAGTTCGGGCTCGTGTCCGGCGGGTTCGCCGAGATCCTCGGGCCCATCGCCGACTCGTTCGGCATCCGGCTCTGGCGTGCGAACCGGCTCGAGGTCGCCGACGGCCTGCTCACCGGGCGCACCGTGGGCCCGGTCGTGGACCGTGCGTACAAGGAGGCGACGCTGCGCGAGTGGGCCGCCGAGGCCGGTCTCGAGCTGCGCGACACCGTCGCCGTGGGCGACGGCGCCAACGACCTCGACATGATCCTCGCGGCCGGGATCGGCATCGCCTTCGCCGCCAAGCCGGTGGTGCGGGCGCAGGCTCCGTTCAGCGTCGACGGGCCGCGCCTCGACGCCGTGCTGGACGTCATCGACCAGGTCGACGCGACCGTCGGCTGAGGAGGGACCGTGGCCACGAGCATCGAGCTCAACGCGCTCAACACGATCGACGAGTCCGAGCGGCACGGCAGGCCGCGCGACCTGTTCTGGCCGTGGTTCGCAGCCAACGTGTCGGTGTTCGGGCTGGGCTACGGCTCGTGGCTGCTCGCGTTCGCGGTCTCGTTCTGGCAGGCCGTGGCGGTCGGCGTCGTCGGGATCGTGGTGTCGTTCCTCTTCTGCGGGTTCATCTCGCTCGCGGGCCGCCGCGGCTCCGCGCCGACCATGGTGCTCAGCCGGGCGGCGTTCGGCGTGGAGGGCAACCGGCTGCCCTCGCTGCTGTCGTGGATCCTCACCGTGGGCTGGGAGACCGTGCTCGTATCGCTCGCCACGCTCGCCGCCGCGACCGTGCTCGGCGAGCTCGGCTGGGGCGGCGGCACCGTGACGCAGGCGGTCACGCTGGTCGTGGTCGCCCTGGTCGTGGTGGCGGCGGGCGTCTTCGGCTTCCACCTGGTCATGCGGCTGCAGCAGGTCATCACCGTCCTGACCGCCGTGCTCACGGTCGTGTACGTCGCGCTCGTGGCGCACCACATCGACTGGGCGAGCGTCATGTCCGTACCGGCGGGCGGCATGCCGCAGGTCATCGGCGGGCTCGTGTTCATGATGACCGGCTTCGGCCTCGGCTGGGTCAACATGGCCGCCGACTACTCGCGCTACCTGCCGCGCTCGGCGTCCGGACCGGGCGTCGTGGGCTGGACGACGTTCGGCGCGGCGCTGCCGCCCGTGCTGCTCCTGACCGCGGGACTCCTGCTGGCCGGCTCGGACCCGGCGCTCTCGGCGGCGATCGACGTCGACCCGATCGGTGCGCTCGCGACGCTCCTGCCCACGTGGTTCCTCGTCCCGTTCGCGATCGTCGCGCTCGCCGGGCTCGTCGGAGGCGCGGCGCTCGACATCTACTCGTCCGGCCTCGCGCTGCTGTCGCTCGGCCTCCCCGCGCCCCGGTGGGTCGCCGCGGCGATCGACGGCGCGCTCATGGTGCTCGGCGCGATCTACGTCGTCTTCGTCGCCGAGAGCTTCCTCGGGCCGTTCCAGGGCTTCCTGATCACGCTCGGGGTGCCGGTCGCGGCCTGGTGCGGGGTGCTCCTCGCCGACATCCTCCTGCGCAGGCGGGACTACGCGGAGGCCGAGCTGTACGACCGGCGCGGCCGCTACGGGGCGGTGCGGTGGTCGGCCGTGGCCCTCGTCGTCGGCGGGACCGTGATCGGCTGGGGCCTGGTGACCAACGCGTACGCCGGCTGGCTCGGCTGGCAGGGCTACCTGCTCGGCCCGCTCGGCGGCCGCGAGGGCGAGTGGGCGTGGGCCAACCTCGGCGTGCTCGTCGCGCTCGTCATCGGGTTCGTCGGCACGCTGGTCACGACGAGCGGGGCCGTCCGGCGCCAGGAGCACCGGTGAGCGGGGTCCGCGACGACGCGTGGCTCGTCGTCGTCGACATGCAGAACGTGTTCGCGCACCCCCCGAGCCCGTGGGCCTCCCCGGACTTCGCCACCGCGCTCGCCGGGACCCGCCGCCTGCTCGACGCGTTCGGCGAGCGCGTCGTGTTCACCCGGTACGTCGCGCCGGCCGAGCCCGAGGGTGCCTGGCGGGCGTACTTCGAGGTGTGGCCGTTCGCCCTCGTGCCGCCCGACGACCCGCTCTACGACGTCGTCGCGGAGCTCGACCCGACCGGTCACCCGGTCGTGACGCGGACGACCTTCGGCAAGTGGGGGCCGGAGCTCGAGGCGGCCACGGGCGGCGCCGGCGAGCTCGTCCTCGCGGGGGTGTCGACCGACTGCTGCGTCATCTCGACGGCCCTCGCCGCCGCGGACGCCGGACGACGCGTCCACGTCGCGGCCGACGCGTGCGCGGGCGCCTCCCGGGCCGACCACGAGCGCGCGCTCGACGCGATGCGCCTCTACGCGCCGCTGGTCGAGGTCACGACGACGGCCGAGCTGCTCGCGCCGCGCTGACGAGGATCCTGCCCGCCTGGCCCTAGGAGGGCCGGCCCACGTGCACGAGCCGCGCGGCCGACCTGCCCCACTCCGACCAGGGGTGCTCGGCGCTCTCGAGCACCGAGTACGTGGCCGTCGGGACGCCGACGCGCACCTGCGCGAGCGCGGCGTCGTCCGAACCGGGACCGGCGAGGTACGCCGCCGTGGCGGCCATGGTGGGCTCGTGGCCCAGCACGAGCACGGTGGTCACGTCCGGGTCGACCGCGCGCACGAGGTCGAGGACGTCGCCGACGCTCGCCTCGTACAGCTCGTCGCGCACGTCGACGCGGGCCTCGCCGACGTCGAGGTGCGCGCGGGCGAGCTCCCACGTCTGCCGGGTGCGCAGCGCGGAGGAGACGAGCGCGAGCTCCGGCGCCAGCCCGGCGGCGGTCAGCGCCATGCCGACGCCCGACGCCTGCCGCCGGCCCTTGAGGGCGAGCGGGCGCTGAGCGTCGGCGCCCGCCTCGCGGACGGGCTCCGCCTTGGCGTGCCGGAGCAGCACGAGCCGGCGCACGGGCGTCGTCGCGTTCTCGTCCTGCTTCGCCGCGTTCATGGGCCCCGTCTCAGTCGTGCGGTCGGTTCACTGCCCCATCGCGTGCACACCACCGTCGACGTGGACGATCTCGCCCGTCGTCGCCGGGAACCAGTCCGAGAGGAGTGCCGCGACAGCGCGAGCGGCGGGCTCCGGGTTCGACTGGTCCCAGCCGAGGGGCGCCCGCTGCGGCCAGGCGTCCTCCATGGTCGCGAAGCCAGGGATGGACTTCGCGGCCGTCGTGCGCAGGGGCCCGGCGGAGACGAGGTTACACCGGATGCCGTCCGGACCGAGGTCGCGCGCCAGATACCGGTTCGTCGCCTCGAACGCGGCCTTGGCCACGCCCATCCAGTCGTAGACCGGCCACGCGTAGCGCGCGTCGAAGGTCAGCCCCACGAGGGAGCCGCCGGAGGTCATGAGCGGCTTGGCGGCCACGGCGAGCGACTTGAGCGAGTACGCCGAGATCTGGACGGCCGTCGCGACGTCGGGCCACTCGCCCGACAGGAAGTTGCCGCCCATGACGGACTGCGGGGCGAAGCCGATCGAGTGCACGACGCCGTCGAGCCGGTCGACGTGCTCGCGCACGCGGTCGGCGAGCGCGCCGAGGTCCTCGTCGCTCGTGACGTCGAGCTCGACGACGGGGGCCTCGGCGGGAAGCCGCCGCGCGAACGCCTGCGTGAGCTTCATCTGCCGGCCGAACGACGACAGGACGACCTCGGCACCCTCCTGCTGCGCGAGGCGGGCGGTGTGGAACGCGATCGAGCTGTCCGTGAGGACGCCCGTGACGAGGAGCTTCTTGCCGTCGAGGAGACCCATGGTGACCTTTCGTGATGTGGGGGGAGCGTAACGGATCAGTGGCCCATGCCGAGGCCGCCGTCGACCGGCAGCACCGCGCCGCTGACGTAGGCGGCGGCGTCGGACGCGAGGAACTCGACGACGCCTGCCACCTCCTCGGGCGTCGCGAACCGCCCGGCGGGGATCGAGGCCTTGTACTCCGTCTGGGTCTTCTCCGGCAGGGCCGCCGTCATGTCGGTCTCGACGAAGCCGGGCGCCACGACGTTGGCGGTGATGCCGCGGCCGCCGAGCTCGCGCGTGATCGAGCGGGCCATCCCCACGAGAGCGGCCTTGGACGAGGAGTAGTTGACCTGGCCGGGACCGCCGTACAGCCCGACGACGGAGCCCACGAGGACGATGCGGCCCTTGCGCGCGCGGATCATGCCCTTGGACGCGCGGCGCACGCAGCGGAACGTGCCGGTGAGGTTGACGTCCAGGACCGTCTCGAACTCCTCGTCGCTCATCCGCATGAGCAGCTGGTCGCGCGTCACGCCGGCGTTCGCCACGAGCACCTCGACCGGACCGAGCGAGCCCTCGATCTCGCCGAACGCCGCGTCCACGGCCGCCGTGTCGGTGACGTCGGCCACGAACCCGTGCACACCCTCGGGCAGCTCACCGCCGCGGTACAGCGTCGCGACCGTGTCGCCCGCGGCGACGAACCGCTCGGCGATCGAGCGGCCGATGCCGCGCGCTGCTCCCGTCACGACGACGACGCGTCCTGTCGTGCTGCTCACCGCGGTTCCTCCTGGGTCGTCGGGGCGGGTCCCGCACCGCGCAGGGCCCCCGGTGACGCTACCCCGGGCACGCCGGTGCGAGCGCGCGCGCCTCGGCACAGCGCACCGGGAGAGTTTGTCGGATCCCTACAAGACCCCTGGGCGTCCGCCGGGCTCGTAGACTGGCCAGATGAGCATCCCGCGCGCGACCTCGCCGGGTCCGCGTCGTCGGCCGTCCGCGCCGGCCGCGGAGGTCCAGTCGATCACGAGCGCCCCGGAGCCGCTCGCGGACGACCAGTCGCGGCGCATGACGCGCTACCTGGTGCAGATGGGGATCCGCGTCGCGTGCTTCCTGGGCGCGATCTTCCTGGCCGACGGCTGGCTCCGCTGGGTCCTGGTCGTCGCGGCCGTGGTGCTGCCGTACTCGGCGGTGCTGTTCGCCAACGCCGGCCGCGACCGCGTGGCGTACGACACGTCGCCCGTCACCGCGCCCGCGCCGGTCGCCCTCCCGCCGTCGACGGGCCACGCCGCGGGGCCGGGCTTCGGGCCGGGAGCGGGGCGCGTCGTCGAGCACCAGGACGACGTGCCCGGAGCCCCCGGCGAGCCGGGCGTGCGGTACAGCGACGACGGGGATGGCGGGGACGAGAGGACGAGATGATCGACGTGCTGTCCGGCGGCGCCGACCGCGTCGCCGGTGACCTGGTGTGCTCCGCCAAGGGCTGCCGCGACGACGCCGCGTGGGGTCTGCTGTGGAACAACCCGCGCATCCACACGCCCGAGCGCCGCAAGGTGTGGCTCGCGTGCGACGCGCACCGCGAGCACCTCGAGCAGTTCCTCGGAGCCCGCTCGTTCTGGAGGCAGACCGTCCCGGTCGACGCGCTGGAGCGGGCGTGACGGCCGACGCACCGGTGGTCGCCCACGTCCCGCGCACCCGCCGGCAGTGGCTCACCCTCGGCGTCGCCGCCGTGCTGCTCGCCGTCCTGTGCCTCGTCGCCGCGCGCTGGCAGTGGCACCGGTACTCGGAGCGCGAGGCACAGATCGACCTCGTGGAGTCCAACTACTCGGCGGAGCCCGTCCGCGTCGACGACCTGCTGCCCGGGCCGGGCGCCCGGCTCGACCCCGGGGACGTGTGGCGGCCCGCCGTCCTGGAGGGTCGCTACGTCCCCGAGGAGACCGTCCTGCTGCGCAACCGGCCGGTCCACGGCACGCCGGGCTTCCACGTCCTGGTGCCGTTCGAGGCCGAGCTCTCCGGCGGAGGCGAGATCGTGCTGGTCGTCGACCGGGGCTTCGTGCCGCTCGGTGACGACGCCAGCGCGCCGTCGGCGGTCCCCGCCCCGCCCGACGGCGAGGTGCGTGCCGTGGTGACGATGCGGGCCGACGAGCCCGGATCGGTCCGCGGCGCGCCGGACGGCCAGGTGCAGGCCATCAACACCGAGCAGGTGCTCGGCGCCGGACCGTCGGGCGCCGCCTGGGCCGCGGGCCGCACGGTGGGCGCGTACGGGCAGCTGCGCAGCGAGGACCCGGCACCGGCCGTCTCCCCCGGCGCGCTGCCCCCTCCGGACACCGACCCCGGCTCGCACCTGAGCTACGCGTTCCAGTGGGTGGTCTTCGCGCTCGGCGCCGTCGCCGGGTACGTCCTGCTGTGGCGGCGCGAGACGCGGCCCGCGACCGTGACCGCGGGCGAGCTGCTCGAGGAGTCGGAGCTGCAGCCGCGCCGCCGGGAGCGGCCGCTGCGCACGTCCGACGAGGACTACGAGGACGCGCTCCTGGACGCCACGCCTCAGGCCAGGGACACGAGCTCGGCGTAGTCGTCGGACCAGAGGTCCTCGTCGCCGTCGGGCAGCAGGAGCACGCGCTCGGGCTCGAGCGCCTCGACCGCGCCGTCGTCGTGCGTGACCATGACGACGGCGCCCTCGTACGTCTTGAGGGCGCCGAGGATCTCGGCGCGCGACGCCGGGTCGAGGTTGTTCGTCGGCTCGTCGAGCAGGAGCACGTTGGCGCTCGAGACCACGAGCGTGGCGAGCGCCAGGCGCGTCTTCTCACCGCCCGAGAGGACGTGCGCCGGCTTCTCGGCGTCGTCACCGCTGAACAGGAACGACCCGAGGACGGACCGCACCTGGGTGTCCGTGAGGTCGGGCGCCGCGTGGCGCAGGTTCTCCACGACGGTGGCGTCCATGTCGAGCGTGTCGTGCTCCTGGGCGTAGTAGCCCAGCTTGAGCCCGTGCCCGGGGACGACCTCGCCCGTGTCGGGCTGCTCGACGCCGGCGAGCATGCGCAGCAGCGTCGTCTTGCCCGCGCCGTTGAGGCCGAGCACGACGACGCGCGACCCGCGGTCGATCGCCAGGTCGACGCCCGCGAAGACCTCCTGCGAGCCGTAGCTCTTGGACAGCTCGCGGGCGGTGATCGGGGTGCGCCCGCACGGCGCGGGCGTCGGGAAGCGGAGCTTGGCCACGCGGTCGGAGGCGCGCTCCCCCTCGACCCCGGCGAGCATGCGCTCGGCGCGCTTCATCATGTTCTGCGCCGCCGTCGCCTTGGTGGCCTTGGCGCGCATCTTGTCGGCCTGGGCCAGGAGCGCCCCGGCCTTCTTCTCGGCGTTGGCCCGCTCCCGACGGCGGCGCCGCTCGTCCGTCTCGCGCTGCTCGAGGTAGGCGTCCCAGCGGAGGTTGTACTGGTCGAGCTCGCCGCGGTTGGCGTCGAGGTGGAACACCTTGTTGACCGTCGCCCGAAGGAGCTCGACGTCGTGGCTGATGACGACGAAGCCGCCGCCGTAGCCCTTGAGGTAGTCGCGCAGCCACAGGATCGAGTCGGCGTCGAGGTGGTTCGTGGGCTCGTCGAGCAGCAGCGTCTCGACGCCGGAGAACAGGATGCGGGCCAGCTCGATGCGCCGGCGCTGGCCGCCGGAGAGCGTGCCGAGCGGCTGCGCGAGGACGCGGTCGTCGAGGCCGAGGTTGCTCGTGATGCGGTGGGCCTCCGACTCGGCCGCGTAGCCGCCCGCGGCGAGGAAGCGTGCCTCGAGCTTGGGGTACCGCTCGAGCGCGGCGGCCTGCGTCTCAGGGTCGGCGGACGCCATCGCGCCCTCGGTGGCGCGCATCTGCTGCACGATGCGGTCGAGCCCGCGCGCGCCGAGCACCCGGTCGATCGCGACGACGTCGAGGTCGCCCGTGCGCGGGTCCTGCGGCAGGTAGCCCACGTCGCCGCTGCGGGTGATCCGCCCGCCCGTCGGCTGCGTCTCCCCCGCCAGCGTCTTGGTGAGCGTCGTCTTGCCCGCGCCGTTGCGGCCGACCAGGCCGATGCGGTCGCCGGCGGCGATGCGGAACGTGGCGCCGTGCAGCAGGACGCGGGCGCCGACGCGCAGCTCGACGTCGTGTGCGGTGATCACAGGGAGCTTCCTCGGGTGGGGGGTGCGGCGCTCGGCGGGGCCCGGCGGGCCGCGAGCAGCCCCACGAGTCTACGGCGTCGCGCGGCCGCCCAGCGCCCGAATATCGGGCGAGGCGGCCCCGCCGGTCCTAGCGTGTCCCCGTGACGTTCAGCGAGGGCGGTCAGTTCGAGGGCGGGCGCGTCCGGCGCGGAGGCCGGGGACGCGGCATCGCCGTGGGCGGCGGCATCGGCACGATCCTGGTGGCGGTGGTGGTCGTGCTGCTCGGCGGCGATCCCGGGCAGCTCCTCCAGGGGCAGCCGACGACCCAGCAGGGGGCGGGCGCCGGCCAGGAGCAGTACATCGGTGACTGCACCGCCGACCAGGCCAACACCGACCGCGAGTGCCGTCTGTCGGCGACCGTCCAGTTCCTCGACGCCTACTGGGAGCGGGTCCTGCCCCAGCAGGCGGACGTGCAGTACGTGCAGCCCCCGGTCGAGAGCTTCTCGGGTGCGACCACCACGGGGTGCGGGGCGGCGTCGAGCTCGACCGGCCCGTTCTACTGCCCGCCGGACCAGACCATCTACATGGACCTGACGTTCTTCGACCTGCTGTCGTCCCGGTTCGGCACCGAGGGCGGCCCGCTGGCCGAGGCGTACGTCACGGCCCACGAGATGGGCCACCACGTCGAGAACATCCTCGGCGTCATGGACGCCGCAGACCGGAGCGGCACCGGCCCGGAGTCCGACTCGGTGCGTCTCGAGCTCATGGCCGACTGCCTCGCCGGCATGGCGATCGGCAGCGGCGCGACCGAGCGGGACCCCGACACCGGCCTGACGTTCTTCGACCCGATCACGCCGGAGCAGCTGCGCCAGGCCGTCGACGCCGCGGCCGCCGTCGGCGACGACCACATCCAGGAGCAGACGACGGGCCAGATCAACCCCGACGGCTTCACGCACGGCACGTCCGACCAGCGCGTCCGCTGGTTCACGATCGGCTACAACGGCGGCACGCTCGCCGACTGCGACGCGATGTCTGCCTCGACCCTGTGACCGGGGCCGGCGGGTTCGCGACCGGGCGGGTCACAGGCTGACGCGCGGCCGGCGCTCGCGCGCCGCGAGGCCAGCACGCTCGACGAGGTCCTCGACCGCCAGGCTCGACCGCGCGCCGGTGGCGGGGTCCTGCACCGCCACCTGACCGGCCGCGGCCTCGCGCGGCCCGACCACCGCGAGCAGGGCATCCCGGCGGCCGCGTGCGAGGCGCACGCGGTTGCCGAGCGAGCCCTCCGCCTCGAGGCGCACGCGCAGCCCGCGCGCCCGGAGCGCGTCGGCGACCGGTCGGCCGTCGGCTCCCTCGACGGGCAGGACGCACACCTGGACCGGTGCCAGCCAGAACGGCAGCCGGCCGGCGTGCTGCTCGAGGAGGAACGCGACCATCCGTTCCATCGACCCCACGGTGCCGCGGTGGATCATGACCGGCCGCGCCCGCGACCCGTCGTCGGCGACGTACTCGAGGCCGAACCGCTCGGGCTGGTTGAAGTCGAGCTGTACGGTCGCGAGGGTCTCCTCCTGCCCGCGGGCGTCGTGGACCTGCACGTCGAGCTTCGGACCGTAGAACGCGGCCTCGCCGGGTCCCTCCGCCCACGGCAGACCGCTCCCCGCCACGACGCGCCGCAGCCGCTCCTCGGCGTCGGCCCAGCGGCCCGGGTCGCCCAGCCACCGGCCCGACCCGTCCCGACCGGACAGGCGCACGTGGTCGATCTCGAGGCCCAGGAGGCGCAGCACCCCGAGCACCGCGTCCAGGGCGCGCCGCACCTCGACCGCGACCTGGTCGGGCCGGCAGAACACGTGGGTGTCGTCGAGGTTGATCTGCCGGACGCGGCTCAGGCCCGAGAGCACGCCCGAGCGCTCGGACCGGAACATCGCCCCCAGCTCGTGGTACCGCAGCGGGAGATCGCGGTGGCTGCGCGGCTCGGCGGCATACACCTGGGCATGGTGCGGGCAGTTCGCCGGCCGCAGCACGAGCGGGTCGCCCGAGCCGTCGTCGAGCGGCGGGAACATGTCGTCGGCGAACTTGGCCCAGTGCCCCGACCGCTCGAACAGCGACCGCTTGCCGAGCACGGGTGAGTACACCGGCTCGCAGCCGTCGGCGAGCGCGACGTCCTCGGCGAGCCGTTCGAGCTCGCGTCGGACGGCCGCCCCGGCGGGCAGCCAGAGCGGCAGGCCGGGACCGACGAGCGGGCTGGTGGCGAACACGCCCATGTCGCGACCGAGGTCGCGGTGGTCGACGGCGGGCGGTACGGAGGCGGGTGCGGGGTTCATGGCGTTCTCCTCGGGTGCGTGGAGCCCGCCCTACGGGACGACGAAGGCCCCGGAGCGAGCTCCGGGGCCTGGATGCTGGGGTGCAGCGGTCAGCGGGCGCCGGAGAGTTCCGGCGTCGTCGTGGCGAGACTGCTGACCATGGGCCCGAGCCTACGCGCGGGCGGCCACGCGCGGCAACGACTTTCGCCGAGCGAGGTGGCGGGCGGGCGGAAGCCATGTGCTCGCGCTGTCGCCCGAAGACCCCGCGGTGCCCGCGTCGTCGACCTCCGGTCACCCGGGGTCGTCGGCGGACCCCGCCGCGCCGCTCCGCGCGGAGGGCCGGCGGCGCACCTTCCGCACGATCCACACCAGGACGCCGAGCACCAGGACGGCGACGACCGCCGCCTGGAGGTAGCCGACGCCGGACTCGACGAGGTGCCAGCGCTCGCCGAGCCAGAACCCCCCGGTGACGAGGATCGTGTTCCATAACCCGCTGCCGAGCGCCGTCCAGAGCAGGAACCGCGCCATCGGCATGCGCTCCACGCCCGCGGGGATCGAGATGAGCGAGCGCACCACGGGCACCAGGCGGCCGAAGAACACCGACATCTCGCCGTGGCGCTCGAACCACCGCTCTGCGGTGACGACCTCGTCGACGGAGACCAGGGGCATCCGGTCCGCGACCCGGTGCAGTCGCGCTCGCCCGAGCCAGGCTCCGAGGGCGTAGAGCAGGAGCGCGCCGACCACCGAGCCGGCGGTCGTCCAGACCACGACGTGCCAGAGGACCAGCGTCCCCTGCGCCGCCGTGAACCCGGCCAGGGGCAGGATGACCTCGCTCGGCAGCGGCGGGAAGACGTTCTCCAGCGCGACCGCCAGGCCGGCCCCCGGCGCACCCAGGGTCTCCATGAGGCCGACCGCCCACGAGCCGACCCCGGAGAAGAAGGCGTCGAGCATGCGCCGTCAGACGTTGAAGCCGAGCATCCGCAGCTGCTCGCGGCCCTCGTCCGTGATCTTCTCCGGTCCCCACGGCGGCATCCAGACCCAGTTGATCCGGAAGCCGGTGACGATCCCCTCGAGCGCGGCGCCCGACTGGTCCTCGATGACGTCCGTCAGCGGGCACGCCGCCGAGGTGAGCGTCATGTCGATCGTCGCGTGGTTGTTCTGGTCCACCTGGATGCCGTACACGAGGCCCAGGTCGACGACGTTGATGCCCAGCTCGGGGTCGATGACGTCGCGCAGCGCCTCCTCGACGTCCGCGGCCGTCGTCGGGCTCGTGGGCGTCGTCGACGGTGCGGCCGACGTCGTCGGAGCCTCCGTCGTCTCGGTGTTCTCTGTCATCGTCTCCTCCGGTTCAGCCCGCCAGCGCGCCGCTGCGCACGAGCGAGTCCTTGAGCGCCGCCCAGCCGAGCAGCGCGCACTTGATGCGGGCGGGGTACCGCGAGACCCCGGTGAACGCGGTCGCGTCTCCGAGCGCGTCGAGCGCCTCGTCCGAGGTCAGGCCCTTGCCGCGCGAGGACATGAGGTCGTGGAAGACCGCGTCCAGCCGCGCGACCTCGCCGAGGTCGCGCCCGGTCACGAGCTCGGTCATGACCGACGTCGACGCCTGGGAGATCGAGCATCCCTGACCCTCCCACGAGACCCCGGCCACCCGGGAGCCCTCAGCGTCGACCTGGACGTCCACGCGGAGCGTCACCTCGTCGCCGCACGTCGGGTTCACCTGGTGCGACTCCCCCGCGAGGTGCCCGTCCGGGACGTCGGCGAGGCCCCGGCCCACGGGATGCTTCGCGTGGTCCAGGATCACCTGCTGGTACATCTGCTCGAGCGAGCTCACGGTCGTCCTCTCACCGGTCCGCACCGAAGAACGCCCGGACCCCGCCCAATGCTTCCCGGAACGCCGCGATCTCCTCGACCGTCGTGTAGACGGACGCCGACGCGCGGGCCGTGGCGGCCACCCCGAACCGGCGGTGCAGCGGCTGGGCGCAGTGGTGGCCCACGCGCACCGCGATGCCGCGGTCGTCGAGCACCTGGCCGACGTCGTGCGCGTGCACGCCGTCGACGACGAACGACACGACGGCGAGGCGGTCCACGGCGTCCGCCGGGCCGACGACGCGCACGCCCGGGATCTCGGCGATCTTCACGAGCTCGGCCGCGAGCGCACGCTCGTGCGCGGCGACCGCCTCCATGCCGAGCTCGTCGAGCCACTGCGCCGCGACGCCCATGCCGACGGCCTGCGCCACCGGCTGCGTGCCGGCCTCGAACCGCTGGGGCGGCGGCGCGTAGGTCGTCGTCTCCATGGTCACGACCTCGACCATCGACCCGCCCGTGGTCACCGGCGGCATCGCCTCGAGCAGCTCGCGCCGCCCGTAGAGCGCACCGACGCCGGTGGGCCCGAGCATCTTGTGCCCGCTGAAGGCCGCGAAGTCGACGCCGAGGGCGTGCAGGTCGACGGGAAGGTTCGGCACCGACTGGCACGCGTCGAGCACCGTGCACGCCCCGACGCGACGCGCGGCCGCCACGAGCTCGGCCACGGGCGCGACGGCACCGGTCACGTTCGACACGTGGCCGAACGCCACGATCCGGGTCCGGTCGGTGATCACCTCGTCGAGGTCCGACAGGTCGATCCGGCCCTCGTCCGTCACGCCGAACCAGCGCAGCACGGCACCCGTGCGGGCGCACAGCTCCTGCCAGGGCACGAGGTTGGCGTGGTGCTCGGCCTCGGTCACCACGATCTCGTCGCCGGGGGCGAGGCGGAACCGCTCGGCGGCCGCTCCCCCGCGCCCGGCCGTCGCGTTGCCGAACGCGTAGGCGACGAGGTTGATCGCCGCCGTCGCGCCGGGCGTCCAGACGATCTCGTCGGTGTCAGCGCCGACGAACGCCGCGACGGCCTCCCGCGCAAGCTCGTACGCCTCGGTCGCCTCCTCGGCGAGCTGGTGCGCGCCGCGGTGCACGGCGGCGTTGCGCTGCTCGTAGAAGTCGACCTCGGCCTCGAGCACCACGTTCGGCTTCTGCGACGTGGCGGCCGAGTCCAGGTAGACGAGCGGACGGCCACCCCGCACCGTGCGCCCGAGCAGCGGGAAGTCCGCCCGCACGGCGGCGAGCTCGCTGGCGCTGAGGCCGGGGCGCACGGCGTCGGTGGTGGTCATCGTGGGTCCCTGGCTCAGGCCGTGGCGCCGGTGAGGAAGCGGTCGTAGCCCTCGTTCTCGAGCCGCTCGGCGAGCTCGGGGCCGCCCTCCTCGGCGATCTTGCCGTCGACGAAGACGTGGACGAAGTCGGGCTTGATGTAGCGCAGGATGCGCGTGTAGTGCGTGATGAGCAGCACGCCGACGTCGGTGG
>JAPSLQ010000299.1 GCA_031180595.1 Isoptericola sp. | reverse complement strand
CGCAGAAGAGGAGCTCTCCGACGGGCAGGACCACGCGCACGTACGCCTGCGCGCCGCAGCGGTCGCAGCGGTCGGCGGCGGTGAGCGGTTCTGTCGTCATGGTGGTCACGACATCATCCAACCATCCGGGGCCCGGATCCTTCCCGCCGAGGGCACCCGGTTCGCTCCGGGCATAGCGACGTGGGTCACGATCCGGGCCGGTCGCGGAGCGCCTGCGCCGCGGCGTCCCAGGCCTCGTCTACCCTCGTGGTCGTGACAGCCACGTCCGAGTCCGGGTACACCGCACGCCACCTGTCCGTCCTCGAGGGCCTCGAGGCGGTGCGCAAGCGACCCGGTATGTACATCGGATCGACCGACTCCCGCGGGCTCATGCACTGCCTGTGGGAGATCATCGACAACTCGGTCGACGAGGCTCTCGGCGGGCACGCGTCGAGGATCCGCGTGGTCCTCCATGCCGACTCGTCCGTGACGGTCGAGGACGACGGTCGCGGCATCCCGGTCGACGTGGAGCCCAAGACCGGCCTGTCCGGCGTCGAGGTCGTCTTCACCAAGCTGCACGCCGGCGGCAAGTTCGGCGGCGGCTCGTACACCGCGTCGGGGGGCCTGCACGGCGTGGGCGCCTCGGTGGTCAACGCGCTGTCCGCACGGCTCGACGTCGAGGTCGACCGTGGCGGCAGGACGCACCGCATGACGTTCCACCGGGGCGAGCCCGGCCTCTTCGACGACCCGGCCACCGGTCCGACGCCGGACGCGCCGTTCACGCCGTTCGTCGACCACAGCGAGCTCACCGTCGCCGGCAAGGTCGCCCGTGGGCGGACCGGGACGCGGGTGCGGTACTGGGCCGACCGGCAGATCTTCCCGAAGTCGGCCGTCTTCAGCTATGACGAGCTGGTCACGCGCGCCCGGCAGACGACGTTCCTCGTGCCCGGTCTCGAGATCACGGTCCGCGACGAGCGCGGCCTTCCCGGCACGCCGGGCGAGACCGGCCCGCACGAGGAGGTCTTCCAGCACACCGGGGGAGCGGTCGACTTCGTCGAGTTCCTCGCGCCGGACACGCCGGTCACGGCGACGTGGCGCCTGCAGGGCACCGGCCACTTCAGCGAGACCGTGCCCGTGCTGGACTCCCGCGGTCACATGACGCCGCAGGAGGTGCAGCGCGAGTGCGAGGTCGACGTCGCGCTGCGCTGGGGCACCGGGTACGAGACCGAGGTCCGCTCGTTCGTCAACATCATCGCGACGCCCAAGGGCGGCGCGCACCTGGCCGGCTTCGAGCAGGGCCTGCTCAAGACCGTGCGCAAGCAGGTCGAGGCGAACGCCCGCCGGCTCAAGGTCTCGACCAAGGACTCGGCCGAGCGCATCGACAAGGACGACGTCCTCGCGGGCCTCACCGCCGTCGTCACGGTGCGCCTCGCCGAGCCGCAGTTCGAGGGGCAGACCAAGGAGGTCCTCGGCACGGCGCCTGTGCGTGGCATCGTGGCCCGCGTCGTGGAGAAGGAGCTCGGCGCCCTCCTGACCTCCTCCAAGCGCGACGACAAGGCACAGGCGGCGCTCCTGCTCGACAAGGTCGTCGCCGAGATGCGGGCCCGGGTCACGGCGCGCAAGCAGAAGGAGATCTCGCGACGCAAGAACGCGCTCGAGACCTCCTCGCTGCCGGCCAAGCTCGCCGACTGCCGCAGCGACGACGTCGGGCGCAGCGAGCTGTTCATCGTCGAGGGGGACAGCGCGCTCGGTACCGCCAAGCTCGCCCGCTCGAGCGACTTCCAGGCGCTGCTGCCGATCCGGGGCAAGATCCTCAACGTCCAGAAGGCGTCCATCAGCGACATGCTGCGCAACGCCGAGTGCGCGGCGATCATCCAGGTCATCGGGGCGGGCTCCGGCCGCTCGTTCGACCTCGACGCCGCCCGCTACGGCAAGATCGTGCTCATGACGGACGCCGACGTCGACGGCGCCCACATCCGCACGCTGCTGCTGACGCTGTTCTACCGGTACATGCGGCCGCTCGTGGAGGCGGGACGCGTCTTCGCCGCGGTGCCCCCGCTGCACCGCGTCGAGGTGATCGGCAGCGGCAAGCGCAAGAACGAGTACGTCTACACGTACTCGGAGAGCGAGCTCGCGGCGACGCTCAAGCGTCTCGACAAGGCGGGCCGCCGGTACAAGGACGACATCCAGCGGTACAAGGGCCTGGGCGAGATGGACGCGGACCAGCTCGCGGAGACCACCATGGACCCCCGCCACCGGACGCTGCGGCGCGTGACGGTGCAGCATGCCGAGGCGGCCGAGCGTGTCTTCGAGCTGCTCATGGGCTCCGACGTGGCGCCCCGCAAGGAGTTCATCGTCGCGGGCGCGAACGAGCTCGACCGGTCGAAGATCGACGCCTGAGCGCCCGGGCA
>JAPSLQ010000298.1 GCA_031180595.1 Isoptericola sp. | reverse complement strand
TGCTTGCCACGGATGCTCCTTCAGACAGGGCTCACGGGCGCTACCGTGCGGCCAGGCCAGGGCACGTGCCCGGGGCCGCCTACGCCCGCGACGGTGGTGGGTTGACGCCCCCAGCCTAGACCGGTGCCGTGGGTGCGGCGTCCGGTCCCGACAGGTGGTCACGCGCCGCCGGGGAGCTTCTCCCGCGCGGCACGGCGCAGGGCCGGCGGCAGCCGGTCGCCGGCACGCTCGAGGAACGCCCGCACCGCCTCCGGATCGGCACCTCCGGCGTGCTTGAGCGCGATGCCGACCGGCTTGCGGACGACCGGGTGGGCGTCGTCGGCGAGCAGCTCCGCGAGACGCAGCAGGTCCGCGACGCCGGCGGGGTGCGGCGGCCTCGTGTACGCGAGCGGGGCCGTCATCGCCGTGCGGCGGCGCAGCGGGTCGGCCGAGCGCGCAAGCTCGAAGAGCGGTTCGCGCGAGCGGTCGCGCAGGTGACCGCCCACGACGCGCGGGGCCGCGCGGTCGACCATGTCCCAGGTGTCGATCCGGTCGTGCCGGTCGAGGTACAGGCGGTAGCGCGCCTCGCGCTCGTCGTCCGGCACGCGCGGCCGGCGGACGAAGAAGTCGAGCACGCAGAACGCGGCGAGCCGTGGCTCGTACGCCTCGTCGTCGAGGAGGCGGCCGACCTCCTCGAGCGGCATCGCGGTGTAGCGCTTCGCGACGTCGAACAACGTGCCCATCCGGACCCCGAGGACTTCCCCGCCGCCGGCGTAGTGGCGGTTGGGGTGCGCGACCGGGTCCGCCACGGCGCGCAGGTCGGCGACGAGCGAGTCGGCGGTGAGCTCCACGGCCCCACGGTACGGCTCGCGCTGCCTGGGTGCCTCGTGCCCTGCGCAAGATTTCGCCCGCTCCCGCCCTTCCCTCTCGGGCTCGGCCTGCCAGGCTTGCCAGCGTGAGCCGCATCGTCGTCGTGGGAGCCGGGATCCTCGGGCTGGCCGTGGCCGCGCGCCTGGCCCGCCGGGGCGACGAGGTGGTCGTGCTCGAGAAGGAGCACCGCCTCGCCGCTCACCAGACCGGCCGCAACTCCGGCGTGATCCACTCGGGCCTCTACTACCCGCCCGGTTCGCTCAAGGCCCGCCTCGGCGTGGCCGGCCAGGCGTCGATGACGCGGTTCGCGCGCGAGCACGGCGTGGCCGTGGACGTCTGCGGCAAGCTCGTGGTGGCGACGTCGCGCTCCGAGATCGCCCGCATGCGCGCGCTCGCCGAGCGCGGCACGGCGAACGGCGTGCCCGGCATCCGCGAGCTGTCGCGCGCCGAGGCGCGGGAGCACGAGCCGAACGTCGAGTGCGTGGCGGCCCTCCACGTACCGACCACCGGGATCGTCGACTACCGCGGCGTGTGCGACGTCCTGGCGAGCCAGGTGCGTGCGGCGGGCGGCGAGATCCGCCTGGGCAGGACGGTCGGCCCGGTGACGCGGCGCGACGGCCGCGTGGCGGTGACCGCGGGCCCCGAGCTCGTCGTCGCGGACGCCCTCGTCGCGTGCGCCGGGCTGCACGCGGACCGCTTCGCCCGTGCGTCCGGGGTCGACCCGCGGGCCCGGATCGTGCCGTTCCGCGGCGAGTACTACGAGCTCGCGTCGCACGCCGCCGACCTCGTCAAGGGACTCGTGTACCCCGTGCCCGACCCCCGCTTCCCGTTCCTCGGCGTCCACCTCACCCGCATGGTGCACGGCGGCGTCCACGCCGGCCCGAACGCCGTCCTCGCGCTCGCCCGTGAGGGCTACACGTGGCGCGACGTCGTGCCCGCCGACGTGCTCGACTGGGCACGGTGGCCCGGCACGTGGCGGCTCGTGGCCCGCAACCTCGCTCCCGGCGCGCGCGAGGTCGCGCGGTCGGTGTCGCGGCAGCTGTTCGCCAGGTCGCTCGCGCGGCTCGTCCCGGACATCGGGCCCGGCGACATCGAGCCCGCGCCGTCCGGCGTGCGCGCGCAGGCGCTGGCCCGGGACGGCTCGCTCGTGCAGGACTTCCTGGTGGTGACCGGTCCGCGCCAGGTGCACGTGATCAACGCGCCCTCGCCCGCGGCGACGGCGTCGCTCGAGATCGCCCGGCACCTGGAGCAGCGCGTGGACGAGGTGCTCGCCGCGACCCGCTGAGCAAGCGGGCCCGCTCAGCGGGCGGCCCCGCTCAGCGGGCGGCCGTGCCGACGCTCGCCGCGGCGCTCACCTCACCCAGGATCACCGCGTCGACCAGGTCACGCGCCCATGCCAGGACCTCGGCGCCGCGCAGCGGGCGTCCCCCGATGCGCGCGGTCGTCGGGAACGGCACCAGGAAGGCCCGGATCGCCGGCTTGAGCACCGTCCCGGGATAGAGCCGCCGCAGGCGCAGCTGCGCCGACTCGGGCAGGTCGACGGGCGCGAAGCGCACGTACTTGCCCT
>JAPSLQ010000297.1 GCA_031180595.1 Isoptericola sp. | reverse complement strand
TAGCCGGGCGCGAGCGTGGGGTCGACGACGCAGTGGAACGTCGGCTCGTCGTGGGTGGACGGGACCTCGTAGACCTCCTCCGCGCCGACGAGCAGGTGCCGGTTGCGGTCCAGACCGAGCGTGGACGCCACCCGCGAGTGCGCGCCGTCCGCACCGACGACGTACCGCGCCGTCACGTGCGTCGGTCCGTCCGGGCCGATGACGACGTAACCGCCGTCGACCGGACCGGCGTAGCGCGTGCCGAGCGAGATCTGGACGCCCGCGTCGACCGCGGAGGCGGCGGCGGAGAGGTAGAGCGGGCCCATGTCTCCGACCCGGAACTCGTCGCGAGAGCTCGTCAGGGTGACCGGCCGACGGCGGTCGGGCGGGTAGAGCACCACCGTGCGGATCGCAGGGCCCAGGCAGTCCGCCGGCAGCGCGAAGTCGTCGAGCGTGCGGCGCACGAAGATGCCGGTCGTGCGGATGGAGGTGGTCAGGCTCGACCGACGGTCGACGAGCAGGACCTCGTGGCCGCGGCGTGCCAGCAGCGTCGCGGTGTGCAGGCCGGCGAGCCCGGCGCCGACCACGAGCACGTCGACCGCCGTCGCGGGCTTGCGGACCCTTCTCGTCACGGACGGCCGGGGTTCTTCGGTGCCGGGCGCCGTCACGTCAGGTCCCGCGCGACGGCGAGGACCTCGTCGGCGCTCAGGGAGCCGGCGACCGCGGTCATCGTGCCGTCCTGGACCCAGACCACGCCCGCGACGGTCCCGTCGCGTGACGTCACCACGGTCGCCGGGTGGCCGTCGACGTCCGCCGAGGTGCTGGTTCCTGCCTCGGCCGGTACCAGCAGCGGCAGCGTCGAGGCGTCGCCCGTGAGCGTGCGCAGCTGGGCCGCGACGTTCTCGGGGACTCCGGGCAGGGCGAGGATGTAGTCCCGCGCGGTCGCGAACGGCACGCCCGTCGAGTCGACGGTCGGCGCCACCGCTCGTGCGACGACGAGCGCGGGCAGCCCGCTGTTGCTCTCCCACACGGCGGCCACCGCAGGTCCGGCGGAGACGCGGAACTGCGAGCCGTCGAGCCCGGCGGGCGCCGGCGGGGCCGTGGCGCCCGCGTCGGCCGCAGCCCGGCGCGCGTCCGCCTCGCGGAACGTGAACACCAGGCTCGCCTCCTCCGCCGCCCGGAAGGTCGGCTCGCCGTCGACGCCGCGCGGCAGGGTGCCGACCTGCGGCAGCGCCAGGCCGGTCGCCTCCTCCGCGGACGCGGCGTCCTCGGGCTCGAGCAGCTGCGGCGGATCCACGACGTCGACGTCGCCGTAGCTCGCGAGGTCGGGCATCTCGGCCAGGCCGGCCAGGTCCGCGCGGGTCACCTCGACCGGAGCGACCTCCTCGGTGTGGAAGATCTCGAACCAGTTGGTGGCGGCGGCGACGCTCCCACCCACCAGCACCGCGCCGACCGCGGCGGCCGCGACCAGCGGTCGGCGGCGCGCCCCGGTCCGTCGTCGCTCGGCTGAAGGCCGTGCGTCCGAGGCCGGAACGGAACCGATGGCGTGGGACAGGCGGCGCCACGACACCTCGGTGTCCGGGGTGGGCGGCGTCGTGGCCAGGACGGTTCCGGCGAACCTGGCGTCGTCGCGGGCGGCGGCCGCCCGCGAGCGGCACGCGGGACAGCTCGCGAGGTGCTCGCGGCTGCTCTGCGAGACGCCGTCGGGCTCGTCGGCGAGACGGCGCAGGGTGCCGTCAGTCAGATGGTGCATGTCGATCCAGCTCCTTGCGTAGGGCGGACTCGGCGCGACGCAGGGTCGTGCCGACGCTGGTGGGAGAGATGCCGAGGACGCTCGCCACCTCGGCGTAGGTCAGGCCGCTGTGGCGCAGGACGAGGGCGACCGCCTGCCGGCGCGGGAGACGCGAGAGCGCGGCCCGCACCTGACGGTCCCGGTCCAGCGCGACGACCGTCTCGGCGACGTCGGGCGAGGCGTGTCGGCCGTCGTCGTACCTCAGCTCCCGTGCGGAGCGACGACGACCGGACCGCAGGCGGTTCAGGGCCGAGTGCGCCGCGGCGGCGGCGAGCCAGCCCGGCGCCCGCGACGCCGGGACCGACGTCCGTGCGAACTCGAGGAAGACCTCCTGGGCGACGTCCTCGGCCTCGTACGACGACCCCAGGACTCGCGCCGCGACCGCCACGACCCGCGGATAGGTGGTGCGGAAGATCTGCTCGAGGTCTGCGCGGACCGTTCCCTGGCGCTCGACGGCTCCGGGGAGCCGCGTGTCGGCGGGACGGACGTCTGGCTCGATGATCGCCATGTCTTCAAGGCACCGCCGACGGCTCGTGTGTGACATGGCGGGTGCTGCCTCCGGTCCGTCGCTGCTCGTGCGCATCGGCCGAGGCCCACGCCTGCTTGCCGATCGACTATCGCTGTTAATCTATCGTTTGTCAATCG
>JAPSLQ010000046.1 GCA_031180595.1 Isoptericola sp. | reverse complement strand
CCGCGAGGTAGCGCGCTACCTCGCGGGCGGACGCGCTACCTCGACGTGAAAGGCTGAGGCCGTGGGAGCCATCACCGAGACCTGGCGCGAGCTGCGCACCCTCCTCCGTCTGGACGGCTTCCGCAAGCTGTTCGCGGTGCGGCTCGTCTCGCAGACGGGCGACGGCATGTTCCAGGTCGGCCTGGCCTCGATGCTGTTCTTCTCGCCCGAGCGCGCCGGCACGGCCCCCGCCATCGCCGGCGCGTTCGCCGTCATGCTGGCGCCGTTCACGGTGGTGGGCCCGTTCGCGGGCGTGTTCCTCGACCGGTGGCGACGCCGGCAGGTGCTTGCCCTCGGCAACGCCGTGCGGCTGGTCGTCACCGCGGCGATGGCGGCCGTCATGCTCGCGGGCGGCCTGGACGGCCCGGCCGAGGCGTGGGTCATCGTGCTCGCGCTCGCCGCGCTGAGCGTCAACCGCTTCCTCCTCGCCGGCCTGTCCGCGGGGCTCCCTCGCGTCGTCGACGGCCCGTTGCTGCTCACGGCCAACTCGCTCACCCCGACGCTCGGTGCCGGCGCGGCCTTCGTCGGCGGCGGGATCGGGTTCGTGCTCGGGCTGGGCATCCCCGACGGCCCCGTGCACGACGCCGCCGCGCTCGTGTGCGCGTCCCTCGTGTTCGGCGTCGCGGCGGCGCTCGCGCTGCGGCTGCGACCGGACCAGCTCGGCCCCGAGCACCCCTCCCGCGAGCGCCTCGGCGCCGAGCTCGCCGCGGTCGCGCGCGGGCTGGCCGACGGCGCCCGGTACCTGGTGCGACGCCGCACGCCGGGCCAGGGCCTGCTCGTCATGGCGGTGCACCGCTTCCTCTACGGCGTCGTCTTCATCGCGTCGATCCTCATCTCGCGCAACCTCCTGACCTCGCCCGAGGACAGCGCCGCCGGCCTGGCGACGTTCGGGCTCGTCGTCGGGATGACGGGCGTGGGCGGCGCCGCCGCCGTCCTCGT
Source organism: Isoptericola sp. (assembly GCA_031180595.1). Lineage (GTDB taxonomy): Bacteria > Actinomycetota > Actinomycetes > Actinomycetales > Cellulomonadaceae > Isoptericola. Next base: position 16,748 of record JAPSLQ010000046.1, on the reverse strand, counting down.
CACGCCCGTGCTCTCGCGCCGCACCGGGCCGCAGGCGTGGATCGCGATCGTGCTCGTCCTCGCGGCCGCGTCACAGCTCCTGCTCGTCCCCCAGCCGACCCGGACGACAGTCCTCCTGGGCGCCGGGTTGCTCGGGCTGGCAGCGCAGAGCGCGAAGATCGCCGTCGACACGATCGTCCAGCGCGACACGCACGACGACTACCGCGGCCGCGCGTTCGCGTTCTACGACGTCCTCTACAACGCGGCGTTCGTCGGCGCCGCCACCCTCGCGGCCGTCGTCGTGCCCGACGACGGCTGGTCGCCCGCGCTCTTCGGCGGTCTCGCCGTCGCGTACGTCGCCCTCGCGGCGGTCGTGTGGCTCCGCGGCGCGCGCACGCCCTCGGACGCCGCGGTTCTGCCCGTGGCGTACCGATGAGTCCGGCGCCGAAAAGCAGTCGACCCTCCCGTGCGGAATACCGCACCATACGAGAGGTTTCACCAACGTAGGTCGTGCGCAGCGTCGCCCGCGGTCTCGTCATCAGCATGTGGAGGAGACATGGACGGACGTACCACGGAGACGGCACCCCCCGACGGCAGACCCGTCGCGCCTGACGCACCCACCGCGGTGGCGCCGTCGGGCGCACGCGGCGACCGGCTCTCGCGCGAGCACTTCCTCGTCGTCGCGCTGCTGCTCGCCTCGGGGTTCGTCGTCATCCTCAACGAGACGACGATGGGCGTCGCGCTGCCGCCCATCATGGACGAGCTCGGCATCACCGCCTCGACGGGCCAGTGGCTCACCACGGCGTTCATGCTGACGATGTCGGTCGTCATCCCGATGACGGGGTGGCTGCTGCAGCGGCTCGGCACGCGCGGCGCGTTCATCCTCGCGATGTCGCTGTTCAGCGCGGGGACGCTGATCGCGGCGCTCTCGCCGGGCTTCGGCCTGCTGGTCGTCGCTCGCGTCGTCCAGGCGTCGGGCACGGCGATCATGATGCCGCTGCTCATGACGACGATCATGACGGTCGTGCCGCCGCACCACCGCGGCAAGGTCATGGGCAACGTCTCGCTCGTCATCGCCGTCGCGCCCGCGCTCGGGCCGACGATGTCCGGCGCCGTCGTGACGTCGCTGGGCTGGCGCGCCGTGTTCTGGGTCGTGCTGCCGATCGCGCTCACCGCCCTCGCCGTCGGCGCGGTGCTCGTGCGCGACGTCGCCGACCGTGCCCGCCAGCGGCTCGACCCGCTCTCGCTGCTGCTCACGACCGTCGCGTTCGGCGGCCTGGTCTACGGGCTGTCGAGCCTCGGCGAGTCGGCGCAGCACGCCACCCCCGTGCCCCCGGCCGTTCCCCTCGGCGTCGGCGCGGCCGTGCTGGCGCTGTTCATCTGGCGCCAGCTCGTCCTGCAGCGCAACGACGCCGCGCTGCTCGACCTGCGCGTCTTCCTCGCGCCCGGGTTCGCGCTCGGCGTGAGCGTGCTGTCTGTGAGCATGATCGCGATGTTCGGCTCGATCATCCTCATCCCGCTCGTGCTCCAGGACGCCATGGGCCTCGAGCCCCTCGCGACGGGCCTGGTCCTGCTGCCCGGTGGTCTGGCGATGGGCCTGCTCGGGCCGGTGATCGGCAACCTCTACGACAGGGTGGGCCCCCGCCCGCTCGTGCTGCCCGGACTGGTGGGCGTCGGCGTGTCGATGCTGCTGTTCGCGATGCTCACGCCCACGTCGCCCATGGCCATGGTGCTCGTGGCGCACGTGGCGCTGAGCCTGAGCCTGTCGCTGGTGTTCACGCCGGTGTTCACGACGGCGCTCGGCGGGCTGCAGCCCCGGCTGTACTCGCACGGGTCCGCCGCGATCAGCACGGTGCAGCAGCTCGCGGGTGCGGCCGGGACGGCCCTGTTCGTCGCGATCCTGACGCTGCGGCAGGTGGCGCTGGTCGACGGCGGCACCGCGGCCCCGTACGCGCTCACCGGCGGGGCGCGCACCGCCTTCCTCGTCGGTGCGGCGGTCATGGTCGTGTCCGTGCTGCTCGCGACGCGGCTGCGCAAGCCCGCCTCGCCCGAGGGTGCCGGCGGTCCCGCCTTCCACTGAGGCTCGTCCTGAGGACGCCGTCTCCGTCGCCGCCCGGTCGGGTGACGACGGAGGCGGCGTTCTCACGTGGAGGGTGACGCTCGGTCGCCGCGCGACCTACAGGCGCGGCCCGACGAGGTCGCGGTGGGCGTCGCCCCACTCACCGAGCGGCGCCAGCGCGCGGTTGAGCTCCTCGCCGAGCGGCGTCAGCGAGTACTCGACCCTGGGCGGCACCTCCGCGTACAGCTCGCGGTGCACGATCCCGCTCGCCTCCAGCTGCCGCAGGTTCTCGGCGAGCACCTTCTCGCTCACCCCGTCGAGCAGCCGGCGGATCTGCCCGAACCGTCGCGGGCCCTCGGCGAGCACCCACATCAGGTGCAGCTTCCACTTCCCGCCGATCACGTCGATCGCGACCGACATCCCGCACGCGTGATCTGCGTCACCGGCGTCCGGCATCGACAGCCTCCCGACCACATCTCGAACCTCGAGGTAAGCAACCCCACCCGAAGGTGCGTTCTTGCCAGGGTATCCGGCCCGTCCGACGATCGAGCAGGCGCCGGAACTGCAGGAACACAGAGAACACGAGGGGTAGACATGTCTGGATCGCACACCCGCGCGGTGACCGTCATCGGCCTGGGCCCGATGGGCAGGGCGACGGTCAAGATCCTTCTCGAGGAGGGGGTCGACGTCACGGTCTGGAACCGGACCGCCGCCAAGGCCGAGGAGATGGTCGCCCTCGGCGCCCGCCGCGCCGAGACCGTGGCCGAGGCCCTCGCGGCGAACGACGTCGTGCTGGTCTCCCTGACGCACTACGACGCCATGTACGACGTCCTGGACCGAGCCGACCTGACCGGCACCACGATCATCAACCTGTCGTCGGACTCACCCGCGAGGACCGACCGGGGCGCGCACTGGGTCCTGGACCGGGGTGGCATCTTCCTCACCGGCGCCTACATGACCCAGAGCGACGACATCAGGCACCCCGTCTCGCGCCTGTACGTCAGCGGGCCCGAGGAGGTCTACGAGAAGCACCGTGGCCTGCTCGAGCTGCTCTGCCCCACCGAGTACCTGGGCGCCGGTTACGGCACCGCCCAGCTCTACTACCAGGCCGAGCTCGCGATGTTCCACGCCTTCCTGCTCTCCGTGCAGCAGGCCGTCGCCATGATCGAGCGGTCGGGCGGCGACGTCGACCGGTTCATGGCTCTCGCCTCGACCACGCCGGCGAGCTACGCGGGCTTCATGGCCCAGATCGCCGCCGACACGGAGACCGGGCTCGTGGCCGACCTGGCCGGCCTCGCGATGATGCACGCGGGAGCCCAGCACGTCATCGAGGCCAGCGAGGACGTCGGCGTCGACGCCGCGCTCACCCGGACGATCCAGGACTACTACCGGCGCGCGCTCGACGCGAGCGAGGAGCGGGGCCGTCCCGTCCCCGTGTACCAGATCGTCCGCGGCGACATCGACCGCGGTGAGACCGTCCGCGGCGACACCCACCGGGCCGGCTAGCGGGCGTCCGCCCCCGGCCGCGCGGCCCACCAGGCCTTGAGCTCGTCGGTGGCGCGCTCGGTCCCGAGCGGGCCGTGCTCCATGCGCAGCGCCAGCAGGTGCTTGTACGCCGCGCCCACCTCGGGCCCCGGCGGGATGCCGAGGATCCCCATGATCTGCGTCCCGTCGAGGTCCGGGCGGATGGCGTCGATCTCCTCCTGCTCGCGCAGCCGCGCGATGCGGTGCTCGAGGTCGCTGTAGGCGTCGGCGAGCCGCTTGGCCTTGCGCTTGTTGCGCGTCGTGGAGTCGGCGCGCGTGAGGCGGTGCAACCGCTCGAGCAGCGGGCCGGCGTCGGTCACGTACCGGCGCACGGCCGAGTCGGTCCACTGGCCCTCGCCGTACCCGTGGAAGCGCAGGTGCAGCTCGACGAGGCGCGCGACGTCCTTGACCACGTGCTTCTCGTACTTGAGCGCCCTGAGCCGCCTGGCGACGAGCTTCGCCCCCACCACCTCGTGGTGGTGGAAGCTGACCCCGCCGCCCGGCTCGAAGCGCCGCGTGGCCGGCTTCCCGACGTCGTGCAGGAGCGACGCGAGCCGCAGCACGAGGTCGGGCCCGGGCACGGGGCCGTCCGGCCCGGTCTCCTGGGCGATGGCCTGCTCCAGGACGATGAGCGAGTGCTCGTAGACGTCCTTGTGCCGGTGGTGCTCGTCGATCTCCAGGCGCAGGGCCGGCAGCTCGGGCAGCACGTGGTCGGCCAGCCCGGTGTCGACGAGCACCTCGAGCCCGGGGCGGGGCGCCGGGGCGCAGACCAGCTTGGTGAGCTCGGCCTGGACCCGCTCGGCCGAGACGATCTCGATGCGGGGGGCCATGTCCACGATCGCGGTCCGGGTGGCGCGCTCGACGCCGAAGCCCAGCTGGGCGGCGAAGCGTGCGGCCCGGAGCATCCGCAGCGGGTCGTCGTCGAACGACCGCTCGGGCGCGATCGGCGTGCGCAGCACCCCGCGCGCGAGGTCCTCGAGACCGCCGAAGGGGTCGACGAACGTGAGGTCCGGCAGGCGCACCGCCATCGCGTTGACGGTGAAGTCGCGCCGCGACAGGTCACCCTCGAGCGTGTCGCCGAACGCGACGACGGGCTTGCGCGACGCGGGGTCGTACTCGTCGCTGCGGTACGTCGTCACCTCGACCACGGTGTCGGCACCGGCGGCACCGGCGGCGGCGCGCGCGAACCGGCGCGCCCCGATGGTGCCGAACTCCTTGCCGATGTCCCAGTGGGCGTCGCCCCAGCGCGCGAGGAGCTCCTGCGTCTCGTCGGGCGTCGCGGAGGTCGCGAAGTCGAGGTCGTTGCTCGCGCGGCCCAGGAAGGCGTCGCGCACGGGCCCGCCCACGAGCGCGAGCTCGTGGCCGGCGGACCGGAACACCTCACCCAGCTCGATGGCGGCGGGTGCGAGCTCGGTCAGCACGGCGAGGGCGCGGCGCAGGAGGTCCTGCTCAGGGGTCGACACGGCGTCCCATCCTCCCAGATCCGCCCGGGGGCGGCGATCCGCGGCGGGCGGGTGTGACGGAGGGCATCCTCCTTCTCGGTAGGGTGGGCGGTATGTCTACCCCGGTACCGGCGAGCGGCCGCCCCGAGCGCCGTCGAGCCGTGCCGGTCCCCGTCCCGCCGGGTGGACACCCGCTGAAGGTGGACCCCGCGCGCCTGAGCGCACGCCCGGACGGGCACGGCACGGTGGGGCCTCCCGCACCGTCGCTGCCCGTCGTCGAGGAGACGTCGGCGGGCGGGCTCGTCATCGACACGACGGACGAGGGGATGCGTGCCGCCGTGATCGTGCGCCGCAACCGTGCGGGCCGCCTCGAGTGGTGCCTGCCCAAGGGCCACCTCGAGGGCGAGGAGACGCCCGCCGAGGCCGCGGTGCGGGAGATCCGCGAGGAGACGGGCATCCGCGGGACGATCCGCGCCGAGCTCGGCATCATCGACTACTGGTTCAGCGGCGAGGACCGTCGCGTCCACAAGGTCGTGCACCACTTCCTGCTGCGGTCCGAGGGCGGTGTCATCAGCGCCGACGGGGACCCCGACCGCGAGGCCGAGGACGCACTGTGGGTCGCCGTCTCCGAGCTCCCGCGCCGCCTCTCCTACCCCAACGAGCAGCGTCTGGCGGTGACGGCCCAGCAGGTGCTGGCCCGCAACCCCGGCATCGTCGGGTGAGGCACCGTTGAGCCGGTCGGTCTCCCGCGTCGTGCGCGCCCTCGTCGCGCTCGGCGCCCCGGTCGCGGCCCTGCTCGGCCCGGCCCTGGCGCTGCCGGCCGCTGCGTTGCCGGCGGCCGCGGCGCTCCCGGCGACCGCCGAGCCAGCGTCCGTCGTCGCGACGACGGCGGACGACGGCGTCACGGTCGACCTCGTGTCGGTGACGCCCCAGGTGGTGGGCCCGGGAGACACCGTCCGCGTCACCGTGCGCGTCGCCAACGGCGGGACCGCCGCGCTCGACGGGCACGTCGACCTCGCGGCCGGCTGGCGGCCCGTCACCTCGCGCGAGACGCTCGCACGCTGGGCGGACGACGGCTCCGAGCGCACGGCGGGCACGCGTCAGGCCACCGAGACGGTCGAGCAGGTCGCACCCGGCACGTCGGCCGACGTCACGCTCGAGATGGACGTCGACGCCGACCTCCAGCTGCGCGCCGACGCCCCCTGGGGACCGCGACTCATGTCGGTCTCGGTGAGCGACGCCGACGGCGTCGCGGACGTGCTGCACACCTTCTTCCTCTTCGACCCGGTGGGCGGCACCGGAGACGCGACCCCGCCCGCCGAGGTCCGGCTGAGCGTCGTCGCGCCCGTGACCGGCCCGGCGCTCGACCCGGCGGACCCCGAGGGGTACGTGTCCGACGTCGCCGCCCTCACCGCGCCGGGTGGCGCGCTCGCGGGCACGCTCGACGCCGCGCTGCCCGACGACGGCGGTCCTGCCGTCTCGCTGGCCGTCGACCCCGCGGTGGCCGCCACCGCCGCGACGTCCGGCGACGAGGACGCCCTCGCGTGGTCCGAGCGCCTCACGGCGACCGGCGCGGACGCGCCCGACGTCGTCACGCTGCCCGTCCTCGACACCGACCTCGCGGCGCTCGCGCACGCGGGACTCGACCGGTCGGCGATCGCCGCGGCCGCGAGCGCCGACCTGGGGGCGACCGGCTGGGAGCCACCGTCGGGCTGGACCACCTCGCTCGCGTGGCCCGTCGGCACCCCGGACGTCGAGACGCTCGCGGCGGCACGCTCCGCGGGCGTCGACCACGTGCTCGTCCCGGACGGGCTCCGCACGACCGACGGCGACGGCGTGACCGCGCTCGCCCGGGTCGAGACGCCCGCCGGGGACGTCTCCGCCGTCGTCGCCGACCCCGAGCTGTCGAGCGTGCTCGCCACGGGCGCCGGGACGACGTCGGCCGGGAGCGCTCCGGGGTCTGCCGCGGCGGCGGTCCAGCGGCTGCTCGCCGACACGGCGGTGCTCGCGAGCGACGCAGCTGCGCGGAGCGTCGCGCAGACCGGGGCCGACCTGGGGCCGGTGCACGTCGTGGCGGCGATGCCCCGCGACTGGTCGCCCGACCCTGCAGCCCTGGGGGCGCTGCTGGACCGGCTCGAGCAGGGCGGGTGGGTCGACGTCGTGCCGTTCTCCGACCTGCTGGGCCGCACCGCCCCCGCGGTCGAGCGCCAGCCGCTGCCGGCGTCGGAGGCGGACGCGGCGGAGCTCAGCCCTGCCACGGTGCGCAGCCTCGCCGACGCGCGTGCGGCCGTCACCTCGTACGCGAGCGTCGCCGACGACCCGGCGACGCTCGCCGGCGGCGTTGACCTCGCGCTCTCGGCGCCGCTCGCGGTCGGGTACCGGTCGGTCCCGGAGGCGCGCGACGCGGCGGCCGCGTTCGCCCTGAACCGCGCGGAGCAGCTGCGCGGCGGGCTGAGCGTGGTCTCCCGCGGCACGCCGACGCTCATCTCGGACACGGGGGACCTCCCGGTGCGGGTGCGCAACGACCTGCCCGTGGACGCGACGATCACGGTCGTGCTGCGGCCCGACGACCCGCGCCTCGTCGTCGAGAGCCGCCCCACGGTGGTCGTGCCGGCCGGCCGGTCGCTCGACGTCCCGGTGCGGGTGCGCGCGATCGGCTCGGGCGACGTCGACATCCGCGTCGAGGTGCTGGCGCCGAACGGCGCCGCCGTGCTCGAGCCCTCCTCGTTCGAGGTCCGCGTGCGCGCGGGCTGGGAGACGGTCGGGACGGCGGTGGTCGCGGCCGCGATCGGGGTGCTGTTCGTGGCCGGGATCTGGCGTACCGTACGGCGCGGCCGCTCCGCGCGTCGCACGACGGGCGAGGTGGTCGCCGCCGCGACCACCGAGACCCCCACGACGTCGGTGCCGGCCCGCACGAGCGAACCGGAGGACTCCAGCGCATGAGCGACAACCCCGCCGCGGACGGCGCCACCGAGACGAGCGCCCAGTCGGCACCCGAGCGTGCGAGCCTCGGCCGCAGCTCCCTCGCCATGTCTCTGGGCACAGCAGCGTCGCGCGCGTCGGGCCTCGTGCGGACCATGCTCCTGGTCGGCTGCGTCGGCACGCTCGGCACCGTCGCGGACGCGTTCGACATCGCGAACAAGCTCCCGAACATGCTCTTCGCGCTCATCGCCGCCGGGGTGCTCCAGTCGGTGCTGGTGCCGCAGATCCTCAAGGCGATGCAGGCGCACAACGCCCAGGAGCGCCTCGACAAGCTGCTGAGCCTCTCGGGGCTCGGGCTGCTCGTCGGCACGATCGTCCTCGTGGCCGCGGCGCCCGTCGTCGTCCACCTGTACACGCTGCGCGACGCGTGGTCGCCCGAGGCGCGCCAGCTCGCCACCGTCTTCGCGCTGTGGTGCCTGCCGCAGGTGTTCTTCTACGGCCTGTACACCCTGCTCGGGCAGGTCCTCAACGCCCGGGGCCGCTTCGCCGCGTACGGGTGGGCGCCCGTCGCGAACAACCTCGTGTCGCTCATCGGGTTCGGCGCCTTCCTCGTCCTGTTCGGGCGGGCGCCGGAGGGCGGCGTCAACGACCTCGGCGACTGGACGACCACCCACACCGTGCTGCTCGGCGCCACGGCCACGCTCGGCATCGCGGCGCAGGCGCTCCTGCTCGTCGCCCCGCTGCGGCGCTCGGGCTTCACGTGGCGCTTCCGGCTCGGACTCCGCGGGATCGGGCTGCGGTCGGCCGGCAAGGTCGTGGGCTGGACGCTCGGTGCGGTCGCGCTCGAGCAGGTCGGCGTCTGGTACATGACCAACATGCTCGGCGCGGCGGGCCGCACGGCCGGCGACGTCGGTGAGTCCGTCGCCGGGAACTTCGCCTACACCAACGCGATGACGATCTACCTGCTGCCGCACTCGCTCGTCGTCGTCTCGATCGTCACGGTGCTGTTCCCCCGCATGACGGCGGCAGTCCACCGCGGCGACCTCGACGCCGTGCGCCGGGACATGTCGGTCGGGCTGCGCTCCGCCGGCGTCTTCTCCGTCTTCTCGGCCGCCGTGCTGCTCGTGCTGGCCTACCCGCTGACCCGGTCCCTGCTGCCGACGGGCAGGGAGGCGGACATCGACGCCGTGGCGCCCATCCTGCAGGCGATGGCGCTCGGCGTCGTCGGCCTCGGCGCGACCGTCATGGTGCGTCGCATGTACTTCGCGTTCGAGGACGGCCGCAGCATCTTCGTCATCCAGGTCATCGCGACAGCGACGTTCGTCGCGGCCCTCGTGGTCGCCGGCCTCACGCTGCCCGTGCAGCTGTGGGCCGTCGCCGCGGGCGGTGCCTACGCGCTGTCGACGTGGATCTCGGTGCTCCTGCGCATCCGCGGGATGCGCCGCAAGCTGCACGGGATCGACGGTCACCGCGTGCTGCGCCTCTACGTCCGTGCGACGCTGTCCGCGGCCGTCGCGGGCGGCCTCGGCTGGCTCGTCGTCCGGCTCATGGACGGGTACGACGTCGGCTCGTGGCCGCACGCGCTCGGCGTCACCGCGGTCGCGGGGCTCGTGATGACCGGCGCCTACCTCGCCGGCCTCAAGCTGCTGCGCGTCCGCGAGCTCGACGACGCGCTCGCGCCCGTCCTGCGGAGAATCAAACGATGACCGCCCGCCCGTACGATGGTCCGGTGGACGCGCCGAACCCGTCCCGCACCCCCACCGAGGAGGCCAGGTGACCACCGCACAGCCCGGCACAGTCGTGGTCGACCGCTACCGGCTGTCCCAGCCTGCCGCGAGCGATCTCGCCGCGGCCGAGGCGTGGGAGGCGCACGACCAGATCCTGGACCGGCCCGTCCGTGTCACCTTCATCGGCGGGCCGAACGCCCCGGCGGCCCTCGACGCCGCGCGCCGCGCCGCGCTCGTGACCGACCCGCGGCTGTGCCGCGTGCTCGACGTCGGCAGCCTCGACCTGGGGTCCGGCCCGCGCGCCTACGTCATCACCGAGCCGCACACGGGGTCGTCGCTCACGGAGATCGTCTCGGGCGGGCTCGTCGACCCCCAGCAGGCGCGGGCCGTCGTCGGCGAGGCCGCCGCCGCGCTCGAGACCGCGCGCCGGCGCGGCGTGCACCACCTCGCCCTGCGGCCGGAGGCCGTGCGCGTCGACGGCCACCGGGTCGTCGTCACGGGCCTCGGGCTCGACGCCGGGCTGGCCGGCGTCGAGGCCTCGGGCGACACCGCGGCGGCGGCTGACGCGCGCGCCCTCGTCGCGCTCGCGTACTACGCGCTGACCGCCCGCTGGGCCGGCGAGAGCCTCGAGGGGCCGTGGATCGCGCCCGACGCCGTCCGGCCGCTGCCCGCGCAGCAGGACGGCTCCGGCGTCGTACCGGTCTCGACCCTCGTGCCGCACGTCGACGCCGAGCTCGACGCCCTCGTGCGCCGCACCTTCACCGGCGACGGCTCCGAGGCGCCCGCCACCCCGGCCGACGTCGTGGCCGCGCTCGAGCCGTGGGGCGAGGTGTCCGTCGTGGCGTCGCTGCCCGGGTTCGTGCAGCCGCCGACCGAGCAACCGGTGCGGTCGTCGGTCTTCGGCGCCATGGCACCCGGCGCGTCACGGCCGGGGACGCCGCCGCCCGCTCCCCCCGTCCGCCGGCCGAGCTCCGGCCGCATCGCCCGCGCCGCCGCCGTCGGGGCCGCGGGCGGGTACGCCGCCGGCCAGGCGCAGGCGCCGGGCGCGGCCGTGCCCCCGCCTCCGGGCGACCCGGCCGCGACGGCGGCCTACGGTCCGCCCTACGCCGCGGGCACGGCGACGGGTCCCGTGATGGGTCCCGTCCCCGGTCAGGGCTACCCCGCCGGCACCGGCGCGTACCCCACCGCGGCGTACGGCGCGGCGCCGCCCACCGGGCAGCAGCCGACGGCGCCGCACGGTCCCGTCCCGCCGCCTCCGCCGGAGACGGGCGGGTTCGCGACGACGCCTGCCCCCCGCCGCAAGGGCGTGAACCCCACCCCGGTCGTGCTCGGCCTCGTCGTCGTCGGCGTGATCGCCGGGGCGCTGTGGGCCGTGGGCCAGGCCTTGGCGCCCTTCGAGCCGGCCATCGAGACCAACCCGACGCCGTCGGTCGCGGCCGAGGCGAGCGGGCAACCCGAGGGCGAGGGGTCGCCGAGCCCCGAGGAGACCGAGGAGCCGCAGGTGCGGCCCGTGATCGAGTCCGGCGACCAGCTCGACCCGCTCGTCGACGGCGACGGCGAGCACCCGGAGGCCGTCGAGCGGGCGTACGACGCCGACCCGTCGACGTTCTGGTTCACCAGGACGTACTACAACAACCCGGTGTGGGGCGGCTTCAAGACCGGAGCCGGCTACGTCGTCAACCTCCGCGAGCCGGCGCCCGTGAGCCGGATCCAGCTCAACACGAACAGCGAGGGCGGCGCGTGGGAGATCCGCGCCACGACCGCGGAGGACCCGCAGGGCGGGACGCTCCTCGGGTCGGGCGCCTTCTCCGAGATGACGGAGCTCACCCTCGAGCAGCCCGAGGTGCTCACCTCGTTCGTCATCTGGATCACCGAGCTCCCGACCAGCGACGGCGAGTTCCGGCTGGAGCTCAACGAGATCGTCGTGTCGTGAGACGCCTCCGCCGCGGGGCGGGGAACATCGAATAGTGTCGATGCGTTGACGCGAACGGCCGGACCCCCCGGCCACCGGACGAGCACCGCAGGAGTGAACGTGACCGACCAGCCGACCGCCGCCACCGACGGCACCCCCGACCTCACCGAGGCCCCGGTGCACGACGTCGTGATCGTCGGCTCGGGCCCGGCGGGCTACACCGCCGCGATCTACGCGGCGCGTGCCGGTCTGTCCCCCGTCGTCGTGGCGGGCTCCGTCACGGCGGGTGGTGCGCTCATGAACACCACCGAGGTCGAGAACTTCCCCGGCTTCCCCGCCGGCGTGCAGGGCCCCGACCTGATGGACGCGATGCGCGAGCAGGCCGAGAAGTTCGGTGCGCGCGTGCTCTGGGACGACGCCGAGACGCTCGACCTGGCCGGTGACGTCAAGACGGTCGTCACGGGCGGCGGCGAGACCTTCCGCGCACGGAGCGTCATCCTCGCCACGGGCTCGGCCTACCGCGAGCTCGGGCTGGAGGACGAGAAGCGGCTCTCGGGCCGCGGCGTCTCCTGGTGCGCCACGTGCGACGGCTTCTTCTTCCGCGACCAGCACATCGCCGTCGTCGGCGGCGGCGACAGCGCCATGGAGGAGGCGACCTTCCTGACCCGGTTCGCCTCGAAGGTCACGGTCGTCCACCGGCGGGACTCGCTGCGCGCGTCCAAGATCATGGCGGACCGCGCGCTGTCCGACCCGAAGATCGAGTTCGCGTGGAACAGCGAGGTCGTGGGCATCTCCGGTGAGGACAAGGTCACCTCGCTCACGCTGCGCGACACCGTGACCGGCGCCGAGCGCGAGCTCCCCGTGACGGGCCTCTTCGTCGCGATCGGCCACGACCCGCGCACCGACGTCGTCAAGGGTCAGGTCGACCTCGACGACGAGGGCTACATCCTCGTGGAGGGGCGCTCGACCCGGACGAGCCTGCGCGGCGTCTTCGCGTGCGGCGACGCCGTCGACCACACCTACCGCCAGGCCATCACCGCAGCCGGCTCCGGCTGCGCGGCAGCGCTCGACGCCCAGGCGTACCTGACCGAGCTCGCGGACGCCGCGGGCGAGGTCGCCGCCGCGGGCACCCCTGCCGTCCCCAACCCCGACGGTCTTCCGGCCGCCCTCGAGCAGGTCGGCTGAGCCGCCCCGTCCCCAGAAGGAGCAGCATCCATGGCATCCACGGTCGCCGTCACCGACGACACCTTCAAGAGCGAGGTCCTCGAGTCGGACGTCCCCGTTCTCGTCGACTTCTGGGCGACGTGGTGCGGCCCGTGCCGCATGGTCGCGCCGATCCTCGAGGAGCTCGCCGAGGAGTACCAGGGCAAGATCAAGATCGCCAAGCTCGACACCGACGCCAACCAGGCCACGACCATGGCCTACGGCATCACGTCGATCCCGACGCTCAACGTCTACCGCGGCGGCGAGGTCGTGAAGTCGATCATCGGTGCCCGGCCCAAGCGTGCGCTCGTCGAGGAGATCGAGTCGGTCCTCGCCCACGCCTGAGCACTCCTGACGACGGCGGTCGCCGGCGGTCTGCGGACCGCGGCGGCCGCCGTCGTCGTACCACGAAAGGCGTGTCTGCGCGGCGCGGTCACCGATCCTCCACGGGTGGCGTGCGACACTGGGGGGCGTGACCGAGCAGCCCATGACACCCGAGCACTCCCCCGGCACGCGCCTGGACCCCTGGTTCGGCGCGTACGCGGCACGAGCGCACGGGATGCGGGCGTCGGAGATCCGAGCCCTGTTCGCCGTCGCGAGCCGGCCCGAGGTGGTCTCGCTCGCGGGCGGCATGCCGTTCATCGAAGGCCTGCCGCTCGAGGTGATCGGCGAGGCCGTCCAGCGCCTCATCCGGACCAAGGGCACCACGGCGCTCCAGTACGGATCCGGTCAGGGCGAGGAGTCGCTCCGCGAGAAGATCATCGACGTGGTGGCGCTCGAGGGCGTCGAGGCCCACCCTGACGACGTCGTCGTCACGACCGGTTCGCAGCAGGCGCTCGACCTGGTCACGCGGATCTTCGTAGACCCGGGCGACGTCGTGGTGGCCGAGGCGCCGTCCTACGTCGGGGCGCTCGGCGTCTTCCGGTCGTACCAGGCCGACGTCGTGCACGTCCCCATGGACGCGGACGGTCTCCTGCCGGCCGAGCTCGACGCCACGCTGACCCGGCTCGCCGCCGAGGGCCGCCGCGTCAAGCTGCTCTACACCATCCCGAACTACCAGAACCCGGCGGGCGTCACGCTGTCGCTCGAGCGCCGGCCCCAGGTGCTGGAGATCTGCCGTCGCCACGGCGTCCTCGTGGTCGAGGACGACCCGTACGGCCTTCTCGGCTTCGAAGGCGACCCGCTCCCTGCGCTGCGGTCGTTCGACGACGAGGGTGTGCTCTACCTCGGCTCGTTCTCGAAGACTTTCGCCCCCGGGTACCGGGTGGGCTTCGTCATCGCGCCGCACGCGGTGCGGGAGAAGCTGGTGCTCGCGAGCGAGTCGGCGATCCTGTCCCCGTCGAACGCGTCGCAGCTCGCGGTGGACACCTACCTCGAGACCTGTGACTGGCGGGGGCAGATCAAGGCCTACCGCGAGATGTACCGCGAACGGCGTGACGCCCTCGTCGGCGCGCTCGCCGAGCATCTGCCGTCGGCGTCGTGGAACGTCCCGGCGGGCGGCTTCTTCATCTGGGTCCGTCTGCCGGAGGGTCTCGACGCGAAGTCGATGCTTCCGCGAGCGGTCACTGGCCGCGTGGCGTACGTGCCCGGGACGGCCTTCTACTACGACGGCCGCGGCGCGGACCACATGCGCCTCTCCTTCTGCTACCCGACGCCCGAGCGGATCCGTGAGGGCGTGCGGAGGCTGGCTTCGGTCGTCAACGCCGAGGCGGAGCTCGTCCAGCTCTTCGGGACGTCTGCCCGGCCGGACGACGACCCTACAGACGTCGAGATCCCGTCGCCCGACCTCGCCTGACCGGCGTGCCCGCGCGTTCCTCACGTCCCTGCGAACCACAACAGGTGAATCCCCGATGACCTCGACCGCCCGCGCCGTCAGCTCCCCCGTCGACGCGCGATCGCGCCCCGATACTTCCGGCATGTCGGACCCTTCCGGCTCCCCCCCGACGCCAGGCCCCGTGGTGGTGCTCGCGGGCGGCCTCTCGCACGAGCGCGACGTCTCGCTGCGCTCCGGTCGCCGGGTTGCCGAGGCGCTGCGGGCCGCAGGCGTCGAGGTTCAGGTCCATGACGTCGACGCAGACCTGCTCACGTTCCTGCGCGACAGTCAGCCCGCCGTCGTGTGGCCGCTCCTTCACGGGGCGAGCGGCGAGGACGGTTCCATCCGCGACGTGCTCGAGCTCCTCGGGCTCGCGTACGTGGGCAGCGGTCCCCGGGAGAGCCGCGCGGTGTGGAACAAGCCCGTCGCGAAGGCGGCGCTGCTGAGCGCCGGCATCGACACTCCCCCGTACGTGACGCTTCCGCAGGCCCTCTTCCGTGACCTCGGGGCGCAGACCGTTCTTGACGCGATCATCGAGCGCCTCGGGCTTCCTCTCGTGGTCAAGCCGGTGCAGGGAGGTTCGGCGCTCGGCGTGACGCGCGTGGAGCACGCCGCCGACTTCCCCCGCGCAATGGTGAACTGCTTCGCCTACGGCGACACAGCGCTCATCGAGCGTGCGGTCGACGGAGTCGAGCTCGCCGTCTCGGTCATCGACGCGGCGGACGGACCCCGGGCGCTTCCCGCCGTCGAGATCGTCACGGACGGTGCCTACGACTACGACGCCCGCTACAACCCTGGCCCTGTCGAGTACTTCGCGCCGGCGCGCCTCTCCCCCGAGCAGGCGGCTCAGGTCGCTGACGTGGCCGTCCGCGCGCACCGGACGCTAGGCCTGCGGCACCTGTCTCGCACGGACATGATCCTCCCCCCGAGCGGCGTCCCGTCCGTGCTCGAGATCAACGTCGCGCCGGGCATGACGGAGACGTCACTCCTCCCGCAGGCCGTCGTCGCCGCCGGTCTGGAGCTTCCGGCCGTCTACCGCGAGCTTGTCGAGCGCGCTGTTCCGTCCCGCTCTGCTTGAGGCTGCGCCGCCCGGGCCTGCCACGAATGGCTGCGCCGTTTCACGTGAAACGCCGACTTGAGCAAGCACTCCGGGGCGGACACACCGAGGGCCGGGAACGTTTCACGTGAAACGCTCCCGGCCCTCGCTCGGTGTCAACCCTTCAGCAAGCCCGGGTCCTCCGGGGCCATCACGGCGAGGATCCGGTTCAGGTCCTCCACGGAAGCGAACTCCACCGTCATGCGGCCCTTCGTCTTCCCCACAGTCACCTTGACGCGCGTCTCGAACCGGTCGGAGAGCCGGGTTGCCAGCTCGTCGATGGCCTCACTCCGCTGACCGGCTCGCGGAGCGCGGCGCTTGGGCTTGTCGTCGGCGCCGTCGACCATGAGCGTCACGATCTCCTCCGTCGCCCGGACGGACAACCCTTCGGAGACGATCCTTTGCGCGAGCCGCTCGATCTCCGCACCGTCGGCCAGGCCGAGCAGAGCGCGTGCATGTCCCGCGGAAAGCACGCCGGCGGCGACCCGGCGCTGCACGAGCGGCGGCAGCTTGAGCAGACGCAGGGTGTTCGAGATCTGGGGACGCGACCGTGCGATACGGCTGGCGAGTTCCTCGTGCGTGCACCCGAAGTCGTCGAGCAGCTGCCGGTACGCGGCAGCCTCCTCGAGCGGGTTCAGCGCCGCACGGTGCAGGTTCTCGAGCAGCGCGTCCCGGAGCATGTCCGAGTCGTCCGTCGAGCGGATGATCGCAGGAATCGTCTCGAGCCCGGCCTCCGTGGCCGCGCGCCAACGGCGCTCGCCCATGATCAGCTCGAAGGTTTCCGACCCGTCCTTGGCGGGACGCACGACGATCGGCTGCAGAACGCCGATCTGCCGGATCGAGTCGACGAGCTCCTCAAGCTCACCCTCGTCGAAGACGGTCCGCGGCTGCCAGGTGTTCGGCTTGATCGCACCGACCGGGATCTCTGCGAAGGTCGCACCCGGGACGGGGACGAGCTCCGCGCCCTCGGTTTCACGTGAAACGTCGTCGTGCTCTTCGGGCTGACTGACCTCGATGCTGCTGACGAGTCCGAGTGACGGGGCGAGGTACTCCGGCCCCCGCTCCCCCAGG
>JAPSLQ010000296.1 GCA_031180595.1 Isoptericola sp. | reverse complement strand
CGCACGCGTCCGCCGTCGGGCACCCCGAGGCGGAAGCCGAGCTGCGGGTGGAGCTCGACGTACGGCTCGGGCACGAGCCGCTCGAGCTCGGGGACCCGGTGCGTCTGCGCACCGGACTGGTAGTGCTGCAGGACGCGGCCCGTGACGAGGTAGGTCGGCGCGTCGGGGCGGACGTCGTCGCTCGGCCCGACGTGGTCCACCGGGACCGCGCGGGCACGACCGTCCGGCGTCGCGAACAGGTCGAGGAACATGCGCGGCGTCCCGCCGGCCGACGCGGCCGAGCAGGGCCAGTACAGGCCGTCCCCGCCCGCGGCTTCGTGCGCGTCGAGGAGCGCGTGGCTCAGCCCGGAGTAGTCGGCCGGGCCGCCGGCCGACGCCCGGGCCAGCTCGTCGAACACCACGGCCGGGTCGGTCGGGAACGCATCGGCGGGCAGGTCCGCGGGCGCGAGCCGGCGGGCGAGCTCGGCCAGGATCCACAGCTCGGAGCGGACCTCGCCCGGCGCGTCGGCCGCGCGGCGACGCCGCAGCACCCGCCCCTCCAGCGACGTCATCGTGCCCTCCTCCTCGGCCCACTGGGTCACGGGCAGCACGACGTCGGCGAGCAACGCGGTCTCGGACGGCACGACGTCGCACACGACGAGCAGGTCGAGCGCCGCGAGCCGCTCGCGCACCCGGTCGGCGTTCGGCGCGGAGACGACGACGTTGGAGCCGTGCACGAACAGCGCGCGCGGCCCGCCGGCGGTGCCGAGCGACCGGAGCAGCGCGACGGCGGGCTTCCCGGGCCCCGGGATGGTCTTCGGGTCGACGCCCCACACCGCGGCGACGTGCGCACGGGCGGCCGGGTCGTCGATCCTGCGGTAGCCGGGCAGCTGGTCCGCCTTCTGGCCGTGCTCGCGCCCGCCCTGGCCGTTGCCCTGGCCGGTGAGGCACCCGTACCCCGAGCCGACCCGGCCGGGCAGGCCCAGGGCGAGGGCGAGGTTGATCGCCGCGGTGACGGTCGCCGTGCCCTGCGTGGACTGCTCGACGCCGCGGCCCGTGAGGAGGTACGCCCCGCGCCCGCCGCGCGCCGGGGACGCAGCGGCGAGCAGACGGGCCACGCGGCGCAGCTCGTCGGCGGGCACCCCGCAGACCGTCTCCGCGCGCTCGGGCCACCACGCGGCGACCGAGCGCGCGACGTCGTCGAACCCCGTCGTCCGCTCCTCGAGGTACGAGCGGTCGGCGAGGCCCTCGGCGAGCACGACGTGCAGCAGCGCGAGCAGCACCACGAGGTCGGTGCCGGGCACGGGCTGCAGGTGCACGCCCTGGCCGTCGTCGGCAAGGCGTGCGGTCGCGGAGCGGCGCGGGTCGACGACGACCAGCCCGCCCGCCGCGCGCGCACCGGCGAGGTGCTGGACGAACGGCGGCATCGTCTCGGCCACGTTGGACCCGAGCAGGACGATCGCCTGCGCGCCGCCGAGGTCCGTCACGGGGAAGGGCAGGCCGCGGTCCACGCCGAACGCGCGGTTGCCCGCCGCCGCGGCCGACGCCATGCAGAACCGGCCGTTGTAGTCGATGTTCGGCGTGCGCAGCACGGTGCGCGCGAACTTGCCGAGCGCGTACGCCTTCTCGTTGGTCAGCCCGCCGCCACCGAAGACCGCGACCCCCTGGGGCCCGTGCTCTGCCTGGATCGCGCGCACGCGCTCGGCGACCAGCCCGAGCGCGTCGTCCCACGACGCCGGCGCGAGCTCGCCGCCGGCCCCGCGCACGAGAGGGGTCGTGAGCCGGTCGGGTACGGCGAGCACCGTCGCGCTCGTCCAGCCCTTCTGGCACAGCCCGCCCCGGTTGGTGGGGAACTCGCGCGGGGCCACGGTCACGGGCAGGGCCGCACGCCCGTCCGGGGCGGCCGTCGTGGACGACGGCGACACCCCGGCGGGCGTGAGGTCCATGCCGCACTGCAGCGCGCAGTACGGGCAGTGGGTCGCCACCGCACTCATACGCGGGCCGCCTGCATCGCCGTGCCCCGCCGCGCGTACACGAGCCAGGTCACGGCGGCCATGACCACGTAGGCACCGACGAACACCCACAGCGCGGCGACGAGCGAGCCGGTCGCCGACGTCGAGATCGCGAAGCCGCGCGGGATCAGGAAGCCGCCGAACGCGCCCACCGCGCCCGCGATGCCGATGCACCCGGCGGCGGCCTTCGCCGTCGCGCCGCCGCCGCCCGCGGCCCCGGCGACGCGGAACGCCGCCGGGATCATGCGGTAGACCGAGCCGTTGCCGACCCCGGACGCGACGAAGAGCACCAGGAACGAGGAGAAGAAGAGCGCGAAGCTGTGGCTGCCGAGCGCCGTGATCGCGCCGACCGCGCCCGCGACCATCACCGCGAAGCACGCGATCGTCACGACCGCGCCGCCGACGCGGTCGGCGAGCATCCCGCCGAGCGGGCGGGCGACCGACCCGAC
>JAPSLQ010000295.1 GCA_031180595.1 Isoptericola sp. | reverse complement strand
CCCAGTACGACCTGCTCACGCAGCCGCTGGTCGGCCAGAAGGTCGGCGCCCGCATCCTGCTGGCGAACCCCTCCCAGGACGCCGAGGGCAACCCGGCCACGGTCCTCAACCTGGTCGAGATCACGGAGACCAAGGAGATCCCGTCGCGTGCCGAGGGCGAGCCGGTGGAGCCGGCCGAGGGTCTCCCGACCGTGACGCTGGGCGAGAACGGTGAGCCGTCGGTCGAGATCCCGGAGGGCTACGAGGCGCCCGCGGAGCTCGTCGCGCAGCCGCTCGTCAAGGGCGAGGGTCCGGAGGTGACCGAGGAGCAGACGGTCATCGCGCACTACACCGGCTGGACCTTCGACGGCCAGGTCTTCGACTCCTCGTGGGAGCGCGGCGCGCCGACGTCGTTCTCGCTGCAGCGCGTGATCCCGGGCTGGACCCAGGGCATCGCCGGGCAGACGGTCGGCAGCCAGGTGCTGCTGGTCGTCCCGGCCGAGCTGGCCTACGGCGAGCAGGGCACGCCCGACGGCTCGATCCCGCCGGACTCGCCGCTGATCTTCGTGGTCGACATCCTCGGCGCCCAGTGAGCCGCTGAGCCTTCCCCGTCCGACGGCGGGTCACCGCGTGGCGCGGTGGCCCGCCGTCGTCGTCGTGGCCGGGCCCAGCACGAACCGCGCCGCGGCCCGTGTCCGGCGGACGGGCCCGTGCAGGGCGAGGCCGACCAGCGCCGTGACCGCCGTCCCGAGCGCGAGCCCCGACGCGACGTCGTGCACGTAGTGCACCCCGGCGCCGACGCGGGCCAGGGCGACGGCCAGGGCCAACGGGCCCGCGACCGCCCAGAGCCGTGGCGCGGCGAGCACGAGCGCCGTCGCGAGGGCGGCAGCGATCGTGGCGTGGTTGCTCGGCCAGGACCAGTCCCCCGCGGGTGGGCACGCGAGGACGGTGGTCACGCCGTCGACGGCACGGCACGGGCGTTCCTCGTTCACCAGCAGCTTGACCAGCTCGCTCGTGCCGTAGGCGGCGACGACGCCGACGCCCGAGGCGACCAGCCCCACGAGCCGGGCACGGTCGCGCCGCCACGAGACAACGGCCAGCCCCGCGACGAGGGCGACGAGGGCCAGGAGCCCCACCTCGGCCACGGCGCCGACGACACCGGCGAGCGGTGACGCCGCCGAGCCGCCCGCGAGCGCCGCGTAGAGCGGGGCGCGCGGACCGGCGGTCGCGACGGCGAGCACGGTGAGGAGGAGGACCACGACGGCTGCCCGGCGGGCCGGGGAGGGAGGGACGTTCGCCATGGTCGCCGACGCTAGAAGCGCTGACCGTCCGGCGGATCCGCCGCCGGTCGCGCACGGTGGTGCGACCTGGGTCGGACCCGGGCCGGGAGGGTCCTCCCCCGGTCGGACGGTCAGACGGCGCGGGCGAACAGCACCTGGGCTCGCGCCACCACCACGTCGGGGACCTCCTCGGGCAGGAAGTGACCCGCACCTTCGATCACCTCGAGCGTGAGATCCGCGGCGTGCTCCTCGTACCCACCGAGCGTCTCGGGGTCGCTGATCTCGTCCTCCGCTCCCAGGAGCGAGACGGTCGGGACCTGGAGGTATCGGTCGCCGTACACCCCCCGGGTGATCCGCAAGGACTCCGCGAGGATGAGGTCCCGGTAGAGCGCCCTGGCCGCGCGGGCACGAGCGGGGTCACGCAGGCGCTCGCGGTACGTCTCGTGCTCGGCGGGTCCGATCGCCCCGGGCTTCGGGGTGAACGTGGTGAGCATGTGGCCCACCAGACGTTGCCGACCTCGGCCGACGAGCCGGGGCGCCAGCGGCGAGGCCATGACCGGGAGGTGCCACAGGCCGGGCATCTGCCGCACGAGTCGGATGTCGAACTTCATCCAGAGGTGGGGGACGATCAGGCTCACCAGGCCTCCGACCCGCTCCGGATCGTCCAGCGCCAGGCCGAACGCGACGATGGCACCCCAGTCGTGCGCGATGAGATCCACCCGGTCGAGCCCGAGCGCGTCCAGGAGGGCGACGACGTCAGCCTGGTGAACCGCGAGCCGGTACGAGCCCCCGGGAGCATCAGACCAGCCGAACCCGCGTAGGTCGGGCACGATCACGGTGCGGTCGGTCGCGAGCCTCGGGATGACGTGGCGCCACTCCCACCAGTGCTCGGGGAAGCCGTGGAGCAGGACGACGGGGCGGTGGGTCGCGTCCGCCCTCGCCGGAGGCCCGGCCCTCACCACGTGCATGCGCAGGCCGGGCAGGTTCACGAACCGGTGCTGGACGCCGGGGAGCTCGGGCCACCCCTCGTGGGCGCCGGTGGTGCTGGTGCTGCTCGTGGAGACCGTGCGGTCGTCCTCGTCCATGTCTCGACGCTACTACTTCCGTAGTAGGACGTCTACTACTCCCGTAGTAGCAGTTGCGCCGCGCCTCGGATACGCTGCACGCGTGCCGGACGGACCCACGACGCGGACACGAGC
>JAPSLQ010000045.1 GCA_031180595.1 Isoptericola sp. | reverse complement strand
CGTCGGCGGCCGCGCGGGCGCCGTCGGCCCGGCGCGACCGGGCCACCACGACGACGGCGAGCGCGCCGAGCCCGCCGACCCAGAGCGCCGCGCCGCCGAGGTGCAGGAACATCGCACCGACCGCGAGCTCGTGGTTCGCCGCGCCGGCCGCGTGCCCGGTCGTGGACTGCACGGCGAGCGCGGCGGCCGGGAGCGCCGCGACCCACAGCGCGCCGACGGCGCCGCGCACCGCGAGCGCGAGGGCGGACGTCGTCGCCGCGAGCGCGACGATCGCCAGGCCGACCTGGCCCAGGGGGATGTCCGTGACGAACGCGGCGAGACCGGTCCCGAAGTCGGCCGCCGACGGCGAGATCGCGGACACGTAGGAGTAGCGGAGCACGAGCTGGGCGACGGCGGCGAGCGCCCACACGGCCGACGAGACGCCGGCGGCGACCAGCACCCGGCTCTGCAGCCGCCCGGGCGCGAGGAGGCACGCCGCGGCCACGAGCGAGCCGAGCGTGACGGACGCCGCCAGCTCGACGACCACGGTCGCCACCGGCAGCCCGTGACGCACGGCGGCACCCGGGTCGGCGAACGTCGAGAGCGCGCCGAACGCCCCGGAGGACGCGCCCGCGCCGAGCACGGCGAGGACCGCGACGACGACGGCGACCGGGCCGGCGGCGACGAGCCACCACGGCCGGCCGGGCAGGCGCGTGGCGCCGGCGGGCGGCCGTGCGACGGGGGCGGTGGAGCTCACCCGTCCAGCCTAGGCGTGCCCCGGGCGCGTACCCGACGACCGGCGTGTGACACCCGTCCCGCATCCCCGGCGCACCGGTCGGTGCCGGGTCCCCCGCCGGACCGCGCGGCTGATGGGCGCGCGGCCCGGGCGGGGCCTCGCGGTCTCAGCCCCAGACCAGCCCGCGGGCCGGGTCCTCGAGCACGCGCGCGACGTCGGACAGGAACCGGGCGCCCAGCGCGCCGTCGACGAGCCGGTGGTCGAAGCTCAGCGCGAGCTGGGTGACCCAGCGCGGCTTGATCTTGCCCTTGTGCACCCACGGCTGCTGCCGGATCGCGCCGAACGCGAGGATGCCGGACTCGCCGGGGTTGAGGATCGGCGTGCCGGTGTCGATGCCGAACACGCCCACGTTGGTGATCGTGAACGTGCCGTCGGACATGTCGGCCGGCGACGTACGGCCGGCGCGCGCGGTCGCGGTGAGGTCCTGGATCGCCGTCGCGAGGCCGAGGAGGTCGAGCGCGTGCGCGTCCTTGATGTTCGGCACCACGAGCCCGCGCGGGGTCGCCGCGGCGATCCCCAGGTTGACGTAGTGCTTGTAGACGATCTCGCGCGCCGCGTCGTCCCAGCTCGCGTTGATCTCGGGGTGCCGCCGCACGGCGAGCAGCACGGCCTTGGCGGCGATCAGCAGCGGCGTGACGCGCACGTCGGCGAAGTCGCGGTCGGCCTTGAGCCGCTCGACGAGCCTCATCGTCTTGGTGACGTCGACCGTGTGGAAGACGGTGACGTGCGGCGCGGTGAAGGCGCTGGCGACCATGGCCTCGGCCGTGCGCTTGCGCACCGACCGCACCGGCACGCGCGTCTGGCGGCCGTCCTGGCTCACCGTGCCCGAGGAAAGCCAGGGCTGGTCGTCGTCCGGGTACGTGGCCAGCGTCTGCGCCTTGGCCGCCTCGGCCCGCGCCACGACGTCCTCGCGCGTCACGATGCCGCCCGGCCCGGTCGCGTGGATCGAACCGAGGTTCACGCCCAGGTCCTTGGCGAGCTTGCGCACCGGAGGCTTGGCCAGCACGCGGACGCGGCCGGCGCCCGACGACGCGGTGTCGTCCACCGGCACGCTCGCCATGGCCTTCTCGATCGCCGGGCCGGCGGGCGCGGGCGCGGGCGCCGGTGCCGGTATAGGAGCCGGGGCCGGAGCCGGAGCCGGGGCGGGCGGCGGCGCGGGGACCGGCTTCGGCGCGGGCGCGGCTGCCGGGGCCTGCGCGGGGCCTGCTGCGGGCGCGGGTGCCGCGGCCCCGCGACGACGACGCCGGCGGCCGGTGCCGCCGTCGCCGGTCCCGTAGCCCACGAGCACGGACCCGGAGCCCTCGCCCTCCTCGGCCGTGGCCGTCGTCGTGGCCGTGGGCGCGGCCGACGGCTCGGCGGGAGCGCCGGTCGAGACCTCGATGATGGGCGTGCCGACCTCGACGGTCGTGCCCTCCTCGGCCAGCAGGGCGGTGACGGTGCCGGCCCACGGGGACGGCAGCTCGACGAGCGACTTGGCGGTCTCGATCTCGACGACCACCTGGTTGACCGCCACGGTGTCGCCCACGGCGACGCGCCACTCGACGATCTCGGCCTCGGTGAGCCCCTCGCCGACGTCCGGCAGGGGGAAGCGCTGCGTGCTCATCGTCCTCCTCAAGAAGGCCAGGTCAGAAAGAGAGGGCTCGGTCGACGGCGTCCACGACCCGGTCCACGCTCGGCAGGTACTCGTGCTCGAGCTTGGCTACCGGGTACGGCGCGTGGAAGCCGGCCACGCGCTGCACGGGCGCCTCGAGCGAGTAGAAGCACTCGTCGCTCACGCGGGCCGCGATCTCCGCGCCCACGCCGAGGAACGACGGCGCCTCGTGCACGACGACGCAGCGTCCCGTCCTGCGCACCGACTCCGCCACGGTCGGCACGTCGAGCGGCGAGATCGCGCGCAGGTCGACCACCTCGGCGCTGGTGCCCTCGGCGGCGAGCGCCTCGGCGGCCTTGAGCGCCGTCGCGACCGTCGGCCCGTAGGCGACGAGCGTGACGTCCTCGCCGGCCCGGGCGACCCGCGCGGTGTCGAGCACGCCGGGGGTGCCGGCGTCGGGCACCGGACCGCCCAGCGTGACCTCGCCCTTGGACCAGTAGCGGCCCTTGGGCTCGAAGAACAGCACCGGGTCGGGGGACGCGACGGCCGCGCGGATCATGTCGTAGGCGTCCTGCGGCGTGGCCGGGGAGACCACGCGCAGGCCCGCGGTGTGCGCGAACAGCGCCTCGGGCGACTCGGAGTGGTGCTCGACGGCGCCGATCCCGCCGCCGTACGGGATGCGGATGACCACGGGCACCTCGAGGCGCCCGCGCGAGCGGTAGCGCATCTTGGACAGCTGCGTGGTGATCTGGTCGTAGGCCGGGAAGACGAAGCCGTCGAACTGGATCTCGCAGACGGGCCGGTAGCCGCGCAGCGCGAGGCCGATCGCGGTGCCCACGATCCCGGACTCGGCGAGCGGCGTGTCGACGACGCGCGCCTCGCCGAAGTCCTTCTGCAGCCCGTCGGTCACGCGGAAGACGCCGCCGAGGCGGCCGATGTCCTCCCCCATGAGCATGGCCTTGTCGTCGGACTCGAGCGCGGCGCGCAGGCCCTCGGTGATGGCGCGCGCGAACGTGAGCGTCTGGGTGGTCGTCTGGGTGCTCACCGGGCGACCTCCTCGCCGGCCGTCGCGGACTCGTACTCGCGGAACCACGCCCGCTCGGCGGCGACCTGGGCGTGGTCGGTCGCGTAGACGTGGTCGAAGATCGTCTCCGCGGCCGGGGCGCCGAGCGCCCGGACGCCGTCGCGCAGGCGCTCGCCGTAGGCCTCCGCCTCTGCCTCCAGCTCGGCGGCCCAGGCCTCGTCCCAGCCGCCCTCGGCCCGCAGGAGCGCCTCGAGCCGCTCGACCGGGTCGCGCCGGCGCCACTGCTCCTCCTCGGCGAGGTCGCGGTAGCGCGAGGGGTCGTCCGACGTCGTGTGCGCGCCCATGCGGTAGGTGTACGCCTCGATGAACGTCGGGCCGCCGCCGCTGTGCGCGCGCTCGAGCGCCTCGGCGGTGACGGCGTAGCACGCGAGCACGTCGTTGCCGTCGACGCGCACGCTCGGGATGCCGAAGCCCTCGCCGCGCCGGTAGATCGGCACGCGCGACTGCTTCGTCGTCGGCTCCGAGATCGCCCACTGGTTGTTCTGGCAGAAGAACACGACCGGCGCGTTGTTCACGGCCGCGAACACGAGCGCCTCGTTGACGTCGCCCTGGCTCGTGGCGCCGTCGCCGAAGTACGTCACGACGGCCGCGTCGCGCGCGGCGTCGCCGGTGCCGACCAGCCCGTCGCGCTGGATGCCCATCGCGTAGCCCGTGGCGTGCAGCGCGTGCGACCCGATGACGAGCGTGTACAGGTGCACGTTGTGCTCGTTCGGGTCCCAGCCGCCGTGGTCCTCGCCGCGGTACAGCCGCAGCCGGTCCACGGGGTCCACGCCGCGCACGTGCAGCACGCCGTGCTCGCGGTAGCTGGGGAAGACGTAGTCCTGGCCGGCGAGCGCCCGGGCCGAGCCGACCTGCGCGGCCTCCTGCCCGCGGCTCTGCGCGTACAGCGCGAGCTCGCCCTGGCGCTGCAGGGACGTCGCCTCGTCGTCGAACCGACGGGTGAGCACCATGTCGCGGTACATCGCGCGCAGGTCGTCGGTGGTCAGGTGCGCGACACGCTCACGGAGCGCGGCGTCGTCCGGTCCGACGACGCGGCTGCCGTCGGGCGCGACGAGCTGGACGAGGGGGGTGACGTCCGCGGGTGCGACGTCGGACCCGCCGGTGGCGTCGATCTTCACGCGGTCTCCTTCGCTGACGGCCCCGGCGGGGCGAGGCTGCAGGGCGGCGGTCCGGTCGCACCCGTCGTCTCGAGCCGATCGAACCTACGCCTTCGTAGCCTACGCAAGCGTAGGTTGCACCCCGTGGGTGCGGTCTGCCGGTACGGCCGCTAACGCTCACCGCCGGGCTTTAGAGGTTTCCTCCAAAGCCGCGCGTCAGCCTCGCGGATCTACGGCCCGACCACGAGCCGCCCGGCGTCCCACCGCACACCCATCGGGTCGCTGATGCTGCCGACGAACGCCCCGTCGCCACCGTCGTGGTGGAACGCGAGGAACCGCCACGCACCGTCGCGCCCCCGTACCAGCCGCCCGCTGTAGAGGCGCGAGTCGGTCAGCGGGTAGCTGGCGCCCACGTCGAACGGGCCCAGGACGGACTTCGCCGGCGCGGCCCACACCCCGCCCGTCGTGCCGCGCTGGGCGGCCGGGCGGTCACCCGCGAGGCACGAGAAGAGCAGGACCGGCGTACCGTCGACGACCTCGACCTGCGTGACCTCGAGCTGCCCGAACCCCTGGCCGGTGTCGGTCAGCGGCGGGCGCAGCTCCCATGCTCGCAGGTCCGGTGACCACGCGTGCCCGACGACGCCGCGCTCGTAGGCGTCGCCCGTGCGGCCCCGGGCGGTCAGCAGCATGTGCCAGCCGTCGCCGTCGGGGTCCGGCAGGACCCACGGGTCGCGGAACGCCTCGTCGTGCCACTGCCCGTCGTCGAGCGTCTCGTACCACCGCGGGTCCGCGGACAGCACCGGGTTCTGCGGTGCCCGGTGCCAGGTCATGAGGTCCGACGACGTCGCGAAGCCCACGCGCTGCACGTTGCCGCCCGAGGTGAGCGTCGCCCCGGTGTAGAAGAGGAACCACGTGCCGTCCGGGTGCCGGACCACGGAGCCGGTCCACGTCGCCAGGTCGTCGAACGCCGGCGGGTCCGCGCGCACGAGCGCGTCCTCGACCCTGGTCCAGGTCACGAGGTCGTCGGACACGGCGTGGCCGATCGAGGCCCGGTGGTGGCGGGCGTCGGGGTCGTGCAGCGCACGCGACGCGTAGAGGAAGAACAGGTGGTGACGCTCGCCGTCGTCGGCGAACCAGAAGTCCCACACCCAGGAGTCGGGGAGCGTGAACATGTGAGCCCTTTCGTGGGTCAGCCCTTGACGCCGCTCGCCGCGACGCTCGAGACGAACGCGCGCTGGAACGCGAGGAACACGGCGAGGACGGGCAGCGTGATGAGGGACGTGTAGGCCATGACCTCGCCCCAGGCGGTGTTGAGCTGGAAGAAGTACTGCATACCGACCATGACGGGGCGCAGCTCCTCCTGCTGCACCACCATCAGGGGCCACAGGTACTGGTTCCAGGCCGGCAGGAAGGTGAGGATCGCGACGGTCGCGAACGCGGGGCCCGCGAGCGGGACGACGATGCGGCGGTAGATCGTGAACCAGCTCGCGCCGTCGATGCGGGCGGCCTCGTCGAGCGACTTCGGGATCGTCGAGAAGTACTGCGTGAACAGGAAGATCGAGAACGCGTTCGCGACGAACGGCACGATCTGCACGTGGTACGAGTTCAGCCACCCGAAGTCGTACTTGAGCACGCCGCCCTCCATGACCAGGGTCGGCAGCTTCGAGACCCAGTAGACCATCGGGACGGCGATCGTCTCGAAGGGCACGATCAGGGTCGCGATGACGACGGCCAGGACGAGAGCCCGGCCGCGCCAGCGCAACCGCGACAGCGCGAACCCGGCCATCGAGTTCACGACGAGGCCGAGACCCACGGTCAGGACGGTCACGAGGACGGAGTTGACCAGGAACCGGCTCACCGGCACGCGGTCGAAGACGCCGAAGTAGTTCTCGAGGCTGATGTCGCCGACGGGCAGGAACGCGCGCGGGGACCCGACGTCGGAGAGGATCTGCGCGTCGGGCTTGAGGCTCGAGACGAACATGAACACGAGCGGGAACAGGAAGACGACGGCGAGGGCCGACATCACGACGTACGACCCGACCTTGTGCCGGCGCCGGACGTCGCGCTCACCGAGGGTTGCGGTGGTCATGGGTCAGTCCTTGTCTCGGGTCAGGTAGCGCTGGACGAGGGCCACGAGGAGCACCAGCACGAAGAAGATGAGCGAGATCGTGGCGCCGTAGCCGGTCTCCTGCTCCCGGTAGCCCTTGCGCACGGCGTGGTAGACGAGCGTCGTCGTCGAGTTCACGGGGCCGCCCTGGGTCATGACGTCGATCTGCACGAAGAGCCCGAGCGCCGCGATGGTGATCGTGACGAGGACGAAGACCATGGTCGAGCGCAGGCCCGGCCACGTGACGTTGACGAACTGCTGCCACGCGCCGGCGCCGTCCATGCGCGCCGCCTCGTACAGCTCCTCGGGGATGGTCTGCAGGCCGGAGAGCCAGATGAGCATGTGGAAGCCCACCGCCTGCCAGATCGACAGCACGATGATGGCGCCGAGGGCCGTGTCCGGGTTGTTGAGCCACGCGGTGCCCTGCCATGCCCCGAAGGTGATCGTGTCGATGGCGCTGTTGACGAGCCCGTCGGGCTGGTACATGAACCGCCACAGGATCGAGACCACGACGATCGAGGTCACGACCGGGATGAAGTAGATGACCCGGAACGCGGTGACGCCGCGGATCTTCTGGTTCACCAGCACGGCCAGCAGGAGGCCGAGGCCGGCCTGCACCGGCACCACGACGGCCGCGAACACGAACGTGTTGATCGCCGAGCGCAGGAAGACGGGGTCGGACGTGAACGCCCGCAGGAAGTTGTCGAGCCCGACGAACCGCGGCGGGTTCGGCGAGATCAGGCGGGCGTTCGTGAACGAGAGCCCGAACGCGAGCAGCACCGGGACGATGAGGAAGAGCAGCAGGAGGACCAGCGCGGGCGCCGCCATGGCGAGGCCCGTGCGCCGCTCGCGACGCACCGCCGCACCGCGCGTCGCTCGTCTCGCGCCCGCCTGCCGTGGCGTCTCCGGGACGGGCAGCCCCGCCGCAGGGGTCGTGGAGATGGGTGTCGTCATGATGGATCGACTCCGTCCGCGCGCGGGGCGACCTTCGCCTCGGCCGCCCCGCGCGCCTGGTCGGACGGTCGGCTCAGAAGCCGTACCCGTCGTTGGACTGGATGTTCGCGTCGATCTCGGCGACGGCGGTGTCGAGCGCCTGCTGCACGTCGGCGCCGTTCATGATGTCCTTCGCCGCCTTCTCGAACGTGGAGGAGATCACCGGGTAGGCGGGGGTCTCCGGGCGCGGCACGGCGAGCTCCTGGGAGAGCTCGACGAAGGGCCGGAGGTCGCCGTCCGGACCGAAGTGCTCGGAGGCCTCGACGGCGCCCTCGGTCGCGGGGATGACCACCTGCTTGTCGCTGAACTGGGTGATGTACTTGTCCTGGAAGCTGAACTCCAGGTACGCGCGGGCGCCCTCGGGCGAGCTGCACGTCGAGGAGATGCCCCACTGCCAGGAGGCGCCGCCGATCTTGGGGCCGTTGCCGAAGTCCGGCGGCGGCAGGATCAGCAGGTCGTCGCCGGCCGCCTCGAGCGAGTCGAGCGCGTTCCACACGCCCGTGTAGCTCAGGGCCACCTCGTCGTTGTTGAACTCCTCGTTGCCGACCGTGCCGCCGTTGCTGGCCCAGCCCTTGGCGAAGGCGTCCTGGAACCAGGTGAAGAACTCGACGGCCTCGGGACCGTTGAGCGCACCCTCGGCGGAGAGCATCGTGTCGCGGTCGATCAGGTCGCCGCCCGCGCTCTGGAGCATGGGCGAGTACGCGTACGGCCACCACTCGCCGGTGTCCTCCGCACCGATGTCGAGAGGCGTCTCGTAGCCCGCGTCCTGGAGGGTGGCGAGCACGGAGTCGAACTCGTCGATCGTCCAGGGGTCGTCGACCGTCGGGATCCGGATCCCGTTCTCCTGGAGCACCGACTCGCGCGCGAAGATCGAGAGCGCGGCGTCCCAGTAGCCCGCGCTGTAGATCTCCCCCTGGTACGAGCCGACCGCGGTGGGAAGGAGGGCGTCCGTGATCTCCGTGGGGAGACCGAGCGGCTGGATGTACCCGGCCCAGGCCCAGTTCGGGACGATCGGACCGTCCATGTCGAGGAGGCAGGGCAGGTCGTCCGCGGCGGCGGCCGCGACGATCGCGTCGTTGTACGCGCCCTGCGGGAACGCCTCGGTGACGACCTCGTAGTCGTCCTGGGAGGCGTTGAAGTCGGCGATGATCTGCTCGTAGACCTCGAGCTCGGCGGGGTTGCCCGCCGAGTGCGTCCACATCGTCAGGCGCTCCGGGCCGTCGCCGTCCGCGCCGCCTTGACCGGCCTGGCCGCACGCCGTGAGGGCCAGGGCCGAGACGGCCGAGGCGGATACGATCTTCGTGAGGGATCCGCGGTTCATCGTGGGGTTCCTTCCTGGTGCCTCGACGTCCGCGTCGGGGCACCCGCTCTGCGGCCGCCGACGGCGGTCACGGGGTGGTGAGAGGCTCGCCGCCGGCCGGAGTTGGCGCTGCTGCCGGCGGCGGGCCGACCGAGTCCCGACGGATGATCGGGCACGGCATGAGGTGGGGCCGGCCGCCCTCGGGGGGCTCCCGCACCCCGAGCGCGACCTCGGTCGCCCAGCGGCCCATCTCGTAGTGAGGCAGGGCGATGGTCGTCAGGGGCGGGTCGAGCTCCCCCGCGACGAGCTGCTGGTCGTCGTAGCCGACGATCGAGAGGTCCCCGGGGATGTCGAGACCCCTGCGGTGCGCCGCCACGTACACCCCGGCGGCCATCCGGTCGTTGAAGCAGAAGACGGCAGTCGGGCGGCGGTCGGCCGGGAGGTCGAGGAGCGCGGCCGCGGCGGCACGGCCGCCGGCCGCGGACGACTCCTGCCGGACGTGCAGCGCGGGGTCGGGCTCGATGCCGGCGTCGGCGAGCACCTCGAGGTACCCCTCGTGGCGCAGGCCCGCGGCGACGGGCGGGTCGTCCTCGTCGACGTCGACGTAGGCGATCCGCCGGTGGCCCGCCTCGACGAGGAGCCGCACCGCGTCCCGGCCACCCGTGCGGTCGTCGGGCACGACGGCAGGGAACCCACCCGACGACGGGCGGCAGTCGAGGAACACGGTCCCCGCCGGCAGCCCGGCCGGCGCGTCGACGACGCGGTGCCACATCGCGGCGTACACCATGCCGTCCACCTGCTGGCCGGCGAGCGCCCGGACGGCCTCCGCCTCGACGTCGGCGTCCCCGTCCGTGTTCACGAGGAAGAGCAGGTGGCCGTGCTCGCGCGCCACGTCCTGGGCGCCCGCGAGCATCCGGCCCGCGAACGGCGTCGTCGCGATCCGGTCCGAGATCAGGCCGATCGTGCGGGTCCGCTGCGTGCGCAGCCCGCGCGCGACGGAGTTCGGGGTGTAGCCCACCGACGCGGCGGCCTCGCGCACCCGGTCCTGGGTCTGCGACGAGATCCGCGCGACGCGCCCGTTGAGGACGAGGGAGACGGTGCTGATGGAGACGCCGGCGGCCGCCGCCACGTCCGAGAGCCGCGCTCGGGACATCGTCACCACCTCCACGTCGTCGTGTGCTCAATCGTTTGACTGCTCAATCGATTGAGCAATCGTGCCGCTCGTCCGGACGACGTGTCAACCCCCTCTCAGCACCCGTGCGAGAACGCCGTCCCTCGCGGCATCCGGGCGGATGCGCGAGAGACGGCGTTCTCGAGGGTGGTTCGGTGCTGGTGGCGTCAGGCCGGGTGGTGTCAGGCCGGGGTCGCCGCCAGCGGTGCGCGCACCGCGTCCAGCCAGCCCACGAGCCGGTCGGGACGGTCGGTGATGATGCCGTCGACGCCGAGCCGGACGGCCTCGGCCCACTGGTCGGGCTCGTTGAGGGTCCAGACGGTGACCTGCACGCCGGCGTCGTGCAGCCGGCCGACCAGGCCCGGGTCCTCGACGAGGAGCGTCCCGAGCGGGTTGCAGGTCATGACCTCGAGCTCGGCGCACCGGGCGAGCAGGTCCTCCTCGAGCGCGGCGACCAGCAGCCCCCGGCGCAGCCCGGGATCGGCGTCACGCAGGGCCGCCACCGTCTCGGGCCAGAAGCTCTGCGCGACCACGCGGTCGGTCAGACCGGCGTCGCGCAGCGGCTCGGTGAGCCGCCGCACCTGGTCCATCGTCCACGAGCCCTTGACCTCGAGCAGCAGCGCCATGCCCGGACGGGCGAGGAGCAGCTCGACCACCTCCGCGAACGTCGGGACGCGCTGCCCTGCGTACGCGGCGGCGAACCAGGAGCCCGCGTCGAGCGCCCGGACGTCGGCGAGGTCGAGACCTGCCAGCGCGCCGGTGCCCGACGTGGTGGCGTCCACGGTGTCGTCGTGGATGACCACCACCTCGCCGTCGGCGGTGAGCTGCACGTCGATCTCGACGCTGTCGGCACCCGCGCGCCACGCCGACTCGAACGCGGCGAGCGTGTTCTGCGGGGCGACCGCGCTGTTGCCGCGGTGCGCGACCACGAGGGGCCGCGCGTGAGCCCGGCCGAGACTCACAGGTACGGCTCCACGTTCTCCGCGTACGCGGTCTCGATCTGCGGCGTGATCGACTCGAACGCGGTCCTCGGGTCCGTGCCGTCGATCACGATCTGCTCGATCGCGTCGTTGAGCAGGGCGTCGGCACCCGGGACGAAGACGCGGACGTCGTCCTGCGGGCGTGCCTTCTCCGCGAGCTGGTCGACGGCGGTGCGGAACTGCGGCGTCGCCTCGTAGATGGCCTTCATCGTGTCGCTCTCGACGGCCGAGGTGCGCACGGGCATGTAGCCGGTGTTCTCCGAGAAGTAGGCGGTGCTCTCGGTGCTGGTCAGGAACTCGAGGAACATCGCGGCCGCGAGCTGCTGCTCGGGGGTCTTCGAGGACGGGATCGCGAGCCCGGTGCCGCCGGTCGGCGTGCCACCGCCCGCGGGGCCGTCGGGCAGGTACGCGGTGCCGACCTCGAACGAGGCGGTGTCGAGCGCGCCCTTGAGCGAGCCGGTCGACCCGATGGTCGACGCGATGAGGCCGGCCGAGAAGTCCGCCATCGCGTCGTCGGCGGACAGCGTCGCGACGCCCGAGGAGTGGAACAGGTCGTGCAGGAACTGGCCGCCCGCGATCGACTCCTCGCTGTCGAGCGTGAGGTCGAAGCCGTCGGAGTACTGGCCGCCGTGGCCCCAGATCATGTTCTCGAACCACCAGGCGCCCCAGGACGGGCCGGTGGAGAGCCCGAAGGTCGAGCCGCCGTCGGGCACCTGCTCGCTGAGCGAGGCGTTCCACTCCTCGAGCTCGGCCCACGTCTCGGGACCACGGTCGGGCAGGCCTGCGGCCGCCCACATGTCCTTGTTGTAGTAGAACAGCGGCGTCGAGCGGGCGTACGGCGCGGCCCAGTGCTGGCCCTCGTACTCGTAGTCCGCGTACAGCGCCGGCTGGAAGTCGTCCGCGTCGGCCTCCAGGTGCTCGAACACGTCGTCGAGCGGCATGATCTGGTCGTTCAGGTGGTACCGGAACCACCAGACGTCGGACGCGATGACGAGGTCCGGCAGCTCGTCCGTCTGGGACGCCGCCTGGAAGCGCTGCGCGACCTCGTCGTAGTTCGCGCCGGCGGTCACGAGGTTCACCTCGATCTCGGGGTGCTCCTCGTTGAAGCGAGCGATGAGCTCCTCCTCGACGGCCTTCGACTGGCCGGGGTGGTTGCTCCACCACGTGATCTCGGAGGCGGGCTCGACCTGCGACCAGTCGATCGCCTCGCTCGCCTCGTCCTCCGCGGCGGAGGAGGAGCCGACGCTCGGACCGGCGCAGGCCGTGGCGGTCAGGGCCGCGGCCGCCGCGAGCGCGGAGGCGAGGACGAGCGGCCGACGGCGGGACGTGCGCCGTGCGGGACGGTGGGACACGGGTGCTCCTTCGGTTCGTGCACCGGGCGGTGCGCGGGGCGTGCAGGGACGGCGCTCGGGTGCCCGAGCGACGGGGAGGTGTGGACGGTGGACGGGCCGGTCAGCCGGTGACGGCGCCGGCGGTGAGGCCCGCGACGAGGCGCCGCTGCAGGACGAGGAAGACGAGCAGGATCGGCAGGGTCACCACGACGGTGGCGGCGAGCAGCACGCCCCAGCTCGTCATGCCGTCGATGTTCTGCAGGAGGGTCAGCCCGACGGGCAGGGTCATCCGCTGGGGGTTGTCGATCACGAGGAACGGCCACAGGTAGTCGTTCCACTCGGTCACGACGGACACGAGGGCGACGGCGGCGAGCGTCGGCGCGCTCATCGGCACGACGAACCGCCAGAGCTTGCGCCAGTGCCCGGCGCCGTCGAGCTCGGCCGCCTCGAGGATCGAGGCCGGCAGCGTCAGGAAGTGCTGGCGGAACAGGAACGTGCCGAACGCGCTCGCCAGCCCCGGCACGAGGATGCCCTGGTAGGTGTTGAGCCAGCCGAGGCTCGCGACGAGCGTGTAGTTGGGGATGATCGTGATCTGCGGCGGGATCATGAGCGTCGCGATGACCAGCCCGAAGACGACCTTCTTGAACGGGAAGTCGAGGAACACGAGCGCGTATGCGCAGCACAGCCCGAGCACGACCTTCAGCCCGGCCCCGACGACGGTCAGCCCGACGCTGTTGAGCAGGAGCCGGCCCAGCGGGACGGTCTCGGCCGCCTGGGCGTAGTTGTCCGACGTGAGCCGGCTCGGCAGCCACTGCAGGGGGAGCTGGTAGAGCTCGTCGGGCGTCTTCACGCTCGCCAGGACCATCCACAGCAGCGGCGCGCCGAGGACGACGGTCGCCAGGACCAGCGCGAGGTAGCTTCCGGCGCGCGGCACCGCGCGGCGGGGCGTGATGACGCTCATGCGTAGTGGACCTTCCGCTGGAGGAATCGCATCTGCACCGCCGTGACCGCGAGGAGGACGAGGAACAGCACCGTGGCGACGGCCGAGGCGTAGCCGGCCCGCCCGTTGACGAAGCTCTCCTGGTAGATCGAGTACATGAGCGTCGTGGTGGACCCCAGCGGCCCGCCGGACGTCATCGCCTTGATGATGTCGAACGACTGCAGCGACGAGAGCAGCATCGTGACCAGGAGGAAGAAGGTCGTGGGCGTGAGCAGGGGCAGCACGATCGACCACAGGGTGCGCCCGGGCGACGCGCCGTCGAGCGCCGCGGCGTCCTTGAGGTCCTGCGGCACGGACTGGAGGCCCGCGAGGTAGATGAGCGCGACGTAGCCGAGGTTCTTCCACAGGTAGACGACGATCACCATGACCAGCGGCCAGGGGCGCTCGGTGTACCACTGCGGGGACGGCAGGCCGACGAGGCCGAGCAGCTCCTGCACGAGCCCGTAGCGCGGGTCGAACATGAAGAGCCAGAGGATCCCCACGGCGAACCCGGACAGCACGTAGGGCGCGAAGGCGACGGTGCGGGCGAAGCCTCGGCCGGCGATCTTGCGGTCGAGGAGCAGCGCGAGCCCCAGCCCGAGCACCATCGCGCCGCCCACGGTCGAGAGCGTGAACACCAGCGTCGTCGTCACGACCGTGGGCGTGCTCGGCGCGGTGAACCACTCGACGTAGTTGCCGAGCCCGATCGGCCGTGCGACGGGCGAGCCGAGGTTCCACTGCAGCGTCGAGAGGTAGAAGCTCTCGAGCAGCGGCCGGTAGACGAAGACCAGCAGGAGCGCGACGTTCGGGCCGGCCAGGAGCAGGAACCACCCGAGGGCGGCACGACGGCGGCGCCTGCCCAGCCGGCTGCGCGGGACGGGCCGGCCGGACGGCGGTGGGGCTGGCGCCGGTGGTGCCGGCGCGGTCGGCGCCGGGGGGGTGTCGACGGTGGTCACAGGGGTGTTCCGCTCGCACGGGGATGGGACGTCGGCCTCGCGGCCTCGGTCATCGTAGGAACGCCGCCTGCACCTTTTGCCCGCTTTCGTCCGAAGCCGGTGCAGGCCTTCCGGAAGCGTTCATCCGGCGTGAGCGGAACCGTCACCTGCGCCGACGACGGGCACCGTGCAGACCCCTGGGGTTCACCCGCCCAGCAGCTCCTTGACGCGGCGGCGGACCCCCGCGGCGTCGAGCCCGTGCGCGGCGGCGTGGTCGCGCGGCGTGCCGTAGCGGCGCAGCTCGGCGTCGCGCGGCACGCCGACGTGCACCGCACGGCTCGGCCGGTCGGCGAGCGCCGCGGCGACGGCGTGCGCGCTCGTGCCCTCGAGGTACGGCTCGACGACCGCGAGCGCCGGCGTCGGGCCGGCGAGCGCCCGCAGGCCCGCGGCGTCGAGCGGGTGCGGCGTCGCGGTGTACGCGACGCGCACCGGCAGGTCGCGCGTCGCGGCGAGGACCGTGTCGAGCAGCGGCCCGACGGCGACCACGAGCGGATCGTCGGACGCGCCGTCGCGCACGAGGTGCAGCCGTCCGTCCACCGGGTACGCGCGGTCGTTCTGCAGCGTCGACATGCGGACGTACGCGCGCCCGGACAGGCCCGCCTCGCGGTGCACGACCTCCGCGAGCTCGTCGGCGTGCCCCGGCACGTGCACGGTCCAGCCGGGCAGCGCCGAGACGAGCGCGACGTCGGCGGGCGCCTGGTGCGTGCGGCCCGCGGTGCTCGCGTCGTACGACGCGCCCGTGCTCACGAGCAGCGCACCGACGTCCTGGTGCCCCAGGTCGAGCTTGAGCTGCTCGTAGGCACGTTCCACGAGGAACGGGGCGTAGGTGTGGACGATCGGCCGCAGACCCGCGAGCGCCAGCCCGCCGGCGACGCCGACCATGGCCTGCTCACGGATGCCGACGTCGACGACCCGACCGGGGTGCCGGGCGGCCACGCGGG
Organism: Isoptericola sp.; assembly: GCA_031180595.1. Lineage (GTDB taxonomy): Bacteria > Actinomycetota > Actinomycetes > Actinomycetales > Cellulomonadaceae > Isoptericola. The sequence goes on along the minus strand of JAPSLQ010000045.1, from coordinate 2,702 downwards.
CCGTCGCGGCCGCGCCGATGACGGCCAGCACCACGACGGCGTCCTCGTGGGCGGCGAGCACACCGTCGAGCTCAGCGTAGAAGCGCTCACGCATGCCGGGCCGGCTCATGCGGCGACCTCCTCGGCCGCGGTGGTGCGGGCGAAGCGGGGAGTCACGGTCGTGTCCGCGACGACGACGGACGGCCGGTCGGGCTCGGTGCGCAGCAGCGCCTCGCGCAGCGCGGCGTGGTCGCGCGCGGCGACGTCGGCGGCGGCCCACCCCTCGACCGCGAACCGGGCGGAGATCCCGCCCGGCCAGCCGTGCCCGTCGCTGTGGTTGTCGACCACCACGCACGTGAGGTTGCCGAGCCCGAACCGGCCCGCGACGGCGATCGCCTCGTGGTTGCTGCCCTCGTCCAGCTCCGCGTCCCCGACGAGCACGACGACGCGCGCGGGCGAACCCCGCCCGCGCAGGCCCAGCGCGAGCCCGACGCCGATCGCGAGCCCGTGGCCGAGCGAGCCGCTGCCGATCTCGATGCCCGGCACCAGGGTGCGGTCCGGGTGGTGGCCGAGGCGCGACGACCACGACGCGACGTCGTCGAGCCACTCCACGGGGAAGAAGCCCTTGGCGGCGAGCACCGCGTACGTCGAGGCGGGCCCGTGACCCTTGGAGAGCAGGAACCGGTCCCGGTCGGGATGCTGCGGGTCGTCGGGGGACACCCGCAGGACCTGGTCGTAGAGGACCCACACGACGTCGAGCGTCGAGTGGGCGCTGGGGTCGTGCTTCTCGTCGCCCGTGACACGGGCGACGAGGTCGAGCACCTCGGGCGGGACGGCGTCTGTCGTGACCATGCCGCGATCCTGTAAGTTCAAGCGCACTTGAGGTCAAGGGGTCCGACGACGGAGGTCGAGCGACACGTGGAACCGCACCTGACGATCGGCGAGGTCTCGCGCCGCAGCGGCGTGGCACCGTCGGGCCTGCGCTACTACGAGTCGCTCGGGCTCATCGCCTCCGAGCGCACCGGGGGCAACCAGCGGCGCTACCGGCGCAGCGTGCTGCGGCGGGTGGCCTTCATCCGCACCGCGTCACGGGTCGGGCTCACCCTCGAGCAGATCCGGGACGCCCTGGCGACGCTGCCCGACGGGCGGACCCCCACGGCGCAGGACTGGAGCCGGCTGTCGAGCTCGTGGCGGCCGCTGCTCGACGCCCGGATCGCCGAGCTCGAGCGGCTGCGCGACGACCTGGACTCGTGCATCGGCTGCGGGTGCCTGTCGCTCGAGCGGTGCGCGCTGCAGAACCCCGGCGACCGGGCGTCCGCGCTCGGACCGGGCCCGCGCTACCTCGAGGGCGACACGCCCGCCGACGCGGCGCGCGCCGAGGCGCGCGGTGGCGGCGTCGGCGCCGCTGCGCGACGGTAGGACGGTCGTCCCGTCCTGCTCCCGGAGGTTGTCGTGAAGGTCGTCGTCATCGGTGCTCTCGGCAAGGTCGCGCAGCACCTCGTCCCGCTGCTCGCGGACTCCGGTGACGAGGTGGTCGGGATCGTGCGCAAGCCCGAGCAGGTCGACCGCGTGGGCGACCTCGGTGGCGACCCGGTCCTGCTCGACGTCGAGCACGCGTCCACCGACGAGATCGCCGCCGCGCTCGACGGCGCGGACGCCGTGGTCTGGTCCGCGGGTGCCGGCGGCGGCAACCCGTCGCGCACCTACGCCGTCGACCGCGACGCCGCGATCCGCTCGATGGACGCGGCGAGCACCGCCGGGGTGCGCCGCTACGTCATGGTGTCGTGGATCGGCTCGACGCCGGACCACGGGGTGTCCGAGGACTCCGGCTTCTTCCCCTACGCGGACGCCAAGCTCGCCGCCGACGACCACCTGCGGAGCAGCGACCTGGACTGGACCATCCTCGGCCCCGGCACGCTCACGACCGACCCGCCCACGGGCCGCATCGCCGTGCTCGGCGACGACGAGCCCGCACCCCGAGGGTCTGCCGGCCAGGTGTCGCGGGCGGACGTCGCGGAGGTGGCCGCCGCCACCCTGCGCGAGCCGGCGACCGTCGGCCGGTTCGTGCGGTTCACCGCGGGGGACGTCCCCGTCGCCGAGGCTCTGCGGCTCTGAGGCTCTGCGGCTCTGAGGCTCTGCGCACCGGAGCCGCGCCGCCGTCAGCGCCAGGCGCGGGCGACGGCGAGGAACGCGTCGTTGGCCTCGACCTCGCCGATGCTGACGCGCAGGCCGTCCCCCGCGAACGGGCGCACGAGCACGCCGGCCGCCGTGGCCTCGGCGGCGCGGGCCGTCGTCCGGTCCCCCAGGCCGAACCACACGAAGTTGGCGTGGCTCTCGGGCAGGTCCCACCCCTGCTCGCGCAGCGCGTCCGCGACGCGCGTCCGCTCGGCGACGAGCGCGTCGACCCGTTCGAGCAGCTCCTCCTGTGCGGTCGGGGCCAACGAGGCGATCGCCGCGCGCTGCGCGACGTGCGAGACGCCGAACGGCGTCGACACGGCGCGGACGCCGCTCGCGAGGCGCGGCTCGGCGACCGCGTAGCCGACGCGCAGGCCCGCGAGCCCGTACGCCTTCGACAGCGTGCGCAGCAGCACCACGTTGGGGTGCCGGCGCAGCACGTCGAGGCCGTCGGGCGCCTGCGGGTCGCGGACGAACTCGAGGTACGCCTCGTCGAGCACGACCAGCACGTCGCGCGGCACGGCCGCGAGGAACGTCTCCAGCTCGCC
>JAPSLQ010000294.1 GCA_031180595.1 Isoptericola sp. | reverse complement strand
ACCCGGGGGCCGAGGTCGAGGTCGGCCGCGCCGAGCAGCTCGTCGAGCTGCGCGACGCTGCTCGGCCCGACGACCGGGATCGCCGGCACCTCCGCGCCGAGCATCCACGCGAGAGCGACCTGCGACGGCGTCGCACCGATCTCGCGGGCGACCTCGCGCAGCATCCGGACGCGAAAGCGCGAGCCGGCGTGGTCGGCGCCGTTGAACAGCGGCTTGTCCCTCCGTGTCATGCCGCCCTGGTGCAGCGGCGAGTACGCCACGACCGCGAGGCTCGGGCGGCCGTCCGTCCCGGTGGACGCGGCGTAGTCGAACAGCTCGGGCGACGCCCAGTTGGTGCGGACCGGCTGCGGGCGCGGGTACACGTAGCTGTGCTGCTGCTGGACGACGGCGTAGGGCGCCACCCCCTGCCGCTCGGCCTCGGTGCGCGCCTCGACGAGGCGCCAGAGCGCGACGTTCGAGATGCCCGTGAGCCCGACGACGCCCTCGGCCTGCAGCTTGCCGAACGCGCCGACCGTCTCGGCGAGCGGGGTGTCCCGGTCGTCGACGTGGCCGTAGAGGACGTCAATCCGGTCGACACCCAGGTGGCGCAGGCTCTCGTGCGCCTCCGCGTCGATCGTCGCCGCGCCGAGACCCTGGAAGTTGGTGGGCGGCGTGTTCGACAGCGGCTTGCTCGGGTCCTTCTTGGCGGCTCCGAGCTTCGTCGCGATGAAGACCTGGTCGCGCACGCCGCGGCTCGCGAGCCAGCGGCCGAGCAGGTCCTCGCTGTCGCGGCCGTGGCCGCCGACCCAGGCGTTGTAGTTGTTGGCGGTGTCGACGAACGTGCCGCCTGCCTCGACGAAGCGGTCGAGGATGGCGAACGACGTCTCCTCGTCGACGATCGTGCCGAAGTTCATGGCGCCGAGGCAGAGCGTCGAGACCTCGATCGCCCGGTCGCCGTCGCCGATGGTGCGGTAGCGCATGGTCGTGCTCCCTCGATGGTGTGGGTGGTGGGGTGGTGGGGTGGTGCGGCGCGGTGGCGTGCCCCGGTCCTTCACGCTAGGAGCGGATCGGTCCGGGTGTACCGTCCGATCTGATGGGAACTGACCAGACCACTTCGCTCGCGTGGGAGACGCTGCTCGACCTCGACGCGCACGCCGGGCCGCTCGTCGTGCGCCTCGAGCGGGCGGTGCGCGACGCGGTCCGGTCCGGCCGCGTCCCGGCCGGTGCCGCCCTGCCCGCGAGCCGGCGGCTGGCCGAGGCGCTCGGCGTGTCGCGATGGGTGGTGACCGAGGCGTACGGGCAGCTCGTGGCCGAGGGCCTCCTGGAGGCGCGGACGGGCTCCGCCACGCGCGTCGCCGCGGGTGCGCGGCCGTCGCCCGTCCCGGGCCCACCGCCGCCCCGCGCCGCGGGCGCGGCCGGGGTGCCGCCGTCGGTCAGGCGACCGCGGTTCGACCTCGCCCCCGGCGTCCCCGACCTGCGGCACGCACCGCGCGAGGCGTGGCTCCGGGCGGCGCGCGAGGCGCTCGCGGTCGCCTCGAACGACGACCTCGGGGCCGCGCCCGACGCCGGCCACTCGCGTGCGCGGTCCGCGATCGCCGCGCACCTGCGGCGGTCGCGGGCGGTCGACGCGACGGACGAGGCCGTCGTCGTCACGCGCGGGGCGACGGACGCCATGGCCCGCGTGGCCGCGGCGCTCGTGCGAGCCGGACATCGCCGGCTGCTGGTCGAAGACCCCTCGTGGCCCGTGCTGCGCGCTGGGGCCGCCGCGGCCGGGCTCGAGACCGTGCCCGTCCCGGTCGACGGCGCCGGGGTCGACGTCGGCGCGCTGATCGACGCCGCCCGCCGCACGGGTGCGCGGGCAGCGCTGCTCACGCCCGCGCACCAGTTCCCCACCGGGACGGCGCTCGCCGCCGAACGCCGCGAGCGGGTCCTGGCGTGGGCCCGCGACGTCGACGGGCTCCTCATCGAGGACGACTACGACGCCGAGTTCCGCTACGACCGGCGGCCCGTCGCGGCGCTGCAGCAGCTCGGGCCCGACCGTGTGCTGCTCCTCGGCAGCCTGAGCAAGACGCTCGCGCCGGCGTTCGGCGTCGGGTGGATGGTGGTGCCGCCGGCGTGGCGCGCGGCGCTCGCCGACGCCGGCGGGACGCGGCCCGGCCCGTCCGTCGTCGACCAGCTCACGTTCGCGCGCTTCGTCGACGGCGGCGCGTACGACCGGCACCTGCGCGCGGCGCGCGTCCGGTACCGGCGGCGGCACGACGCGCTCGGTTCGGCGCTGGCCGGCGCATTGCCCGGCGCCGCCCTGCGCGGGATGGCGGCGGGACTGCACGCGCTGCTCGAGCTGCCTGCGGGCCCTGACGGCGCGCCGCCCCCGGACGCAGCGGACGTCGTGCGCGAGGCCGCGGCGCGCGAGGTCGGCGTCGTCGACCTGCGGCGCTACCAGGTGCGGCCGGCGGCGCGGTCGACGACGCTCGTGCTCGGGTACGGCAACCTCGC
>JAPSLQ010000044.1 GCA_031180595.1 Isoptericola sp. | reverse complement strand
CGGCCGTGCCGGCGCGCGCGTCGGCGGACGCACGGACCCGGGCGTCCTGCGGCGCGCCACCGGGCACGGTCACCGTCAGGGTGACGTCGCCCGCCGTCACGTCCGTCCCGGCCGCCGCGGACGCGAGACCCCCGGACGGACCGGTCTCCGTCGTCGGCGACGACGGAGGGCTCGGCGAGGCTTCCCCCGGGCCGCCCGGGCCCGGCGCGCACGCTCCCACGGCGAGCGCGAGCGCGACGCAGCAGGTGACGAGAGCGGGGCGGGGCACGCGACCAGTGTGCTGCACGGGCGTCTCACGGGCGGGACGCGCCTGGTCGGACGGGTTAGGAGGCCCTAACCTCCCGGTGTGAGCAGTCAGTTCCGCGTCCGCAAGCCCGTCGACCCGCACGTCACCGTCGCCGAGGTGGTCAGGACGAAGCAGGTGAGCCCGCACATGGTCCGGGTGACGCTCGGCGGGCTCGACCGTTTCACCCCGGTCGGCCACGACCAGTGGTTCCGGCTCTTCCTCCCGCGACCCGGCCAGGACGCGCTGCGGCTGCCGACCCGGACCTCGGAGTGGGGCTGGTACCTGCAGTACCTCGCGACGCCGCGCGCGCAGCGGCCGTGGGTCCGCAGCTACACGGTGCGCGCCGCGCGACCCGACCTGCACGAGATCGACGTCGACTTCGTCCTGCACGCCGACGACGACGGCCACACCGGTCCGGCGTCCGCGTTCGCCATGACGGCGCGCGCCGGCGACCGGGTCGGGATCCTCGACCAGGGCACCGGCTACAACCCGCGGCACGAGCACGACTGGACGCTGCTCGTCGGGGACGAGACCGCGCTCCCGGCGGTCGCCGGCGTGTGCGAGTCGCTGCCCGACGACGCGCGCGGTCTCGCGATCGTCGAGGTCCCGACGGCGGACGACCGGCAGGAGTTCCGGGTGCCGGCCGGCGTGGAGCTGCGCTGGGTCGCCCGCGACGAGCTGCCCGGCGCGGGTGGGCACGACGTGCCTGGCCGGGCGGCGCTGGCGGTGCTGCGTGACGTCGACCTGCCCGAGGGCGTCGCCTACGCGCTCGCGGCGGGGGAGTCCGGGCTGGCCACCGGGGTGCGGCGGCACCTGGTCAACGAGCGCGGCGTACCCAAGGCGCACGTCGACTTCGTCGGCTACTGGCGCCACGGGCGGGCTGCGGCGGGCTGAGCACAGCACGGCTGCGGCGGGCTGAGCCGCTACTCCACCACGAGCAGCTCGTGCTGCGAGGTGGTGAGCCGCACGGCGGCGTGGGGTGCGTCGTCGACCCCGGGCACGTCCTGCGGGAAGGCGACGACGACGTCCTCGATCCGCACGCCGAACCGGCCGGGCAGGTAGATCCCCGGCTCGACGGAGAAGCACATGCCGGGGGTGATCGGCGTCGTCTCGCCCGCGACCATGTACGGCGGCTCGTGCGTCGTCAGGCCGATCCCGTGCCCGGTCCGGTGGATGAACCGCTCGCCGTAGCCGGCGTCCTCGATCACGCCGCGCGCCGCGCGGTCGACGTCCTCGCACGTGGCGCCCGGGCGCACCGCGTCGACGCCGGCCTGCTGGGCCGCGCGCACGACGTCGTGCACCTCGCGCTCCTCGGCGGTGGGCTCGCCGACGTGCACCGTGCGCGTGATGTCCGAGCCGTAGCCGTCGGCGAGGCCGCCGAAGTCCATGACGACCATGTCTCCCTCGCGGATCACCCGGTCGGACGGCTCGTGGTGCGGGTCGGCGCCGTTCTCGCCCGCGCACACGAGCGTGAAGTCGACCTGCTCGTGCCGGTGCGCGCGCAGCAGCTCCGCGAGGTCCGTCGCGACGTCGCGCTCGCGCCGGCCGGCGAACGGACGTCGCACGATCTCGGCGAGGACTGCGTCGGCGCCGGCGCCCGCCGCGGCCAGCCGCGCGGCCTCCTCGGGCGCCTTGGCCGCCCGCAGCAGCGGCAGCGCGTGCGTGACCGCGGCGAAGGACGCCGACGGCAGCGTCCGTTGCATCCCGAGCACGTGCAGCGCCCAGGCCGCGTCGCTGATCGCGTACCGGCCGCCGTCGCGCAGCAGCCGAGCGGCGACCGCGTGCTCGTCCTCGCCGTCGGACCAGGGAAGGGTCTCGACCCCGCCGACGGCGCCGACCACCATGTCGTGCGCCTCGAGCAACGGCACGACCGCGGTCGCGCCGTCGGGGTCGTCGGCACCGATGACGAGCATCGTGAGCCGCTCGGTCTCGGCCGCCGGCGTGTAGCCGAGGAAGTACGTGAGGTCCGGCCCGGGCGTCACCAGCACGCCGTCGAGGCCGGACTCTGCGGCCTGCGCCGCCGCCCGGCGGCGGCGCTCGGCGTACACGTGCGGGGCGAACGGCGTCATGCCCACAGGGTGCCACGCGGGCGAACGCGGGGGCCGTGCGGGTGCCGTACGAGGACGAGTTCTCCCGACCACCCATCCGTCCGTCCGAGGGCTCCGAACCCCTGCCAGGTCACGACGGTCGTGGCCGCCCGATGAAGGGAACGACCATGAAGGCACGTACCCGCACCGCGCTCGCGGTGCCCGCGCTCTCCCTCGCAGCGCTGCTGGCCGCGGCGAGCACCGCTGCCGCGGCGGACGACACCACGCAGGGCGAGCTCGTCGCCGTGCCTCTGAACGGCGTCGAAGGCGATGGTGACGCCATGGTGTGGGTGGACGGCACCATGATCACCGTCGAGTTCGCCGCCTCCGGCCTGCTGGCCGGCAGCCCGCACGCGGCGCACCTCCACCACGGCGCCGACGCCGCGCACGAGTGTCCCGCGGCCGAGGCCGACGCGGACGGTTCCGGCACCCTGACCACCTCGGAGGGCGGCCCGTCCTACGGAGAGGTGCAGGTCTCCCTGACGACCGAGGGCGACACCTCGCCCGACTCGGTGCTCGCGATCGACCGTTACGACACGGCCGAGGGCGGTCAGATCGACTACCAGCGCGGCGAGATCGAGGTCTCGCAGGGGTTCGCCGACGCGGTCATGGCGGGTGAGGTCGTGCTCGTCATCCACGGCGTCGACCACAACGGCAACGGCGAGTACGACGGCGACGTCATGTCCGACCTCGACCCGGCGCTCCCGGCCGAGGCCACCGACCCCGCCCTGTGCGGCCTGCTCACCGTCTCGCAGATGGACGAGATGCCGACCGGCGGCGTCCAGACCGGAACCGGCTCGACCGCGGGCACCGAGAACCTCGGTCTCGTCGCGGGTGGCGGCGCGGCGCTCCTCGCGGGTGCCGGCCTGATCGGTGCCGGCGTCCTGCGCCGTCGTCAGAACGTCCGCCAGGACGCCTGATGCCAAACCGACGCGCGACCGTCGTCGCCGCCGCCGTGCTCGCCCTCGGCGGCGCGACGGCGGTCGCCGTCGGGCTCGCAGACCAGCACGTCGCGCCCGTCGCGGCCCCCGCGGACCCGGCGGCGGCGCGGTCCTCGGCTCCGGCCGCACCTGTCCCGGCGGCACCCGCGCCACCGACACCGACACCGACACCGACGCCGCCCGCCACGGCCGCACCGGAGCCGGCCGAGCCGGTCGAACCGGCCGAGGAGCGCGCGGCCCTGCCCGTGCGGGTGCGAATCCCGGCCATCGACGTCGACTCGTCCTTGCTGCACCTGGGCCTGGACGCGGACGGAGCCATCGCGGTCCCGGCCGGTGACGACATCGACCTGGCCGCCTGGTTCGACGGGTCGCCACGGCCCGGGGAGGACGGGCCCGCGGTGATCGAGGGTCACGTCGACAGCCCGAACGGCGCCTCCGTCTTCTACGACCTGTCGGCTCTCGAGCCCGGCCACGAGATCCATGTCGACCGGGAGGACGGCTCGAGCCTGACGTTCGTCGTCGAGAAGGTCGAGGCGTACCCGAAGGACGAGTTCCCGACGAGCCGGGTGTACGCCAACACCGAGGGCCCCGAGCTGCGCGTGATCACGTGCGGCGGTGACTGGGACCCGGCGGTGGGGCACTACGAGGACAACACGGTGGTCTTCGCCCGACTGGCCTGAGACGCCCGACGTCGTCGCCGAGAGCTACTCGACGACGACGTCGGCAGGCTCCTTGTCCTCGCGCCACCCGCGCCACCTCGCGTGCCGCAGCCGCGCCTCGTCGACGAGGTCCGGATCGGTCGGGTCGGCCGTCCAGTCGCCGTACTCGACCTCGCCCACGAGCCGCGGCGTCACCCAGCGGGCGTGCCGGGCCTCGGCGCGGGGGACGCCGTCGAGCGGGGGTGACCTGCGCTCGATCGACCGCAGCCTCGTGGCGATCTCGCGGCGGTCCTTCTCCGCGAACCCGGTGCCGACCTTGCCGACGTAGCGCAGGGCCGTCTCGTCCGCGCCGGTCGGTGCCGGGAGCGCGAGCAGCAGCGAGCCCATGGTCCGGTCGTCCTCGCGCGCCTGGCCTGCGTGGAGCGGCCGCCAGCCGACGACGACCACCTCCTGCATGCGCGAGTGCTTGACCTTGAGCCACTCCCGCGAGCGCCGCCCCGGCGCGTACGTCGAGGAGCGGCGCTTGGCGAGCACCCCCTCGAGCCGCAGGTCGCGCGAGGTGTCCATCGCGGCCTCGAGGTCGCCGTCGAACGCGGGCGGGACGTGCACCGGCCGCGCGGGGCGCACCGCCCGCTCCAGGAGGTGGCGCCGCTCGTCGTACGTACGGTCGGTCACGGGCTCGCCGGCGAGCGCCAGCACGTCGAAGAGCATGAGGTCGACCCTGACCTTGCGGCGCGCCGCCTCGACGTCGCGCTTCTTCTGCAGGTTGGCACGCTGCTGCAGCCGCCGGAACTCGGGGCGCCCGCGCGCGTCGAGCGCGACGATCTCGCCGTCGAGCACCGCGGGCAGGTCGTCGGGGTCGAGCATGTCGGCGAGCGCCTGCAGCTCGGGGTACGTGTGGGTCATGTCGAGCCCCGTGCGGCTGGCCAGGCGGACCTGGGCCTCGCCGCCGGGCGGGCGGGTCACGGTCGCCAGGGTGCGGAAGCCGTCCCACTTCATCTCGAACGCCCACGCCTCGGCTTCGAGCCCGCGCAGCTCGCCGGGCGACCCCGCGGTCGCCAGCATCGGCCGGGCCGGCAGCTCGGCCTCCGACTCGGCCCTCCGTCCCGACGGCGGCCGTCGCGCCGGGCGCTCGCGCCCGGTGCCCGGGGACTCGGCCGGGGACTCGCCTGTGGACCCGGCCGGCGGCTCGGCCGGCGCGGCGTCTCCGGGCTGGTCCTTGGTGCGGTGGATGAGCCAGCTGTTCTCGTCGCCGTCCCCGCTCGACCCGCGTCCGCCGGTCTGGATCAGCGCGAGACGGCGCGAGCCGCGGCGCTCGGAGTGCAGGGTGACGATGACCTCCTTGCCTTCGACCCACTTCTCGAGCTCGTAGGTGCCCGCGTCCCAGATCGTGACCTCACCGCCGCCGTACTCGCCGGCGGGGATGGTGCCCTCGAACGAGCCGTACTCGAGCGGGTGGTCCTCCGTCTGCACGGCGAGGTGGTTCTTGGCCGGGTCGGTCGGTTCTCCCTTGGGCAGCGCCCAGCTCACGAGCACGCCGTCGTGCTCCAGCCGGAAGTCCCAGTGCAGACGTCGCGCGTGGTGCTCCTGGATGACGAACGTCGGCCTGGTGTCGCCCGCCTCGCCGGGCGACCCGGTCCCGAACGGTTCGGGGGTCTTCTCCGGGTCGCGCTTGGCCCGGTAGACCTCGAGCCGCTCGAACGTCGCCATGCGCTCCGGCGTCGGCTCGAGCACGGCGAGGTGGCCCTTCGTCAGGTCGGCGAGCAGGTCGCCGTCGCGCGCGACCCGCTCGAGCACCTCGGTGTGCTCGAGATGCCTCAGGTCCGGGTCGTCGAGCTCGTCCCAGGTGCGCGGCGCGGCGACGGTCGGGCGCTCGCGGCCGCGCAGCGAGTAGGGCGCGATCGTCGTCTTGTTCCCGTTGTTCTGCGACCAGTCGACGAGCACCTTGCCCCCGCGCAGGGACTTCTTCATGTCGCTGACCACGAGATCCGGGTGCTCCGACTCGAGGTACCGTGCGAGCTCCTTGGCGACCGCGGAGACCTGGTCGGAGTCCTGCTTGCCGTCGAGCGCCGCGTACAGGTGGATGCCCTTCGACCCGCTCGTGACGGGCATCGGGTCCAGGCCCATGCCGACGAGGATCGCCCGGGCCCAGCGTGCGACCTCGGCGCACTCGGCCAGCCCGGCGCCCGGACCGGGATCGAGGTCCAGGACCAGGCGGTCCGGGTTGTGCCGCACCCCCGTGCGGCCGAACTGCCACTGGGGCACGTGCACCTCGAGCGTGGCGGTCTGGCCGAGCCAGGTGAGCGTGGCCAGGTCGTTGACCAGCACGTAGTCGTTGGTGCTGGACTTGTGCTGGATGCGGCGCGTGCGCACCCACGACGGCGTGGACTTGTCGGTGTTCTTCTGGAAGAACACCTGGCCCTCGACGCCGTCCGGCCAGCGCTTGCGCGTCGCCGGCCGGTTCGCGGCGTGCGGGATGAGCACGGGCGCGATCTCGGCGAGGTAGTGCAGGACCTCGCCCTTGGTGGTGCCCGTGGCCGGGTAGAGGACCTTGTCGAGGTTGGTCAGCTGCAGGCGGTGCCCCTCGACGGACACCGTCTGCGGCGGGCTCGAGGAGGTGGAGGACCGTGCCATCGGACCATCGTGGCGCGACGTAGGCTCCTGCGCATGACTGAACGGGTTCCTGGGCTCACGATGTACGGCGCCGCCTGGTGCGGCGACTGCCGCCGCGCGAGGCGCGTGCTCGACGCCCGCGGCGTCGACTACGACTACGTCGACCTCATGACCGCCCCCGAGCGCGCCGACGAGGCCGAGGCGATCAGCGGCCGCAAGAACATCCCCGTGATCGTGTTCCCGGACGGCGAGGTGCTCGTCGAGCCGACCGACGCCGAGCTGGGTGCCAAGCTCGACGCGACGACGCGGGTGCGCGCGTGAACCTCCCCCTCGCATGGTCCGTCGTCCTGGTCCTCGCCGCCGTCTGGAACCTGCTGATCTGGCCGCGGTTCTTCGTGCGCGTCGCGGCCGACCCGCGTTCCCGCGACCAGGCCGGGCGGCGGACCCGCTTCTACACCGTGCACGCCGTGCTGATCGGGGTCTCGCTGGCGCTGGCGCTCGCGGTGGGCGTGCTCGGGGTGACCACGCTCGTCGCCTGACGACGACGTCCACCTCTTGAGGTTGACGCAACGGCAGCCCCTAGGGTCCCCACGGAGGTGGGAACCATGGAGGTCACCGGGACCGGGACCGCGACGGACCAGGACGTGGCCCTCGTCCGTGCGGTCCTCCGAGGGCGCCGGGCCGGCCGGGGACTGTTCCTCGTCGACGATCCCGAGAACATCGACCAGGCGGTGCGCGCCGGAGTCCGCGTGCTCAAGATCTTCCACACGAGCGAGGTCCCGCCCCGCGCGCCGGACGGCTCGGCGTTCCGCGGCGTGCCGCACGCTCGCGTCCCGGCGGACGTGGCGAAGGACGTCTTCGGCGTCGAGCGTTCGTCGCGGGTCTTCGCCGTGGCGCGGCGACCGCGCGCCCACGGGCTGGACGCGCTCGCCCGTCGCGACGGTGACGTCGTCGTCCTGGACGGGGTGCGCCTCGCCGGGAACATCGGTGCGGTCGTGCGCTCGTCGGCCGCGATGGGCGCCGCAGGCGTCGTGCTGGTCGACTCGGGGCTGACGACCGTGACCGACCGGCGGCTGGTCCGCGCCAGCCGAGGGCTGGTGCTCAGCCTCCCGGTGGTGCTCGCCACGGCGGAGGACGTGGTCGAGTTCTGCCGGGCCGCGGACCTCCCGCTGGTCGTGGCCGACGCCGAGGCCGCGCAGCCGGTGCACGCCCTGGGCTCCGTGACCCGGCGGGTCGCGCTCGTGTTCGGCAGCGAGAGACGCGGCTGCTCCGAGGAGCTCCGCGCGCGGGCGGCCGGAGCCGTGACCATCCCGACGGCGCCCCACGTGGAGTCCCTCAACGTCTCCGTCGCGGCGGCGATCACGCTGTTCTGCCGGCGACCCGACGACTCCGCGGACCACCGTCGACCGTCGTCGACACCTGGCGTCGCCCGGGGGCGACCGGGGGAGACGTCCGGCGACGGCAGACGTGAGCGCGCCGGCCTCCTAGCGTCCCTCGCATGACGACGAAGACGCACCACGACCCCCACGCCCCCGGCTCCCGGAGCAGCACCCGCCCGTCGGCCCGGCGCGAGACGGCGGCCCTGCTCCTGGCGCTCGGCTACCTCTGGGTCATGCTGATCCTGCTGGGCGCGATCGTGCTCGAGACCTTCATGATCTACCCCAACGTGTTCAGCGACCCGCCGGCCTCGCTCGGGCTCGCGATGGACTTCCTCGCCGTGACCGGCCCGTCCGACTTCTTCCCCCCGCTCGGGTTCCTCTCGTGGGTCCTGGGTGCCGCCGCCCTGGTGCTGTGCTGGCGTCACCGGGACGCGCGCCGGTGGCTGGTGCTCAGCCTCGTGATGATCCTCGCCGAGGGCCTGGCGTCGATCCTGTACTTCTGGCCGCGCAACGAGATCATGTTCGTCGAGGGCCTCGCGGTGCACGGCGCCGAGTACCTGACGCAGGTCGCTCGCGACTTCGAGACCTGGCACTGGCGTTCCCGCATGGGCTTCAACACGGTCGCGGCGGTCGCCGCGTTCGCCGGCTTCCTCGCGGTCTACCGGTCGCGCGTCCTGCGCGCCGCGGGCCACCCCCTCGTGGGCTCCGGCCGCACCTCCGCGCCTGCCGACGATCAGCCCTGACGAGCGCCGTCGGTGGCGGGACGGCGCAGGTCGGACGACCATGGAGCAATGAGGGCGATCTGGAAGGGTGCCGTGACGTTCGGTCTCGTCAACGTCCCGGTGAAGCTGTACAGCGCCACCGAGGACCACGACGTGCCGCTGCACCAGGTGCACGACAAGGACGGCGGGCGCATCCGGTACAAGAGGGTCTGCGAGCTCGACGGCGAGGTGGTGCCGTACGAGCACATCGACCGCGCGTACGACGACGGTGAGCACACGGTCGTCATCACCAAGGACGACCTGGCGGCGCTCCCGGCCGAGAGCAACCGCGAGATCGAGGTGGTCGAGTTCGTTCCGAGCGACCAGATCGACCCCATCATGTACGACCGCACGTACTACCTCGAGCCCGACTCGAAGAGCCCGAAGGCGTACGTGCTGCTGCGCCGCACGCTCGAGGAGACCGACCGGACCGCCGTCGTGAAGTTCGCCCTGCGGCAGCGCACGCGCCTCGCGGCGCTGCGCGTGCGCGACGACGTGCTGGTGCTGCAGACCCTGCTGTGGGCCGACGAGGTGCGCGAGCCCTCGTTCGGCTCGCTCGACGAGGACGTGCGGATCTCGAGCACCGAGCTCAAGATGTCGCAGCAGCTCGTCGCGAGCTTCGAGTCCGAGTTCAGCCCGGAGGAGTTCGAGGACGAGTACCAGGCTCAGCTGCGCCAGCTCATCGAGGCCAAGATCGAGCAGGGCGAGGCGGTCGACACGGCCGCGACGTTCGGCGCCAAGGCCGAGGGCGAGGAAGGTGCGGAGGTCATCGACCTCATGGAGGCCCTGCGCCGCAGCGTCGAGAGCGCCAAGGGCGGGAAGAAGGGCGGCGACGGCGCGGCCAAGGGCAAGAGCGGCTCGGGAGGCGGGTCCGGCGGCAGGGGCACGCAGAGCAAGGGCACGCAGAGCAAGGGTGGCGGCAAGGCTTCGAGCAAGGGTGCGAGCAAGGAGTCGAAGGAGCGCGTGGCGCGCTGAGCGGGCCGCGTCGGGTGGACGCGTGCCACCACGTCGGCCACAGTTGAGCCCTGATGAGTCAGACCCCCGCCCGCCGCCGGCACGCCCCGCCGCGCTGGGTCCGGTGGACCCTCGCGTCGGTCGCCGTTCTGCTGGTCTGCGTCGGCTTCGGCATCTCGACCGCGACCGCCCACCTGAGCCTCGGGCCGCACGAGGCGGTCTACCACGTGACGAACGACGGGCTCGTCGTGGCGGACCTGGGACCGCTCGGGACGCTCGAGATCGACTCGCCGCTGCCGCTCGGCCTCGGCGTCGACGTGATCGTCAAGGAGATCCCCGCCGACCTGTCGGCTGTCGACCAGGCCACGACGCTCGCCGCGCTGACCGGTGACCTGCAGAGCTACCTGCAGTTCTTCTCGAGCCCGCAGGAGGCGGTCGGGTCGGTCGCTCGTGCGCTGATCGCCGACGCGGTGCGCCGCACCGTCCTCGCGCTCGGGCTCGTGGTGCTCCTCGGCGCGGGCCTGCGGCTCCTGCTGGGGCCGGCCCGACGGCGGGAGCTGTCCCGCGAGCTCGCCCCCTGGACGCGGGACATCACCGCCGGGGTCGCGGTCGTCGCGCTGGTCGTGGTCGCCGCGTCGGCGTCGAGCGCGGAAGGCCCCGAGCGAGGGCGCCCGGCGTCGCCGGTCTTCGAGGGCACCGCGCTCGAGGGGGCTCGCATCACCGGGCGGCTCGCGGGCGTGATCGACACCTACGGCGGCCAGCTCGTCAACCTCTACGAGGACAACCAGCGCTTCTACGAGGCCGCGCGCGTCGACCTGGTGTCGGCGTGGAAGGCGTGGGAGATCCGCGAGGCGGTCCGGCAGTCCGGCGAGGCCGTGGGCCGGGCGCTCGTCGACCCCGTGACACCCCACCCCGTGACACCCGACCCCGGCACGCCCGAGCCCGTGACGCCCGAGCCCGGGGCGTCGCCGTCCCCGGAGCTCTCGCCGCCGCCGGTCGAGACCCCGGGAGGCGACCCGTCGCCCACCGTCCCCGGCACCCCTGACGCCGAGCAGCTCGTGACGCTCCTCGTGGTCTCGGACCTCCACTGCAACACCGGGATGACGCCGGTCATCCGGGAGCTGGCAGCGCGGGCCGAGGTCGACGTGGTGCTCAACGCGGGCGACACGACGATGAACGGCACGGCGGTCGAGCGCGTGTGCGTCGACTCGTTCGCGTCGGTCGTGCCGTCCGGGGCCCGCATGGTGGTCGCGGACGGCAACCACGACTCGCAGATCACCTCGGCCAGCGAGGCGGCGCACGGTCAGGTCATCCTCGACGGCGGCGTGGTCGAGGTCGCGGGCGTGCGGATCCTGGGGGACCGGGACGCGCTGGAGACGCGGATCGGTGCGGGCACCGACGTCGCGCGCGAGGTGACGCCGCTGGATCAGGCGGAGGCGCTCGCCGAGACGGCGTGCGCGGACGAGCAGGGGGTCGACCTGCTCCTGGTGCACACGCCGTCGGTGGGCACGCCCGCGCTCGAGTCGGGTTGCGTGCCGTTCCAGGTCTCGGGGCACACCCACCGCCGCACGGGTCCCGAGCAGGTCGGGCTCGGCATCCGGTACGTGAGCGCCAGCACGGCGGGCGCGGCGTCGGGGCAGCCCACGGTCGGCCCGCTGCGCGGGCCGGCGGAGATGACCCTGCTGCGGTTCGACCCCGAGTCCCGGCGCTTCGTGGACTGGCAGCTCGTCGAGGTCGCGCCGTCGGGCGGTGCGACGGTCTACGACCGCCGCCCGGTCCCCGGGGTGACGCCGCCCGAGGAGGTGCCCCCGGAGGACCTCGAGGCGGGGACGGGCACGCAGGACCCGCCCGCCGAGGACGGACCCGACGGTGCGAACGAGGGGGGCCCGGGGGGCGGGTCCGAGGCCTCGCCGACCCCGGCACCGTAGGCTCGTGCCGTGGCCGCACCGACCCCTGACGCCGCGACGCCCGGGACCCCGGACGCGCGCACGCCCGACCCCGCCGAGCTCACCCCGGTGGCGCAGGACTACCTCAAGGCGGTGTGGTCCGCGCAGGAGTGGTCGTCCGAGCGGGTCACGACGGGGCTGCTGGCCGACCGGCTCGGCGTGGGGCCCTCGACAGTCTCGGAGACCGTGCGCCGCCTCACGACCCAGGGCCTGCTGGGGCACGAGCCCTACGGCGGCGTCTGGCTCACCGACCTCGGCCGCCGGTACGCCCTCGCCATGGTCCGCCGGCACCGGCTCCTGGAGACCTATCTCGTGTCCGAGCTCGGGTACGGGTGGGACGAGGTGCACGACGAGGCCGAGGTGCTCGAGCACGCGGTCTCCGACGTGCTCGTCGAGCGCATGGACGCCCGCCTGGGCCGACCCCTGCGCGACCCGCACGGCGACCCGATCCCGACCGCCGACGGACGCGTCGTGCGGCCCGAGGCGGTCCCTCTGGTCGACCTCGAGGCCGGCGCCTCGGGCGTCGTGGCGCGGATCTCGGACGCCGACCCCGAGGCGCTGCGGTACCTCGCCGACCTCGGGCTCGACCTCGACGTCGAGCTCCGCGTGACGCAGCGTCGCGAGTACGCCGGCACGGTGGGTGTGGCGTTCCTCCGGGGCGGCGAGCAGGTGGCGGTCGACCTCGGCATGCTCGCCGCGTCGCGCATCTGGGTCGTGCTCGCGTAGGATCGGGCGATCCCCGACGACGTGCGCGCGTTCCCGCGCGACGTCGTCGAATCGTTTCGAGGTGATCGACGAGAGGAGTGCCGTGACGACCGGTACCGCATCCCGGCCGACCCGGCCGACGGCGTCGCGCGAGGTGAGGACGGCGCTGTTCGCGCTGGCGCTCGGCGGCTTCACGATCGGCACGACCGAGTTCGCCACCATGGGGCTGCTGCCTCAGGTCGGCGCCGACCTCGGGGTCGCCGACCCGGTCGTCGGGCACGCGATCACCGCGTACGCCGTGGGCGTCGTCGTGGGTGCCCCGCTGCTGACCGTCGCCGCGGCCCGCATGCCGCGCCGGCGCCTCCTGCTGTGGCTCATGGGCTTCTACACCCTCGCCAACGTGCTCTCGGCGGCCGCGCCCGACATCACCACGCTCGTCGCGGGACGTTTCCTGGCCGGTCTGCCGCACGGCGCCTTCTTCGGCGTGGGCGCGGCCGTGGGCGCCGCGGTGGCGGGGCCGGGCCGGCGCGGGCACGCGGTCGCCATGATGATGACCGGGCTCACCGTGGCGAACGTGGTCGGCGTACCGGTCTCGACGGCCGTGGGTCAGCAGCTCGGCTGGCGCGCGGCGTTCCTGCTCGTCGGCGTGCTGGGCGCGGTGACGCTCCTGGGCGTGTGGCGGTTCGTGCCCGACGCGGGCGCGGTGGACTCGAGCGTGCGCCAGGAGGTCGCGGCGCTGCGCAACCGGCCCCTGTGGATCTCGTTCACCGGCGCCGCGGTCGGGTTCGGCGGGCTCTTCGCCGTCTACACCTACGTCGCGCCCACGGTGGTCCGGGTGACCGGCCTGGCCGAGTCGGCCGTGCCCTGGGTGCTGGCCGTGTTCGGCGTCGGGATGACCGTGGGCACGCTGCTCGGCGGACGGCTGGCCGACCGGGACGTGCTGGGCACCGTCGTCGGCGCGTTCGTCGCCACGGCCGCCGCGCTCGCGGTGTTCGCGCTCGTCGCGCAGTGGCCGGTCGCGGCGGTGGCCGGGCTCTTCGGCGTCGCGGTGACCTCGCAGGTGCTGGGGATCGCGATGCAGACGCGGCTCATGGACCTCTCGCCCGCGGCCCAGTCGCTCGGTGCGGCGCTGTGCCACTCCGCGCTCAACGTGGGTAACGCGTCGGGCGCGTTCTTCGGCGGGCTCGTCATCGCGGCCGGCTGGGGCTACGTCGCGCCGACGTGGACCGGGGTGGTGCTCACCCTCGCCGGCCTCGGGATCGTCCTCGCGTTCGGCCGCCAGAAGGTGGTCCACCCGGCCTGAGCCTCCCAGGATCGTGTTGTACCGTCGCCGCGTGACGCACAGCACGGTGAGCGGCAAGGACACCCGCTCCGACGACGACCTGGTCGAGGCGCCGGGCCTGCGGCCGCTGACGGCCCGCACGCTCGGCGTCCTGCTGACCGTGCTCGGCGGCATCGGGCTCGCCGCGGCGGCATGGCTGTCGGTCGAGCGCTACCTCACGCTGCTCGACCCCGACCGCGTCGCCACGTGCAGCATCAACGTCTTCCTCAGCTGCGGCGCGGCGATGGGCTCGTGGCAGGGAACGCTCTTCGGCTTCCCTAACCCGTTCCTCGGCCTGGCGACGTTCCCCGTGGTCGTCACGTCCGGCGTCGTCCTCCTGGCGGGTGCCCGGCTGCCCCGCTGGTACCTGCGCGGCCTGCTCGCCGGGACGTTCCTCGGCCAGGTGTTCATCTTCTTCCTCATGTGGACGAGCTTCTACGTGCTGCACAAGCTGTGCCCCGCGTGCATGGTCGTCTGGACCGTGATGTGGCCGCTGCTGTGGTTCCAGGTCGTGCACGCCGTCCAGGAGCGCCACCTGCCGGTCGGCGAGGGCCTGCGCCGCGCCGTGGTGGGCAACCGCGGGATCATCCTCGTGATCGGCTACGTCGTCGCCGTCGCGTGGCTGCTCCTGACCGTCGGCCCGGAGCTCGTGCGCTCGTTCTGAGCGGCGCCGGCACCGTCGTGGGCGGCGGTGACGCGTCGGTAGACTTCCGCGGGTGAGCACGCCTGACGCCCAGACCGACGCCGCGGCCGCCGTGGCCGCCACCGCCCCGAAGGAGCCCGCGTTCCGGTACACGCCCGCGCTCGCCGAGGAGATCGAGAAGCGCTGGCAGGACCGGTGGGAGGAGCGCGGCACCTTCTACGCCGCGAACCCGGCCGGCGAGCTCACCGACGGCGACGGCAGGAACGCGGACGCGCTGGGCGCGCCGTTCTTCATCATGGACATGTTCCCGTACCCCTCGGGTGCCGGCCTGCACGTCGGGCACCCCCTCGGGTACATCGCGACCGACGTCGTCGGGCGCTTCCGCACGATGTGCGGCGACAACGTCCTGCACGCCCTGGGCTACGACGCGTTCGGCCTGCCGGCCGAGCAGTACGCGGTCCAGACCGGCCAGCACCCGCGCACCACGACCGAGCAGAACATCGCCACGATGCGCCGACAGCTGCGTCGCATGGGCCTGGCGCACGACTCGCGGCGCACCTTCGCCACGATCGACCCCGAGTACGTGCGCTGGACGCAGTGGATCTTCCTGCAGATCTTCGACTCCTGGTACGACCCCGACGCGGTACGGCCCGACGGCGGGAAGGGTTCCGCGCGCCGCATCGACGAGCTGCGCGACGAGCTGGCGGCCGGCGCGCGGCCGGTGCCCGGGCACGACGGCGACAACACCGGCGGGGCCGTCTGGGCCGCGCTCTCGGAGGGGGAGCGGCGCGACGTGCTCGACGCGCAGCGCCTGGCCTACGTCGACGAGTCGCCCGTCAACTGGTGCCCGGGGCTGGGCACCGTCCTGGCCAACGAGGAGGTCACGGCCGACGGTCGCTCGGAGCGCGGCAACTTCCCGGTCTTCCAGCGCAGCCTGCGCCAGTGGAAGATGCGCATCACCGCCTACGCGGACCGCCTGACCGACGACCTCGAGCTCATCGACTGGCCGGACAAGGTCAAGGCGATGCAGCGCAACTGGATCGGCCGCTCGACGGGCGCGAACGTCCGGTTCCACGTGGTGGGGTCGAGCAGCGACGACGCCGCGGGCGCGGGCGGCCAGGTCGAGGTCTTCACGACCCGCCCCGACACCCTGTTCGGCGCGACGTTCATGGTCGTGGCCCCCGAGCACCCGCTGCTCGACGAGCTCCCGGCCGCCTGGCCCGACGGCACGCGCGACGTGTGGACCGGGGGTCACGCGACCCCGGCCGCGGCCGTCGCGCAGTACCGCGCGCAGGCGGCGGCCAAGACGGCGGTCGAGCGCCAGGCCGACGCGGGCAAGAAGACCGGCGTCTTCACCGGCCACCTGGCCGTCAACCCGGTCAACGGCGAGACCATCCCCGTGTTCACGGCCGACTACGTCCTCATGGGCTACGGCACCGGCGCGATCATGGCCGTCCCCGGCGGCGACGAGCGCGACTTCGCGTTCGCCGAGGCGTTCGAGCTGCCGGTGGTCCACACGGTCGAGCCCGAGGGCGGGTTCCCCGAGGGCTTCACCGGCGCCTACGCGGGCGAGGGCCGCGCGATCAACTCGGCCAACGCCGAGGTGAGCCTCGACGGGCTCGGCGTCGCGGAGGCCAAGGAGCGGATCGTCGCCTGGCTCGAGGCCAGGGGCGTGGGCGAGGGCACGACGACCTACCGCCTGCGCGACTGGCTGTTCAGCCGCCAGCGCTACTGGGGCGAGCCGTTCCCCATCCTCTGGGACTCCGACGACCGCCCGGTCGCGCTGCCGCTCGAGCTGCTGCCGGTCGACCTGCCCGACGTCCCCGACTACGCGCCGCGCACCTTCGACCCCGACGACGCGCAGTCGTCGCCCGAGGCCCCGCTGGGCCGCAACGCCGAGTGGGTCGAGGTGACGCTCGACCTCGGCGACGGGCCCCGGCGGTACCGCCGCGACACCAACACCATGCCGAACTGGGCCGGCTCGTGCTGGTACTACCTGCGCTACCTCGACCCGACCGACGCGACGAACGGCGACCGGGTCGTCGACCCCGAGCTCGAGGCGTACTGGATGGGGCCGCGCCACAACCCGACGTCCGGTCCCGCGGGCGGCGTCGACCTGTACGTGGGCGGCGTCGAGCACGCGGTGCTGCACCTGCTGTACGCGCGGTTCTGGCACAAGGTGCTCTACGACCTGGGCCACGTCTCGTCGCTCGAGCCGTTCGGCACGCTGTTCAACCAGGGCTACATCCAGGCCTACGCCTTCACCGACGCGCGCGGCGCGTACGTGCCGGCCGCCGAGGTGACGGAGGAGCCGGGTCCCGACGGCGAGCCGGTGTACCGCTGGAACGGCGAGGTCGTGCAGCGCGAGTACGGCAAGATGGGCAAGTCGCTCAAGAACGTCGTCACGCCCGACGAGATGTACGAGCAGTACGGCGCCGACACGTTCCGCGTCTACGAGATGTCGATGGGGCCGCTGGACCTGTCGCGGCCGTGGGAGACGCGTGCCGTCGTCGGCTCCCAGCGGTTCCTGCAGCGCCTGTGGCGCAACGTCGTCGACGAGGAGACGGGCGAGCTCGTCGTGACCGACGACGCGCCGGACACGGCGACGCTGCGCGCGCTGCACCGGGCCATCGCGGACGTGCGCACCGAGATGGAGCACATGCGGCCCAACACGGCGATCGCCAAGCTCATCACCTACAACAACCACCTCACCGGCCTGGACCGCGTGCCGCGCGCCGCCGTCGAGCCCCTCGTGCTCATGGTCGCGCCGATCGCGCCGCACATCGCCGAGGAGCTGTGGGAGCGCCTGGGCCACGAGAGGTCGCTCGCGCGCGAGCCGTTCCCCGTGGCCGACGAGCGCTACCTCGTCGAGGACACCGTGACCTGCGTGGTGCAGGTCAAGGGCAAGGTCCGTGGCCGGATCGAGGTGTCACCCTCGATCTCCGAGGAGGACCTGACGGCCGCCGCGCTCGCGGAGCCGAACGTCGTGCGGGCCATCGGCGGGGCTCAGGTGCGCAAGGTGATCGTGCGCGCACCCAAGCTCGTCAACGTCGTCGTCTGAGCGTGGCGGAGGACACCGCCCGCGGCTCGGCGCTGCGGCGCTCGCTCGCGCAGGCCGAGCGCGCGTTCGCCGCGCCCACGCTCGGGCTGCTGCACCGGGCGGAGGCGCCGCTCGTGGTCGCGCTGCTGCGGTGCGTCTTCACGCCCGACCGTCCGACGGTCGCGACCGAGCAGCTGCACGTCGAGGTCGACGACCTGCTCGCCGAGCTCCGGGCCGCCGGTGGCGGCCCCGCCGGGCTCGCCGTGCCCGACGAGCCGGCCCGGGTGCTGTGCACCCGGTGGGTGCGCGAGCGCTGGCTCGTGCGCTCGCTCGACGACGACGGCGCCGAGCGCTACCAGGTCAGCAGCTACGCGGCCGAGGCGCTCGACGTCGTCGCCCGCACCCAGGGCACGCGCGCGCTCGTCAGCGAGTCGCGCATCCGGACGCTCCTCGTGGCGCTCGAGGACCTCGCGCGCGACGCCCGGCCCGACCGCGAGGCGCGCATGCGCGAGCTGCGCGCGCGGATCGACGAGGCGTCCGCGGAGCTGGGGCGGCTCGAGGCGGGCGGCGAGGTGGAGCCCGTCGCTCCCGAGCGCCTTGCCGAGCAGTACGACAACCTCCTGTGGCTCGTGCGCGAGCTGCCGACCGACTTCGCGCGCGTCGCGGAGTCGATCGCCACGCTGCAGCGCGAGATGGTCGCGCGCCTGCGGCAGGACGAGCGGGCGACCGGCGTCGTCGTGGCCGAGTACCTCGACGCCTCGGAGAACCTGCTCGAGCGCACGCCCGAGGGCCGCGCGTTCGCGG
>JAPSLQ010000043.1 GCA_031180595.1 Isoptericola sp. | reverse complement strand
CCCTGGATGAGGCGGTTGTACGTCATGCCCTGGGCGCGGGACGCAGCGTTGATGCGCTGGATCCACAGCTTGCGGAAGTCGCCCTTCTTCGCCTTGCGGTCGCGGTAGGCGTAGACGAGGGAGTGGGTGACCTGCTCCTTCGCCTTGCGGTAGAGGCGCGAGCGCTGGCCGCGGTAGCCGCTGGCGCGCTCGAGGGTCGTACGGCGCTTCTTGTGGGCGTTGACCGCCCGCTTCACGCGTGCCACGTGATGCTCCTTGCAGTTCGGGTCGGAAGTGGTGCCGACGGGCCGTCACCCGCCGGGAAGGCTCACTTGCCGAGCAGCTTCTTGATCTTCTTGACGTCGGCCTGCGAGACCTCCTGGTCCATCGCGAGGCGGCGCGTGCGGGTGGTCGGCTTGTGCTCGAACAGGTGGCGGCGGTTCGCCTGCTCCCGCATGACCTTGCCGCTGCCGGTGACCCGGAAGCGCTTCTTGGCGCCGGAGTGCGTCTTGTTCTTCGGCATGACTGCCGTCTCTCCTCGTGTCGGTCGCCCGCCGGGTGGCGGGCGACGTGGTGCGGACCATGGCCGGTGGGCCGGCCCGGTGTCAGGTGGTCTGTGCGTCCCTCAGCCGCGCGGGCCCGGTCGCGGTGCGGGCCGGGGCGTGGCGGGCTTCGGCGAGGACGGCCGGGGTGCGCTCGGAGCCGCGGCGACGCGCGCGGGCGCGGGCCGCTTGGGCGTCGCCTGCTTCGGTGCTGCCTGCTTGGGCGCTGCCTCCTGCTTGGGCGCTGCCTCCTGCTCGGGCGCCGCCTGCGCGGGCGCGGACGACTCGGGCGCGGACGACTCGGGCGCAGCCTGCTCCGGCGCGGCCTGCTCCGGGGCGGCCTGCTCCGGCGCGACCTGCTCCGGGGCGACCTGCTCCGGTGCGACCTGCTCCGGGGCGGCGGGCTCGGGCGCGTCCTGTGCGGACTGCGTCTCGTCGCCGATCTCCCGGGCCCGCGTCTCGGCCTTGACCTCCGACTTGGTCTTGCGCTGGGCGTTGACCTCGGCGGAGCGCTTGCGCTGCTCGTTCTTGGCGTCGACCTTCTTCTTGACCGGCCCGAGGACCATGGTCATGTTGCGGCCGTCCTGCTTCGGCATCGACTCGACGAAGCCGAGCTCCGAGACGTCGTCGGCGAGGCGCTGCAGCAGGCGTACGCCCATCTCCGGGCGCGACTGCTCGCGGCCACGGAACATGATCATGACCTTGACCTTGTCGCCGGCCGACAGGAACCGCTCGACGTGGCCCTTCTTGGTGGCGTAGTCGTGCGGGTCGATCTTGAGGCGGAACCGGATCTCCTTGAGAACCGTGTTCGCCTGGTTCCGCCGCGCCTCGCGCGCCTTCATGTCGGACTCGTACTTGAACTTGCCGAAGTCCATGAGCTTGGCGACGGGCGGGCGGGCGTCCGGTGCGACCTCGACGAGGTCGAGGTCGGCGTCCTGGGCAAGCTTCAGGGCGACCGCCGTGGCAACTACGCCGACCTGCTCCCCGCCCGGGCCGATGAGCCGGACCTCAGGGACGCGGATCCGGTCGTTGATGCGAGGCTCGCTGATGGTGATGCTCCTAGGAACTCGTCGGAACGACCGCCAGGACGCAGAATGGCCTCCGCCCTGGTCACAGGTGGAGGCCGTCGTTCCGACGCCGGGCGCGCTGACGCCCGACGACCGGTGGCAGGGCGACACGCCGCGACAGCGCCTCGCCCGACCGGACCCGGCTCCTGTCGACCGCCTCTCGGACGGCTCGGTCGGTGCTCGGGTGGGATGGACTCCACTTGATGCACCCGCACGCCTCGCGGCGCACGGGTCGGTCAGCGCACAAGGCTAGCACGAGACGGCCCGGGGACCACAGCCCCCCGCCGTTCGGCGGCCTGCGCCGCGACCTGGACGACCGCGTCGTGGACGCAACTTGGAATCGTTCCAGAAAACGTCTACGGTCGTCGCCGTGAGCAACCACCCTGCCGCACCGGCAGCGCCGCACGGCGCACGCCACGCGGACGACGAGCAGCTGCTGCGCGACGCCGGCCTGCGCGCGACGGGCGTGCGGGTCGCGGTGCTGCGGGCGCTCGACCGGCTGCAGCACGCCACCGCCGACGACGTCGTGCGGGCCGTGCGCACCGACATCGGCTCGGCGTCCGTCCAGGCCGTGTACGACACGCTGCACGCCCTGACCGGTGCCGGGCTGCTGCGCCGCATGGAGCCGGCGGGCCACCCCGCGCGCTACGAGCGCCGCGTGGGCGACAACCACCACCACGTCGTGTGCCGCGCGTGCGGCGCCGTCGCCGACGTCGACTGCACCGTCGGCCAGGCGCCGTGCCTGACGCCGAGCGCGACGCAGGGCTTCACGATCGACCTCGCCGAGGTGACGTTCTGGGGGCTGTGCCCCGACTGCGCCTCGCGCCCCTGACCCTCCTGCCACGGAACCCCCTGAGAAAGGACGTCGAGACATGACGACCCCGTTCACCACGACGCAGACCGGCACGCCGGTCACGAGCGACGCGCACTCGCTCACGGTGGGTGCGGACGGCCCCACCGTCCTGCACGACCGCTACCTGGTCGAGAAGCTCGCCCAGTTCAACCGCGAGCGCATCCCGGAGCGCATCGTGCACGCCAAGGGCGGCGGCGCCTTCGGCGAGTGGACCATCACGGGGGACGTCTCGGCGTACACCCGCGCCGCCGTGTTCCAGCCGGGCGCCACGGGTGAGGTGGCGCTGCGCTTCTCGTCCGTCGCCGGCGAGCAGGGCTCCCCCGACACGTGGCGCGACGTCCGCGGCTTCGCGCTGCGCTTCTACACCACCGAGGGCAACCTCGACGTCGTCGGCAACAACACGCCGGTGTTCTTCATCCGCGACGCGATCAAGTTCCCGGACTTCATCCACTCCCAGAAGCGCCTGCCCGGGTCGGGGCTGCGCGACGCCGACATGCAGTGGGACTTCTGGACGCTGTCGCCGGAGTCCGCCCACCAGGTGACGTACCTCATGGGCGACCGCGGCCTGCCGCGCTCGTGGCGCGAGGTCAACGGCTACGGCTCGCACACCTACCAGTGGATCAACGCCGCCGGTGAGCGCTTCTGGGTCAAGTACCACTTCATCTCCCGCCAGGGCGTGCACAACATCTCGAACGACGACGCCGAGAAGCTCGCGGGCGCGGACGCGGACTTCTACCGCCGCGACCTGTACGAGGCGATCGAGCGCGGCGACCACCCGACCTGGGACATCAAGGTCCAGGTCATGCCGTACGAGGACGCCAAGACGTACCGGTTCAACCCGTTCGACCTCACCAAGGTCTGGCCGCACGGTGACTACCCGCTGATCCACGTCGGGCACTTCACGCTCAACCGGAACCCGCGCAACTTCTTCGCCGAGATCGAGCAGATCGCGCTGTCCCCGGCCAACCAGGTCCCGGGCACCGACATCTCGCCGGACAAGATGCTCATGGCCCGCGTGTTCTCCTACCCCGACGCGCAGCGCTACCGCGTGGGCACCAACTACCAGCAGGTCCCGGTGAACGCGCCGCACGCCGCCCCGGTGCACAACTACTCGCAGGACGGCGCGCAGCGGCACCACTTCAACGACCCGTCGGTCCCGGTCTACGCGCCCAACTCGTTCGGCGGCCCGGTCGCCGACCCGTCGCGGGCGGGCGAGGGCTCCTGGGAGGCCGACGGCGCCCTGACGCGTGCCGCGGCGACCCTGCACCCGCAGGACAGCGACTTCGGCCAGGCGGGCACGCTGTACCGCGAGGTGTTCGACGACGCGGCCAAGGCACGCTTCCTCGAGACGCTCACCGGTCAGGGCAAGGCCATCTCGATCGACGAGATCCGCGAGCGGTTCTTCCAGTACTGGACGAACGTCGACGCCGAGCTCGGGGCCAAGCTGCGCTCCGAGGTCGCCGGCGGCGCCGCTCCCTCCCCCGTCGCGGCCGGCACCGGCCCCGACGTGGAGCCCGTCGGCTTCTGACGCCCCGTCGTCCGCCGACGTCCCGCGGCGCCCACGGCGCCGGGACCCCCACCCGAGGCCGGGCCTGCACGCAGGCCCGGCCTCGGGCCGTCCTGGCACCACCGCGCAGGTGGGAAGATGGACCGCATGAGCACCCCCACCGACCCCGGCGCCACGGTCTTCGAGGGAACGTCCGCCGAGGGAACGTCCGTCGAGGGCGCGACGCGCGACATCGCCGACGTCGCCGCCGTCGAGGTCATCACGACCGCCGCCGTCCACCTCATGAGCGCCGCGGCGGTCAAGTGCGGCCTCGCGGAGGACGCGGACCAGAGCGAGCACCTGGACCTCGACGAGGCGCGCAAGCTCATCACCGCCCTCGCGGCTCTCGTCACGGCGAGCGCGCCGGACATCGGGAACCAGCACGCGCGGTCGCTGCGCGACGGCCTGCGCTCGCTCCAGCTCGCGTTCCGCGAGGCCTCGGTGATCCCCGACCCGCCCGGCGAGGGACCCGGGGAGAAGTACACGGGGTCCGTCGTCTGACATGAGCCAGGCGTCGCAGCCGCCCGTGTGGCAGCCGCCGCCGGGCGCCCCCTCACCGCAGGCGGTGCCACCGCCGGTACCGTCCCCGGTGCCGGCTCCCGCCCGCGCGCGCCGGCGCGGCTCCCGCGCGCCCGTCGTCGTCCTCACGCTGCTCCTCCTGGCCGCGCTCGGCGTCGGCGCGTACCTGTGGCTCACGACGGTGCGCTGGCAGGAGGACAGCGCGCGGTGGGAGGAGCGGGCGCGCGAGCAGGCGGCCGAGGTCACGGCGCTGCAGGCCGAGCTCGACGGCGTCAACGCCGAGCTCGTCGCGGCGCGCGAGCAGCTCGCGACGGCCACCGGGCGCATCACCGAGCTCGCCGACGAGAAGGCCCAGCTCGGCGACGAGACGGTCGCGGCCCAGCGCTACCTCGACTACCAGACCCGCGTGACCGAGGCCGCCGGCGTCGTCGCCACGGCGCTGGGGCAGTGCACGCAGGCCCAGTCGCAGCTCATCGGCTACCTCGAGAACCGCGAGGCGTACGACCCTGCCGACCTCGAGCGCTTCGCCGGCGACGTGCAGGCGCTGTGCGACCAGGCGAACGAGGCGAACGAGCAGCTGCAGCAGGAGCTGCGGCAGTGAGGGCCCTGCGCCGCGTCCTGCTCGCCTCCTCGCTCGCGCTCGTGGCGGGCTGCGGCGTGCTGCCCCCGCTGCCCGACGCCGTCCCCGAGGACATCGCCCCGACGGTCGAGCCCAGCCTGGTGGCGCACGGCAGCGAGAACCTCTCGCCCGACGGGTTCGACGCCGTGCAACGGATGGCCGTGCGGATCCGCAACGTGGGCTGCGCCGGGCTGTCGACCGGCTCCGGCTTCGCGATCGACGAGCACACGCTCGTCACCAACCGCCACGTCGTCGCGGACTCGGAGGTCCTGCAGGTCAGCACGTACGACGGTCGGGACATCGAGGTGACCGCCGCGAGCACCGCGGCCCTCGCCGACCTCGCCGTGGTGCGCACCGACGAGCCGCTGCCGTCCTACCCCGAGCTCGCCGACGCCGACCCCACGGCCGGCGACCCGGTCACCGTGGTCGGGTACCCCGAGGGGGGCGCGCTCACCGTGACGCAGGGCGAGGTGATCGGCCTCACGACCGACCCGCTCAACGAGAACCTGGGCGAGGTGCTCGTCACCGACGCGCCCGTCGAGCCGGGCTCGTCGGGGTCGGCCGCGCTGGACGAGGCGGGCCGGGTCATCGGCGTCGTGTACGCCAAGACGTCCGACGGGCGCTCGCTGCTCATCCCGCTGTCGACCGTGCAGGAGCTCCTCTCGGACGCCGGCGCGTTCACGGACCTGCCCCCCTGCTCCTGACGTCCGGTCCGGGGAGCGGCCGCCCGGGCGCGCTCAGCGGGCCGCGGCGATGCGCAGCTCGAGCGAGTCGACCCGTTCCGAGATCACGCGCGAGGCGCCCAGGCGCGCGTTCACCTGGGCCAGCACGCGGTCGAGCCCTGCCCGGTCGAGCCCGGGGTCGAGCGCGAGCACGGCGGCGACCTCCGCCTTCCGGCCGGGCTCGGCGTGCGCGCGGACGACGTGCTGGACCGGCGCGGCCGCGTCGGCGACGGCCGCCGCGACCTCGGGGTCCACGACCGTCCCGTCCGCCGTCGGCACGAGCGCCGGCCGCCACGTCTGGCCCTGCGCGAGCGCCCACACCGCGGGACGCGGCACGAGCAGGGTGACCGGGCCGGCCGGGTCGACGACGAGCAGCGACCAGTCCTCGCTCACGGCCGACAGCGCCGCGCGCGGCACCTCGACCGGGACGGGGCGCGCGTCGGGGCGCCAGGCTCGCATCGCGTCGACGGACGTGAACACCGGCAGCGCGCGGCGTCCGTCCGGCGCCTGCAGCGCGACGACCCCCGCGGAGGCCTCCTTGTCGACGTGCAGCTCGGCGCCGTCGTGCTCGACGGTCCCGGTCGCCTCCACCTCCGCGAGGACGGGCACGAGCACGCGCGTGGCCGCGAGCCGCGCGACGACGTCGGGCAGCGGCGTGCGCCCGCCCGCGTGGCCCTCGAGCAGCGCCACGAGCTCCGGGTCGGCCGACCCGTCGTCGCCGGCGAACTGCGACGTCGGCTGGATCGAGCGCAGGTGGCCGGGCAGCGGGCGGTCGTCGGTCACGGACGACCCGCGACGTCGAGCGCCTCGGGGAGCGTGAACGCCCCCGCGTACAGTGCCTTGCCGACGACCGCGCCCTCGACCCCGTCCGGGACCAGCGCCCGCAGGGCCTCCAGGTCGCCGAGCGACGAGATGCCGCCCGAGGCGACGACCTTGGCGGGCGTGCGCGAGGCGACCTCGCGCAGCAGGTCGACGTTCGGGCCGCGCAGCGTGCCGTCCTTCGTGACGTCCGTGACGACGTAGCGGGCGCAGCCGGCCTCGTCGAGGCGGGCCAGGACCTCCCACAGGTCGCCGCCCTCCTTGGTCCAGCCGCGCGCGGCGAGCGTCGTGCCGCGCACGTCGAGCCCGACGGCGACGGCGTCGCCGTGCTCGGCGATGACCTTCGCCGTCCACTCGGGGTCCTCGAGCGCGGCGGTGCCGATGTTGACGCGACGGGCGCCGGTGGCCAGGGCCCGCTCGAGCGACGCGTCGTCGCGGATGCCGCCCGACAGCTCGACCTGCACGTCGACCTCCGCGACCACGCGCGCGAGCAGCTCCGCGTTCGAGCCGCGCCCGAACGCGGCGTCGAGGTCGACGAGGTGGATCCACTCGGCACCGCCCGCCTGCCAGTCGAGCGCGGCGGCGAGCGGGTCGCCGTAGGACGTCTCGGAGCCCGCCTCGCCCTGGACGAGGCGGACGGCCTGGCCGTCGGCGACGTCGACGGCGGGCAGCAGGACGAGGCGATCGGTCATGCGGTTGGTCTCCAGACTCACAGGGACTTGACCCAGTTCTCGAGCAGGGTCGCGCCGGCGTCGCCGGACTTCTCGGGGTGGAACTGCGTGGCGGACAGCGGGCCGTCCTCGACGGCGGCCACGAAGCGGACCTCGCGGCCCTCGCCGCCGTGGCGCGCCCACGTCACGAGCGGCGGGGTGAAGCGCGGGTCGGCGTGCTCGTCGTGGCCCTGGGTGAACTCCTGCGCCGCGTAGGAGTGCACGAAGTAGAAGCGCTCCCGCTCGATCCCGCGGAACAGCGTCGTGCCCTCGGGCGGCTCGACGGGCGACCAGCCCATGTGCGGCACGACGGGTGCGTCGAGGCGGTCGACGACGCCGCGCCACTCCCCCAGGCCGTCGGCCCGCCGGCCGTGCTCCACGCCGGCGTCGAACATGACCTGCATGCCGACGCAGATGCCGAGCACGGGACGGCTGCCCGCGAGCCTGCGGTCGACGACCTGGTCGCCACGGACGGCGCGCAGGCCCGCCATGCACGCGGCGAACGCGCCGACGCCGGGGACGACGAGCCCGTCCGCCTCGGCCGCGGCCGTGCGGTCGGCGGTGAGCTCGACCGCCGCGCCGACGCGCTCGAGCGCGCGCACGGCGGAGCGGACGTTGCCGAAGCCGTAGTCGAGCACCACGACGCGCGGGCGGCCCGCCCGGGGCGCCCGGTCGGGCGCGGCGGCCGTGCGCCGGTTGAGCTCGGCGGACGCGCCGCCGTCGGGCAGGAGCTCGGGCACCTGCTCGCTCATCGGGTCACCTCTTCTTCCGGGCCTTGCGCGCCGCGCCGGTGAGCATGCGCATCGCCTTGAGCCGGCTGATGCTCGACGACGGCACGACGCCGGCCAGGTCGGCGACCGTCACCTGCCCGGTGAGCAGGTCCTCCAGCTCCTCGGGCGCGCCGCCGAGCACGAGCCCGGGGGCCAGCGTGCCCTCGCCGGCGCCGTCCTGGTAGCGCACGCACGTGAGCTGCTCGCCGCGGCGCGTGACGAGGACGAGCGGCACACCCCGGACGAGCTGGGAGACCGCCGCGGCGGCACGGTCGGGCGCGTCGCCGCTCCGGTCGCGCAGGACGGCGAGCGCCCCGACCGACGTCGGCACGGCGTCGACCTCGATCTGCGCGAGCGAGCACGCCGCGGCGAGCGGCTCGGCGCCCGCGATCTGGGTGATGAGGACGGCGAGCTCGGGCTCGTGCGTCGGCTCGGTCAGGCCCGACAGGTCGTCGGGGATCTGGAGGTCCGTGGGCAGGTCGGGTTCGGGACGGTCGGGCACCCTACAGCGCTCCCTTGGTCGACGGGACGCCCTCGACGCGGGGGTCGAGGGCGACGGCGGCGCGCAGCGCGCGCGCGAGGGCCTTGAACTGGGCCTCGACGATGTGGTGCGGGTCGCGGCCCGCGAGGACGCGCACGTGCAGGCAGATGCCGGCATGGTGGGCGATCGACTCGAGCACGTGCCGCGTGAGCGACCCGGTGAAGTGGCCGCCGATGAGGTGGTACTCCTGGCCGGCGGGCTCGCCGTCGTGCACCAGGTAGGGACGTCCGGAGACGTCGACCACGGCCTGGGCGAGCGCCTCGTCGAGCGGCACGAGGGCGTCGCCGAAGCGCGCGATGCCCACCTTGTCGCCGAGCGCGACCCTGAGCGCCTCGCCGATCACGATCGCCACGTCCTCGACGGTGTGGTGGGCGTCGATGTGGGTGTCGCCGGTGGCCTTGACCGACAGGTCGATCAGCGAGTGCTTGCCGAGCGCCGTCAGCATGTGGTCGTAGAACGGCACGGTCGTCGAGACGTCGGTGCGGCCGGTGCCGTCGAGGTCCAGCTCGACGACGACGCTCGACTCGCTCGTCGAGCGCTCGACGCGCGCGGTGCGGGCTGCCATCAGCTCTCCTGCTCTCTCATCACGTCGGTGAGCGCGTCCTTGAACGCGCTGGTCTCGGCCGGCGTACCGACGGACACCCGGAGCCAGCCGTGCGGGCCGGTCTCGCGGATGAGGACCCCGCGGTCGAGCAGCCCCTGCCAGACCGCGTGCCGGTCGGCGAACGAGCCGAACAGCACGAAGTTGGCGTCGGTCTCGGCGACCTGGAGCGGCCGGCCGGCGTGGTGCTGCGCGCGCAGCCAGTCGACGAGCGCGTCGCGCTCGGCACGCAGGGTGTCGACCTGGCCGAGCAGCTCCGTGCGGTGGGCCAGGGCACCCCGCGCGGCGGCCTGCGTGACGGCCGACAGGTGGTACGGCAGGCGCACGACCCGCAGCGCGTCCACGAGCTCCGTCGACGCGGCCAGGTAGCCGACCCGCAGGCCGGCGGCCGCGAACGCCTTGGACATCGTCCGCGTCACGGCCAGGTGCGGGTGGCCCTCGAGCAGCTCGAGCGCCGACGGCGTGCCCGTGCGCCGGAACTCGGCGTACGCCTCGTCCACGACGACGACGGCGGGGACCGCGGCCGCGGCGTCGAGCACCGCCTCGACCACGGCGCGCGGCAGCGCCGTGCCGGTCGGGTTGTTCGGGCTCGCGAGCAGGATCACCGAGGGGCGGACCTCCTCGATCGTGGCGACCGCGTGGGCGGCGTCCAGCGTGAAGTCCTCGGCGCGCCGGCCGGTGACCCAGCGCGTGTGCGTGTCGCGCGCGTACTCGGGGTACATCGAGTAGGTCGGCGCGAACGACAGCGCCGTGCGGCCCGGCCCGCCGAACGCCTGCAGCAGGTGCAGCATGACCTCGTTCGAGCCGTTGGCCGCCCAGACCTGCTCGGGCGCCACGCGGACGCCCGACTCGAGGGCGAGGTAGTCGGCGAGGTCGGCCCGCAGCGCGGCGAAGTCACGGTCCGGGTAGCGGTTCAGGCCGGCGGCCGCGGCCGCGACCTCGCGCGCGATGGTCGCCACGACGGCGTCCGACGGCGGGTACGGGTTCTCGTTGACGTTGAGCCGCACGGGCACGTCGAGCTGCGGGGCCCCGTACGGCACCTGGTCCGCGAGCTCGGGGCGCAGCGGCAGCGCGGCCCGCGCCGGACGCGCCTCGGTGTCCACGGGGCTGCCCGTGGAGGTGTCTGCGGGGATCGTCACCGGGCCAGTCTACGAACCGTCAGGCGAGGACGACGTCGCCGTCCACGACTGTGACCGACACCTCGCCGAGCGGCTCGGACGCCGGGCCGCCGAGCACCGCGGCGTCCTCGAGGGTGAACCGCGAGCGGTGGCAGGGGCACTCGAGCTCTCCGTCGCCCGGCACGACGGTGCAGCCCTGGTGGGTGCAGATCGCGCTGAAGACGTGCACCTCGCCCTCCACGGGCTGCGTGACGAGGACCGGCTGGCCGTTCACGTCGGTGCTCGCCGCACCACCCACGGGAACGTCGGCGAGCGCGATGACCACGGTGCCGGCGCCCGCCGAGGCCACCGACTCGGCGGCCCGACCGGGGTCGCTGCTCTCCGAGCAGGCCGCGACCACGGACGCGCCGACCACCGCCCCGGCCGCGACGCCGGCGCCGCGGAAGACCTGCCGGCGCGTGAGCCCGTGGCATCCCGCGGTGGGTGTCGGTGCGGTCATGCGCGTCCTCCATCGTCTCGGCGGGACCGTCACGCCCCGTGCCCGGCGTACCCGTGTCGCAGGGGCGGCAAACCTGGCAGCATGTCCAGCATGAGCGTCCCGCCCTCGTCGACGCCACCCTCCCACGGCCGCGGCCCGGCCGTGCAACCCGTCGCGCGGGCGTGGCGGTGGGTCGCCGCGGTGGGCGTGCTGGTGTCCGCGGTGGTGCACCTCGTCCTGTGGGCGCAGGGGTACTCCGACATCCCGGTCGTCGGCCCCATGTTCCTGCTCAACGCCGTCGGCGGTGTCGTGCTGTCGGTGCTGCTCGTCGTCTGGAAGCACTGGCTGCCGCTGGTCGGAGGCATCGCGTTCGGGGCGGCCACGCTCGTCGCGTTCGTCCTGTCCACCACCGTCGGCTTCTACGGTGTCCACGAGACGTTCGCGGGCGTGAACGAGCTCGTCGCCGCGGCCGCGGAGATCGTGGCCGTCGTCGCGGCGGCCGTCGCGCTCGTGCGCGAGCACGCGCACTGAGCGGGCCGTCTCGCCCTTTCCGTCGCGCGTCCTGTGGAGGACGGCGCACGCGCGTCGCCGCCTCCCCCTACGATCGACCGGGTGAGCCTCTCCGACGACCCGTACGCCGACCTCGAGCTCGTCCCGTCGGACGACGACGCTCCCCCGCCCGACGACGTCCCGCCGGAGCGTGACGACGACGCGCCCTGGTCGGCGGCACCACCGCCCTCGGCGGGCACGCCGCCGGACGAGGCCGCGCGCCGGGCCAAGCTCGCCATGCTGCGCGGGCTCCTCGACACGGCGACCGAGAGCGGCAGCGGGCACAGCACGCTGCGCGAGCAGGCCGAGGAGGCGCTGCGCGCGCTGGTCGGGCGCGACGACGCGGCGCTGCGCGAGGACCAGTGGCGCGCGATCGAGGCGCTGGTGGCGTTCCGGCGCCGCGCGCTCGTCGTGCAGCGCACCGGCTGGGGCAAGTCGGCCGTGTACTTCGTGGCGACGTCGCTGCTGCGCTCGCGCGGCGCCGGCCCGACGGTGATCGTCTCGCCGCTGCTGGCGCTCATGCGCGACCAGATCGCGGCCGCCGAGCGGGCGGGCATCCGGGCGGTGACCATCAACTCGGCCAACGTCACCGAGTGGGACGACGTCCACCGGTCGATCGCGGCCGGCGAGGTCGACGTGCTGCTGTGCTCGCCCGAGCGGCTCAACAACCCGGGCTTCCGCGACGAGGTGCTCCCCCGCCTCGCCGCGGACGCCGGTCTCGTGGTGATCGACGAGGCGCACTGCATCTCCGACTGGGGCCACGACTTCCGGCCCGACTACCGGCGCATCCGCACGCTGCTCGCCGACCTGCCGCCCGGCATCCCGGTGCTCGCGACGACCGCGACGGCGAACGCGCGCGTGACCGCGGACGTCGCCGAGCAGATGGCGGTGCACGCGGACGGGACGCCGGCCGAGGACGTGCTCGTGCTGCGCGGAGGCCTGGACCGCGAGTCGCTGCACCTCGCCGTGCTCGAGCTGCCCGACCAGCCCACGCGGGTGGCGTGGCTCGTCGAGGCGCTGCAGGACGTCGACGGGTCCGGGATCGTCTACTGCCTCACCGTCTCCGCGGCGGAGCAGGTCGCCGAGCAGCTCCGGGGCGCCGGGCTCGCCGTGGCCGCGTACACCGGACGCACCGACCCCACCCAGCGGGCGCAGCTCGAGCAGGACCTCAAGGACAACCGGGTCAAGGCCCTCGTGGCGACCTCGGCCCTGGGGATGGGCTTCGACAAGCCGGACCTCGCGTTCGTCGTCCACCTCGGCGCACCGTCGTCGCCGATCGCGTACTACCAGCAGGTCGGCCGCGCGGGACGTGGCGTCGACGACGCGGTCGTCGTGCTGCTGCCCGGCCACGAGGACAAGGCGATCTGGGACTGGTTCTCCTCGCAGGCGTTCCCCGCCGAGTCCCAGGTGCGCACGACGCTCGCGGCCCTGTCCGCGGCGGACGGACCGCTGTCCACGGCCGCGCTCGAGACGCACGTCGACCTCAAGAGGTCGCGCCTCGAGACGATGCTCAAGGTGCTCGACGTCGACGGCGCGGTCCGGCGCGTCCAGGGCGGCTGGGTCGCCACGGGCGCCGAGTGGACGTACGACGCCGACCGCTACGAGCGCGTGGCCCAGACCCGCCGCGCCGAGGAGCAGGCGATGCTCGACTACGTCGCCACGTCCGGCTGCCGCATGGCGTTCCTGCGCGCTCAGCTGGACGACCCCGAGCTGCCCGCCGGCTGGACCTGCGGACGCTGCGACCGGTGCGACGGCGTGACGCTCCCGCCGCCGCCCGACGCCGAGACGGTCGCGGCCGCGCGCACGGAGATGGACCGGCCCGGCGTCGAGGTCGAGCCGCGCAAGATGTGGCCCACCGGCCTCGCGACGCTCGGTCTCGACCTCAAGGGGCGCATCGCGGCCGAGGAGCTGGCGGCGCCCGGCCGGGCGGTCGCCCGGCTCGACGGCCTGGGCTGGTCGGTGCCGCTGCGGGAGCTGTTCGCCCCCGGGACGCCCGACGGCGAGGTGCCGGTGCCGCTCCGGCATGCGGCGGCGCGGACCCTCGCGGCGTGGGACGGGATCCACGACGGCGAGGGCGACGAGCGCCGCTGCACGGTCGAGGGGGTCGTGGCGGTGCGCTCCGCGACGCGGCCGCAGCTCACGTACCACCTCGCGTCGGGCCTCGCCCAGTACCTCGGGGTGCCGCTCATCGGGTCGGTCGGTCCCGCGCCGGGCGCCGAGGAGCCGGGCCGGCACGACGTGAACTCCGCGATGCGGCTCGCGGGCGTCGCCCGCCGGCTGCGCCTCGAGCTGAGCGAGCCGGCGCTCGCGGGGCTGCCCGGCCGGGCGGTCCTGCTCGTCGACGACTGGACCGAGTCGGGATGGACGCTCACCGTCGCCGCGCGCCTCCTGCGGCAGGCGGGCGCGTCGGCGGTGCACCCGTTCGTGCTCGGGGTGCGCTGACTACCCTCCGAGCAGGCCGCGCACGTCCTCGGGGGCGAGCGCCCGGGCGAACGTCCCGCCGTCGTCGTCGACCACCGCGTCGAACAGCGCCGCCTTGCGTCGCGCGAGCGCCATGACCTTCTCCTCGACCGTGTCGGCCGCCACGAGGCGGGTCACGACGACCTTGCGCGTCTGGCCGATGCGGTGCGTGCGGTCGACGGCCTGCGCCTCCGCGGCGGGGTTCCACCAGGGGTCGAGCAGGTAGACGTGGTCGGCCTCGGTGAGGTTGAGGCCGAAGCCGCCGGCCTTGAGGCTGATGAGGAAGACCGGTGCGTCGCCGTCCTTGAAGCCTCGGATCACGTCTGCGCGGCGGCGCGTGGCGCCGTCGAGGTAGGCGGTGGGGACGCCGGCGGCGGCGCACCGCTCGTCGACGCGGCGCAGGAACGACGTGAACTGGGAGAAGACGAGCGCACGGTGGCCCTCGGCGGCGACCTCGACGAGCTGGTCCACGAGCACGTCGAGCTTCGCCGACGGCACGTGCGCGTACGCGTCGTCGACGAGGGAGGCGTCCAGCGCGAGCCGCCGCAGGACGGTGAGCGACCGGAAGATCGCGACGCGGTTGGCGTCGAAGTCCTCGAGCAGGCCCAGCAGACGCTGACGCTCGCGCTGCAGGTGGGTGTCGTAGACCTTCCGGTGCTCGCGGCCGAGCTGGACGCGGAGCACCTGCTCCTGCCGCTCGGGCAGCTCCGGGGCGACCTGCTCCTTCGTTCGACGCAGCATGAGCGTCCGGATGCGGCGCCGGAGCCGGGCGAGCGCGCGGTCCCCGGCCGCCACGACCTGGGGATCGTCGTCGGTCGCCGCCGCGCCGACGGGCCGGACGGTCTCGGCGCGGAACCGCGCCTCCGACGGGTAGAGACCCGGGGCGACGATCGCGAGCAGGGCCCACAGCTCCATGAGGTTGTTCTCGAGCGGCGTCCCGGTGATCGCCAGCTTGAACGGGGCGCGGAGCGAACGCGCGGCCTCGTGGGCGCGCGTCCGGTGGTTCTTCACGAACTGCGCCTCGTCCAGGATCAGACCGCTCCACTCGAGCGCGCCGAACGCCTCGTGCTCGAGGCGGTGCACGGCGTACGAGGTGACGACGACGTCGGCCGTCGCCGCGAGCGCCTCGATCGTCGTCCCGGCCTTGCGCGACGTGGCGGCGAGCGCCCGCACGGTCAGGCCCGGCGCGAAGCGCGCCGCCTCGTCGACCCAGTTGCCGACGACCGACGCGGGGGCGACGACGACGAACGGCGGGGCGCCGGGCGCCTCGGCGCGCGCGTGGGCGAGGAACGCGAGCGTCTCGACGGTCTTGCCGAGGCCCATGTCGTCGGCCAGGATCCCGCCCAGGCCGTGCCGCCACAGGAACGTCAGCCACTCGAACGCCTGGTGCTGGTAGGGACGCAGCCCGGCCCGGAGCCCGGGCGGCGGGTCGAGCGGCTGCGGCGCGGCACCGTCGGCGAGCGAGCGCAGCTCGGCGACGGACCGGCGCCACCGCTCGGACGCCTCGACGACGTCGGCGAGCTCCTCGAGCTCTCCCCACAGGTGGCCGTCGTAGCGGCTCACCCGCGGCCTGGCGACCTTGTCGCTCAGCGCGGACGCCTCGTCGATGAGCTCTCTCAGCCGGCCCAGGACGGGCTGGTCGAGCCGCATCCACGAGCCGTCGACGAGCAGGAGGCGCCGGTCCCCGCGGGCGAGCGCGGTGAACAGCCGGGAGAACGGGATCTCCTTGCCCGTGACGGTGACCGTGATGCCGAGGTCGAGCCAGTCGGAGTCGCCCGACGGGGCACCCTCGACCACGATCCGCGGTGCCGCGTCGAGGTGGAGGTAGTCGGGGACGTCGGTCGCCTCGACGCGGACGTCGGCCGCGGCCTCGAGGGCCGGCAGTACGCCGTGCGCGAGGTCGAGCGCGTCGAGGCCGGCGAACCGGTGGTGGACCCCGAGGTCGAAGCGCTCGAACCCCGGCACCGTGCGCACGGCCGCCTGCGCCTTCTCCCGGATCTCCATCTCGGCGTCGCGGTCGCGCAGGAGGTCGCCCGGCGAGCCCTCGAGCGGCACGGTGCGCGTCCTGGTGCCGTGGCGGGGGTACTCCCACGCCCACGACAGCCGGGCGTCCTCGGGGGTGGCGAACGTCGCGGTCGCGACGAGGACGGGACGAGGCGCGTCCGGCAGCTCCACGCTGCCGTCCGAGACGACCGTCGTCGCGCGGCGCAACGCCGGCAGGTGGTCTGACAGGAGCTCGGGCACGTCGGCCTGCGGCACGTCGACGCGTCCGAGCGCGACGATCTCGCGCCCGCCGTCGGTCAGCCGCCGGGGCACCGGGCCGAGCCGGAGCACCGTCCGGCCCCCGTGGGTCTCGGCGGCGTAGAGGCCCGTGTCGCCGACCGTGCCGAGCCGCGCCTGCGGGCCCGCGTCCGCACCGTCGAAGGCGACGACGGGCTCGAGGCGCACGCCGTCGTCGGTGGTGCCCGCCTCGAGGCGGAGCGTCGCTGCGCCCGCGAGCCGCACCTCGTCACGCGAGCCCTGGCCGACGAGCGGGATCCCGAGATCGGCGGCCTCCGCGAGCAGCGGCCACACCGCGCGTCCGCCTGCCGACAGCGGACGCCACGCCTGGCCCCTGCGGCCGAGCGCCGCGCGGTCGCGCAGCGCCGAGCCGAGGTCGGCGAACCACCGGCGCACCTCCGGGGCCGGGACGGCGCGCGTGGCCGCGAAGGCGTACAGCCCCGTCGTCAGCGCGTCCCAGCTCGCCTCCGGAGCCGCCTTCCAGCCGCCTCCGCGGGCCGGTACCGCGGGCCGGACCGCCACGTCCGGCCGCACGTCGCCGAACGCCCCCTCGAGACGGAACCGCAGCGCGACCGTCAGGACGCCGCCCGTCGGCGGGTCCGCCTCCGGGCCGTCCGTGCCGACCGTGACGGGAGCGAGGCGTGCCCGCCAGCCGCCGTCGCCCGTCTCCAGCGCGGCCTCCGGCTGCTCCCGGCCATGCCGGCCCACGTGCAGGAGGGTCGCGGCGACGTGCTTGCAGTCGACCCGCACGGGGCACGAGCAGGCCGATGCCTCGAAGGTGTACCGGCCGTCGTGACCGACGCCGAACCAGACGTGGCAGCTGTACGGCTGCGGCCCGCTCCCGGCGACGCGCGCCGTGAGCGCGAGCTCGTCGGCGTCCCAGCGCCAGGTACTCACCATGCCGGCCCGCTCGTAGCCCTGAGCCCTCCGGAACGTCGCCGCTCCGACGATCCCGCCGACCGTGACCGGGTCGAGACGGGGTGGCGGGGCTGGCATGCGTCCATGCTCGCACGGGGCGGGGACACCCTCCGCGGGTCCTCCTCGGGTCATGTCGCTTGGCACAGTATTTCTCTTCATCTGGCCTGGCTCCTGGCGCCGCTGCCGGCCCGCGCGACCCGGCACGTGCTGCGCCCACTCGGCCCGCGACTGACGATGGACCCATGCCGCAGGAACGACGCGGAAGGGCTGCCACGGCGACGATCGCCGTGCTCGCGCTCACGGCCGGCCTCGCGGTTGGTGCGGCGTGGTGGGGTCAGGACGCACTCGTGTACCACCCGGACCGCGGCTCTCCTGGTCCGGCGGCGGACGTGCTCGACGGTGGGATCGACGTCGAGCTGGCGACCACCGACGGGCTCGACCTCGTCGCCTGGTTCGCCCCTCCCGCGACCGGCCAGGACCGCGGGGCCGCCGTCCTGCTCGCACCGGGCAACGGCGGCAACCGGCTCGGGCGGGCCGACCTCGCCGCCCTCCTTGCCGAGCGCGGGTTCGCGGTGCTCCTGCTGGAGTACCGCGGGTACGGAGGCAACCCCGGCCGACCGTCGGCGTCGGGGCTGCTGCTCGACGCCCGGGCGGCCCAACGTGCGCTCGAGGACCGCGGGTTCCCGGCCGACCGCACGATCTACCTCGGCGAGTCGCTCGGCACGGGCGTGGTCGCGGCGCTCCAGGCGGAGGTGCCGCCCGCGGGCCTGCTGCTGCGGTCACCGTTCACGTCGCTCGTCGACGTCGGCGCCCACCACTACCCGGTGCTGCCGGTGCGCGCGCTCCTGCGCGACCGGTACCCCGTCCTCGAGCAGGTGTCCGGCACGCAGGTGCCCGTCACCGTCGTCCACGGCGACCGCGACGAGATCGTGCCGCCCGCGCAGAGCGCCGCCGTGGCGGAGGCCGCTCCACGGCTGGTCGAGCACATGGTCGTCCCGGGAGCACGCCACAACGACCCGGTCATGTTCGGACCCGAGATCGCCGACGCCGTCGCCCGCCTCGCCGATCAGGTCGGGCTCGACCACTCCTCGCGCAGGACCCCGTAGACGACCGAGTCGTACCGCTCGCCGTCGACCGCGCGCGCCTGGCGGAACCGACCCTCCTCGACGAAGCCGAGCGAGCGCGCCGTGCCGACCATCGCGTGGTTGCCCGACCATGTCGCCAGGTCGAGGCGCACCCAGTCCGTCCGGGCGAAAAGGAACGACGTCCACAGCGCGAGCGCCTCGCGGCCGATCCCGCGTCCGCGCACCGCCGGGTCGTAGAG
>JAPSLQ010000293.1 GCA_031180595.1 Isoptericola sp. | reverse complement strand
GCGTCAGGACGCGGTGCAGCCGCAGGCCGCGAGGCGGCCCAGGAAGTCGTCGAAGATGACGCGCGCGCCCCACGTGCCGCCGTCGGGCACCGCGTCGGCGAGCACCGCGTAGACGAGGAGGCGGTCGTCGGCGGTGAGGACGGTCCCGGTGAGCGACGTGATGTTGGGCAGGCTGCCCGTCTTGCCCGTCACGACCCCGCGACCGGGATGGTCGCCGGGGTACCGGCTGCCGAGGGTGCCGCTGAGCCCGGCCAGCGGGAGCCCCGTCACGGCGTCGCGCAGCTCCGGGTTCACGGGGTCGACGGCGAGGGACAGCACGTCGACGAGCTGGCGCGCGGTCATGCGCGAGCCCTCGCCGAGCCCGGACAGGTCGGCGAGCCGCGCGCCCTCGAGGTCCACCCCGAGCCGCTCGACCGCCGCGGTCACGGCCTGGACCGAGCCCTCGAGCGAGCCGGGCAGCCCGGCGTCGATCGCCACCAGGCGCCCCAGCACCTCGGTGATCGTGTTGTCCGAGCGCTCGAGCATGTCCTGGACGATCGCCGACAGCGGCGCGGAGCGGACCTCGCCGATCACCTGGCCCGACGACGGCGCGTCGGCGCGCGAGACCGATCCCTCGACGTCGAGCCCGCGAGCCTCGAGCTGGCGCGCGAACTCCTGCGCCGCCGCGAGCGCCGGGTCCGGCGCCCGCCGCGCGTACTCGTCGTCGGTGAGGCGGGCGACGTCGATCGCGAGCGAGGCCACGGGCGCGACGTAGCCGGCCGCGGCGTCGCCGGGCCGGACGCTCGGCGCGATCGCGGGGCCGCTGAAGAGGGTGTCGTCGAGGCCGAGCGTCACGGACGTGCGGCCCGACACCAGGACGCGTGCGGCGACCTGGTCGGCGAGGTCGCCGAGGCCCGCATGGCCGTTGACTGCCTCGGGGTCCCCCGCGCCGGCGGCGAGCATCATGTCCCCGCCGCCGACCAGGACGACCTGGGACTCACCCGACAGGACCGCCCTCGTGGCCAGCGTCGTGTCGCCGCCCGGCGACGTGAGCGCGGCGACGGCGGTGAGGACCTTCTGGGTCGAGGCGGGGACCATCGCCTGGTCGGGCGCGGCCGAGCCGAGCGCCTCGCCCGTGAGCGCGTCGGTCACGAGGACCCCGACGCGCTCGCCGAGCCGTGCGTCGCGCGCCAGCCCAGTGACGAGGTCGCCGACGGCGCTCGTGGACGGCACGGGGGCGTCGGGCGAGAGCGTGGGCAGCGC
The DNA here is from genome assembly GCA_031180595.1 of Isoptericola sp. GTDB lineage: Bacteria > Actinomycetota > Actinomycetes > Actinomycetales > Cellulomonadaceae > Isoptericola. Next base: position 1,302 of record JAPSLQ010000293.1, on the reverse strand, counting down.
GGGCTCCGGTGCCGGACCCAGGAGGGCGCCCGGCGCGACGGGGAACGGCGCGGCCTCCGGCGGCGGGGGCGCGGTGGTGAGGAGGCCAGGTACGACGTCGTAGGCGTCGGCCACGAGGTACCCGCCGAACAGCGCGACGACCGTGGTCACGGTGGCGCCGACGTGCAGCCGCCACCCCATCTGGCTCCTCCGAGTCCGTGAGCCTCGTCACAGGTCCCGTTCCCCGTGCGGTACTCAGTGCGAATCATGGCACGATTCGGACCCTCGCTCCGACCACCACGCCCGGTTCGCCGAGGGGCTGCGTGGCAGACTTGGGGCCGCGCACGCACGAGACTGGAGGAACGGTGGAGTTCGACGTCACGATCGAGATCCCGAAGGGCCAGCGGAACAAGTACGAGGTCGACCACGAGACCGGTCGCATCCGCCTCGACCGCATGCTCTTCACCTCGACGCGCTACCCGGACGACTACGGGTTCATCGAGGGCACCCTCGGTGAGGACGGCGACCCGCTGGACGCTCTCGTCCTGCTCGAGGAGCCCACGTTCCCCGGCTGCCTCATCCGCTGCCGTGCGCTCGGCATGTTCCGGATGCGCGACGAGGCGGGCGGCGACGACAAGGTGCTGTGCGTGCCGACCGGCGACCAGCGTGCCGCGTGGCGCCAGGACATCGACGACGTCTCGGACTTCCACCGCCTCGAGATCCAGCACTTCTTCGAGGTCTACAAGGACCTCGAGCCCGGCAAGTCCGTCGAGGGCGCGCACTGGGTCGGCCGCGCCGAGGCCGAGGCCGAGATCGAGCGCTCCTTCCAGCGCGCCAAGGACTCGGGCTACGCCCACTGACGCCCCGAGCGCTACTTCGGTGATCCCGGCGCTACCTCGGTGATCCGAGCGCTACCCCGGTGATCCGAGCGCTACCTCGGCGCTACGGGCGGCCCGCGTAGGGCATCGTGTCGCCCCACCGGACCGGCACCTCACGGACGAGCGTGCCGGGCCGCGCGGCCTCGACCATCATGCCGCCGCCCGCGTAGATCGCGACGTGCCGGATCGTCGACGGGTCCGACGTGTCGTTCGCCCAGAAGATCAGGTCTCCCGGGCGCATCTGGCCGTACGGGATCTTGCCGACCGTCTGGTACTGCGTGCGCGTCGTGCGGGTGATCCAGACGCCCGCGCCGTGCCACGCCCCCGAGGTCAGGCCCGAGCAGTCGTAGCCCGGGTCGCCCGTGCCGCCCCACTGGTAGGCGGTGCCGATCTTCGAGCGCGCCCACGCGAGCGCGGCTCGCCCCTGCTCCGCGGTGCTCACGCT
>JAPSLQ010000042.1 GCA_031180595.1 Isoptericola sp. | reverse complement strand
GGGTCGATCGAGTCGGGGTTCCCGGCCGCGACCGCGAGCTGCGAGCCGGCGGTGAAGTAGCTGACCATGTCGACCTGCTCGAGGCGCTCGGGCGTGATGGTGAACGCCGAGACGCCGAGCTCGTAGCGCGAGCCGATCGCCGGGATGATCGCGTCGAACGTGCTCGACTGGACGTCCGCCTCGAGGCCCATGGTGGCGGCGAGCGCGTTGACGATGTCGATGTCGAGGCCGACCGGCGTCGTCCCGTCCGCGGCGACGAAGTCGACCGGCGCGTACTCGAGGTTGGAGCCGACCGTCAGCGTGCCGTCCTCCGCGACAGCCTCGGGCACGAGCGCGGCGATCTCGTCGTCGACGGCCACGGACGACACGTCGAAGCCCTCGGTCTGCGCGGCGTCGTCGCCGGGCGTCGCACCGGCCTGGGCGCCGAGGTCCTGCGAGGCGCTGGTGCACCCCGCGAGGAGCAGCGCGGCCGCGGCGGCGGACGTGACGACGGGGAGGACAGGAAGGGTGCGCATGGCGGTCTGCTCCGTGGGTGTCGTGGAGGTCGCGGCCGTCCCCGGGTCGGTGCGGCGGCCAGGTCTATGCAGGAGTATGCATACCTATTCCGCCCATGCCAAACCGGTGCGCCAGGACGTGCGTCACGCACGGCAGAGGCCGACGGCCGGAGACCGAGGAACCCGAGGGCTCCGTGCGGGTCTCCGGCCGTCGGCCGTCGAGGGGTGGAGGGGTCTACGTGTCGCGCTCGACGATGCCCGCGCCCTCGCGCCGGTCGTCGAACCCGCCCTCCGGGTACGTGGTGCGCTCCGGGTTCTTGCGGAGCCACATGATGCTCGCGATCAGCCCGCCCCAGACGACGAGCAGGGCGACGATCAGCATGATGACGGCGGTGACGGTCATCGGCGGGCCTCCTTCGTAGCGGCGGACTCGACCAGGGCCGGGTACTGCGGCCAGGGCGTGAACGCGTCGGGGTCACGCCGCCAGCGCGGGAGCGTGAGCAGGATCGCGCCGACGACCAGCACCACGACGGTGCCCCAGCCGACGATGAGGAGGTACGTCGTGTCGTATCCCTCGTACGGCTCGGCGAGCAGGTTGAGGATGCGCTGCACGAGCATGACCGTGAGGATCGCCGGCACGATGGCGCCCACGCACAGGTACCACCACGAGCCGACCGCGCCGGTCGAGACGGCGTTGAGGTGGTAGCGGAGCTCGGGTGCCCGCCGGTAGACCCACACGACGAAGATGCACATGAGGATCGCCGAGGCGACGATGCCGATGTTGTTCGCCCAGTTGTCGATGGTGTCGAGGGCGACGAGGCCCGTCGTCGTCGAGAAGCCGACCACCGAGAGCACGCCGGCCACGAGCCCCAGGCCGATCGTCGCGGCCGTGCGGCTCAGGCCGAACTTCTCCTGGATGCCTGCCGAGACGACCTGCACGATCGAGATCAGCGAGGTGAAGCCGGCGATGACGAGCGAGCCGAAGAACAGCGCGCCGAAGATCTGGCCCGCGGGCATCTGCGACAGGATCGCGGGGAACGTCACGAAGGACAGGATCGGGCCGGTGAGGCCCTCGAGCTCGCCGATCGTGACGGCCTGCTGCTGGGCGAGGAACCCGAGCGCCGAGAACACGCCGATGCCGGCCAGGATCTCGAAGCCCGAGTTGGAGAACGCGACGACGAGACCGGGCGACGTGAGGTTGGCCCGCCGCTGCCGGTACGACGAGTAGGTGATCATGATGCCGAACGCGACGGACAGCGAGAAGAAGATCTGGCCGTAGGCCGCGATCCACACGTCGGCGTCCGTCAGGGCCGACCAGTCGGGCGTGAAGAAGGCGTTGAGGCCGTCGACCGCGCCGTCGAGGAAGAGCGAGTAGACGACGAGCGCGCCGAACGCGAGGACCAGCAGCGGGATGAAGATGACGTTCGCCCGCTGGATGCCCTTGGCGACCCCCGCGGCCAGGACGACGATCGTCGCGATCCACACGAGGACGAGCGGGATGAGCACCGACGGCACGAACTCGAGCGTGAACCACGGGTCCTCGCCGCCGACGTCGGCCAGCTGCAGGTACTCGCCGACGAAGAAGCCGGCCGTGTCGTCGCCCCACCGCAGGTTGAACGAGTACACGAAGAAGCTCAGGGCCCACGCGACGACCGCGGCGTAGTAGATGGCGATGACGAAGCAGATCATCACCTGGAACCAGCCGAGCGTCTCGAGCCACTTCTTCACGCGGCGGAACGCCAGCGGCGCGCCGCCCCGGAAGCGGTGCCCGAGGGCGTAGTCGAGGAAGAGGATCGGGATGCCGGCCGTCAGCAGCGCGATCAGGTAGGGCACGAGGAACGCGCCACCACCGTTGTCGTACGCCACTCCCGGGAACCGCCAGATGTTGCCGAGGCCCACGGCGGAGCCGATCGCGGCAAGGATGAATCCGACCTGCCCGGTGAACTGCTCCCGGGGTGGATGGGTCACGTTGGTGCTGTTCGCGCTCACGGGTGTCACACCCTCCGAGTTGATCGCCGTCGAGTCAAACGCGTCTCACCTGCGATCATGTCGGACCACGGCCCGCTCGGCAACGATCGACACACAACAGTTACCCGAGCAGGCGGCCGAGGTAGCCGCCGCGCAGCCTGCCCGCCGGGTCCAGCCGCTCGGCGAGCGCCCGGAAGTCGCCGAAGCGCGGGTAGGTCGCGGCGACGTCGCGCACGTCGGCGGCGAAGAGCTTGCCCCAGTGCGGGCGGGCGCCGAGCGGCAGGAGCACCTCCTCGAGGCGCGGCAGCACCGCGGCGACCTCGGCGTCGTGCGGCAGCCAGGTGAAGTGGATGCCGACCGAGTCCTCGGAGAACGGGCTGAGCCACAGGTCGTCGGCCGCGATCGTGCGGATCTCGGTCGTCTGCAGCTCGGGCGCGACGACCGGCGCGAGCGCCCGCACCGCCTCGATCGCCGCGACGGCGTTGCGGCGCGGCAGCAGGTACTCGCTCTGCAGCTCGGCCCCGGCCGAGGGCGTGAACTCGAGCCTGAAGTGGCTGAGGCGGTCGTGCCACGCCCCGGGGACGCCGAGCTGCTCGGTGCACGCCACCGGGTCCACGCCGGGGACCGGGTGCACGGGCTCGGTCGCCCAGCGCAGGCCCGACAGCGAGTCCGGGCGGCCGTCGTCGGTCACGGCGCCGCCGGGCACCCGGGACTTGAACCACACCTGCCGCACCGCGGGCTCGGCCCAGCCGGTGAACAGGCTCACGGAGTACGCGGCGCCCGTGACGTCGTCGAGCCGCTCGAGCACGACCTCCCACGGCACGTCGAGCGCGACGTCCTGCCGGACCTCGTACGCGGGCTCGGTCTCGAGCTCGACGCGCGTCACGACGCCGAGCGCACCGAGCGAGACGACGGCGCCCGGGAACTCCGCGTCGCCGCGCGCGAACCGGAGCCGCTCGCCGTCCGGCGTCATGAGCTCGAGCCCGACGACGGCACCCGCGAGGCTCTTCGTGGCGTCGCCCGAGCCGTGGGTCGCCGTCGCGACGGCCCCGGCCACGGAGATGTGCGGCAGCGAGGCCATGGTCCCCAGTGCGCGGCCCTCGGCGTGCAGCGTGCGCATGATGTCGCCGTAGCGCAGGCCGCCGACGACCGACGCGACGCCGGTGGCGGGGTCGAGGTCGACGGCCGGCCTGCCGTCGTCGAGCGCGTCGACCTGCACGTGCACGCCCGGGGTGTCGGCGACGTCGTTGAACGAGTGCCGCGAGCCCAGCGGCCGCACGCGGTCCGCCCGGGCGAGCACGTCGGCGAGCTCGTCGAGGGTCGTCGGGCGCGCGACCTCGCGCGCGCTGTACGTCAGGTTCCCAGCCCAGTTGCGATGCACGTGCCCACCCTGCCATGACGCCCCCGCACGCCGCCCGGTGGTCCGCCGGCCGACCCGGGCCGAACCCGCGGCGCTACGTCGCGAGGTACGACGCCAGGTCCGCGGCGGCGAGGTCGAGCGCCGAGCGCTCGGCCGCCGTCGGCTCGCGCGACCACTGCACGTCCAGGCCGCCGGCCGCCACACCCGCGCTCGGCCACCTCCACCGCCCGGCGACCCGCCCGTCGACGGCGATGCAGTGCACGAACGCGCCGCGCCGGTCGGGCGGCTCGGCACCCGGTTCGAGCACGACGTCGCGCGACTCGCGGTAGGAGCAGAAGAGCTCGTCGTACGCCTGGAGCAGGTCGACGCGCGGACCGCCCGACGGCGGCGCGCCGGCGGGTTCGTCGCCCGCGGCCGGGTGTGCCGAGGCGTAGAAGGTGAGGCCCTCGAGACCGCCGGCGCCCGGGACCTCGACCGCCTCGTCGGCGTCGAGCAGCACCTCGAGACCGCGGCGCAGGCCGGCGAGCGTGAGGGTGCCCCACTGCGCCAGGTCCTTGACGGTGGCGTACGCCCGCGCGGGCAGGTACCGGCGCCACAGCTCGACGACGGCGGCCTCGACGTCGAACCGCTCGCCGAGCGTGCCGTACCCCGCGGGCACGCGGTCGTCGAACGCGGCGTACGTCTGCTGGCGCTCCCGCGACGGGCCGCTGATCACCAGCCGCTCGAGCTCGGCGTGCATGAGCACCTGCGTCACGTGGATGCCCGGGGCGTCGTCGGCGACGAGGCCGTGCGCGACGAGCGCGTCGCGCAGCTCCGTCCGCGTGCGGGGCCCCGCCGCGACCTCGGCCGCGACGAGGTCCATGCCGGGGCCCGGGTCGCCGATGCCCCACGCGCGCTCGGTCGACGCCATCTGCCGGCGTACGCGCGGCGCCGTGAGCTCGAGGAGCCAGCGCCCGTCGTCGGGCCGCACGAGGTGCCACGTGGGCCGCAGGACGTGGGTGCGCAGCACCTCGCCCGCGTCCAGTGCCGCCGTCGCGGCCGACTCGCCCGGCTCACGGCCGGCCTCGACCCGCCGCGAGGCGCCCCACAGCGCCGGGCGCAGCTCCTGCCCCTGCACCGCGAGGAGGTGCCCGACGACGGACGGCAGGTCGGGGAGGTCCGGCCCGGTCACGCGGTGCGCGCGCAGGCGGGCTCGCAGGACCTGGCCGGGGCCGACGGCGGACTCGTGCACGGCCCCACCATGCCATGCCGACGGGTCAGGCCGGACGGGTCGAGCCGAACGGGTCAGGCCGGACGGGTCGAGCCGGCCGGCTCAGGCCGGCGGGGCCACGTCCGCGTCCCCGGCCCTCCTCAGCTCCGGCCAGTCGCCGAGGTCCACGCGCACCACGTAGACCCGTGCCGGAGGCGTCTCCACGGTCGTCTCGTGGTTGCCCTGCGCGGAGTACTGGAGGTAGACCTCCAGCACGCCCTCGTCCTGCCAGAGCCGCGTGTCGTAGGTGGGCTCCCACGAGTGCACGGGCCCGGTGGTCAGGTCGCGCAGGTACCACGCGCCACCACCGATGCCTCCCTTCCCCGTGCGCACCACCGTGGCCACGTTGCTCTGCTCCGAGCCCCGCAGGGCGGTGTCCCGGACCAGCAGGACCACCTCGGCATCGCTCCCCGAGCCACGGACGGCGATGTCGGGCCGCGAGAGGGGCAGCGCCAGCGTCCCCGAACCGCTGAGGTCGACGCGACCCTGGCGGACGCCGGTGTTCACGCTGTGCCACCGGGCCCCGTCGTGGTACATGACCATGTACTGGGTCTCGCCGCGGTCGTCGTCGTGGTAGGTGACGATGAACGGGTTCCCGTCGTCGTCGAGCGTCATGTGGGTCTGGTTGATGAGGTTGCTCTGCTGAGGGATCTCGGCCACCCGCTCGGCGTCCTGCACCGTGATCGGCAGCGCCCCGTAGCGGCTCCCGTCCGAGCGCACCCACTCGGTGGCGGTGTCGTCGGTCGAGACGGCGTACATCACGTCCCAGTTGGTCATGACGTCCGAGGTCTCGCGGTACGTCCAGGACAGGTGGAGCCGTCCGGCGTCGTCCGTGACCGCCTGCCAGTACGCGCTGCGCTGCCCCTCACCCCCGATCAGGTTGTCGGCGACGCGGGACCAGGTCTGCGACCGGGAGTCGAGCCGGTTGAGCACCACGTCACCGTTGCCCGACCGGCCGTGGCGGTAGAGGAAGAACAGGTCACCGTCCGTCGTCGGCAGGAACTGCGGGTACGTGACCGAGGACTCGCGGGCCTCGGCCTGCGTCAGGGCCGCGGTCTGGACCATCGCCCGGCGCGGCCCCAGCGTCATCGAACCCGGGCGGTCGCTGCGCGCGTACGCGAGCGGCGAGCCGTGCATGCCCCAGGCGACGTGCAGGTACCCCTGCCCGTCGAGGCCGATCGAGATGACGTTGTGAGCGTCGGTGATCGGCCCGCGGTGCTGCGTGGCCTCGACCTTCCAGTCGTCGCTGCCGTGCACGCGGCGGGCGAGCACGACCCGCCCCAGGCGGTCGTAGTACGCCGTGAACTGCAGACGCTCGCCGCCGACCACCCCGCTCGTGACGGAGTCCCTCCGGAACGCGGCCGTGTTGACCGTGTTGTCGGCATACGCGTCGCTGAGGGACCACCACCGCGAGACGGTGCTCGTCAGCTCGAGCTCCAGGGGCTCCAGCGGAGCCCTCCACCTGCCGAAGTAGACCACGTCGCCCGCCCGGCCGTAGACGACGACCTTGTCCGCGGGCCCGGAGGTCAGCGAGTTGCGCACGTGGAACTCCGCGCCGCGCCGCACCACCGGGGTGTCCGTGCCGTCGCCGTCCAGGTCCGCGAAGAACACCTGGTCCGTGGCACGCCCGTACCGGAACACCACGTCGGCCGGACCGGACGTCAGCGAGTTGCGCACGTGGAACTCCGCGCCGCGCCGCACCACCGGGGTGTCCGTGCCGTCGCCGTCCAGGTCCGCGAAGAACACCTGGTCCGCGGCGCGCCCGTACCGGAACACCACGTCGGCCGGACCGGACGTCAGCGAGTTGCGGACGTGGAACTCCGCGCCGCGCCGCACCACAGGGGTGTCCGTGCCGTCGCCGTCCAGGTCCGCGAAGAAGAGCGCGTCCCCGGCGCGTCCGTACACGACAACGACGTCGGCCGGTCCCGCCGACATCGAGTGCCTGATGTGCAGCGTGCTCACGCGCCGCACCACCGGCGTGTCCGTGCCGTTGCCGTCCGTGTCGGCGAACCACACCTCGTCGCCGGCACGGCCGTAGGTGAAGACCTCGTCGGCCGCCCCGGCGGACATCGAGTGCTTCAGGTGGTACTGGGCGCCACGCCGCACGACGGGCGACTCGGGGACGTGCGTGGCGGCGGCGTGAGCCAGCGGTGACGAGGCGTGGGCCACGGGCGAGGACTGGACCGGCGCGAGGTCCGTGAGCGCGATCGCGATCGAGAGCACGAGCGCGGCGAACGCCCCGAGCAGGCGGCGGAAGTGCATGAAGAGAGGCTCCTGTGTGTCGGGGAGCACTCGTTCACGTGCTCACGCGGGTCCTGCGAGGCAACGAGTCGCACTGGTTCCCACGAGCCGCCCCCACCACGGAGAGCCACGTGGCCCACCGTCGTGACGCGATCTTGCCCGGGTTGAATGTGTCGTGCGTCACGTCGCCGTGTCCGCCCCGCGCTACCTCGCGGCAAGACGCGCTACCTCGGCGAGCACCGTCTGCCGAGGTAGCGCGCCCCTCGGCGAGGTAGCGCGCCCTTCGCCGAGGTAGCGCGCGCTTCCGCGACGTAGCGTCAGGCCAGCGTGAGCTCCACGGTCGCGTAGGAGTGGGCGGGCAGCTCCACCTCGAGGCCGCGCGGGTGCTCGCGGACGGACTCGAGCGCGACCGGGGTGACGGCGTCGGGCCGCTCGGGCGTGTTGTGCGTGCTCAGCGCCTCCGCCGTGAGGACCCGCGCGGAGTGCCCGACGACGTCGCGTCCGCGCAGGTCGAGCACGACGGTGCGCGGGGCGTCGGCGTCGAGGTTCGTCAGCGACACGAGCGCGCTGTCGCCCTTGGTCGACGCGGACGCCGACACGAGCCGCAGCTCGGCCCCGTCGACCCGCCGCGTCGGCACCTCGTCGACGAGGTGCACGTCGAGCGCCGCGGCGTCGTGGTGGCCGGCGTTCATCGCGAACACGTGGAACGTGGGCGTGCGCACGAGCGCGTTCGTCTCCGGGTCGGTGAGCAGCATCGCCTGGAGCACGTTGACCGTCTGGGCGATGTTGGCCATGACGACGCGGTCGGCGTGCCGGTGGAACGCGTCGAAGTGCAGGCTCGCGACGAGGGCGTCGCGCAGCGTGTTCTGCTGGTACAGGAACCCCGGGTTGGTGCCCGGCTCGACGTTCCACCACGTGCCCCACTCGTCGACGACGAGGCCGACGCGCTTCTTCGGGTCGTAGCGGTCCATGACGGCTCCGTGCCGGTCGAGCAGCTCGTCCATGTGCGCGGCGCGGGCCAGGGCGAGGTACCACTCGTCGGTCGAGAACTCCGTGGCGGAGCCCTTGTCCGACCACGGCCCCGTCATCGTGTAGTAGTGCAGCGAGATGCCCTGGAACGGCATGGCACGGGCGCCGACGTCCCCGGCGTCGAGCGGGTCGAACGACTTCATGAGCGTCTCGGTCCAGTGGTAGTCGTGGTCGCTGGCGCCCGCGGCGATCCGGTAGACCTCGTTGCCGGCGTGCTCGCGCACGTACGTCGAGTACTGCCGCGCCAGCGAGGCGAACTGCTCGGCGCGCAGGTTGCCGCCGCAGCCCCACGCCTCGTTGCCGATGCCCCAGAACGGCACCTTCCACGGCTCGTCGCGACCGTTCTCGCGGCGCAGCGCCGCCATGGGCGAGTCGTCGGCGCGCGTCAGGTACTCGATCCACTCGCTCATCTCGCGCACCGATCCGGACCCGACGTTGCCGCTGACGTACGGCTCGGCGCCGAGCAGCTCGCACAGCGCCATGAACTCGTGCGTGCCGAACGAGTTGTCCTCGACGACGTCGCCCCAGTGCGAGTTGACCATGCGCGGGCGCTCGTCACGGGGGCCGATGCCGTCGCGCCAGTGGTAGTCGTCCGCGAAGCACCCGCCGGGCCAGCGCAGGTTCGGGATGCGCAGCTCGCGCAGCGCCTCGACGACGTCGAGGCGGATGCCTCCGGAGTTCGGGACGTCGGAGTCCTCGCCCACCCAGAAGCCGCCGTAGATGCAGCGCCCGAGGTGCTCGGCGAAGTGCCCGTAGACGTGCCGCGAGATCGTGGCGCCGGGAAGGTCGAGGTTGATCACGGCGACGGTGTCTGGCATCGATGAGTCTCCAATGGGGGTGGTGAGCGGCGTCAACCCTTGACGCCGCCCGCGAGCAGTCCGTTCACGATGTGGCGCTGGGTGAGGACGAAGAAGACGACCATGGGGACGAGCGCGACGACCGACACGGTCATGAACATGGGCCAGTCCGTCGTGAACTCCGAGACGGCGTTGTACACCTGGAGCACCACGGTGCGCTTCTCGGGAGTCGAGATCATGACCGTCGGCAGCAGGAAGTCGTTCCACACCCACATCGTCTGGAAGACGCCGACCGTCACGAGGATCGGCTTGATGAGGGGCAGGACCAGCCGCCAGAAGATCTGGAACGAGCCCGCGCCGTCGAGCCGCCCGGCCTCGATGATCTCGTAGGGCAGGGTCCGCATGTATCCCTGGATGAGGAAGTAGCAGAAGATCGACCCGCCCAGGTACATGATGACCAGTCCCGGGAGCGTGTCGACCAGCTGGAAGCCCACCAACGTCCGGTACAGCGGGATGAGCGTCGACTGGCCGGGCACGATGAAGCCGAGCAGGAGCACCGCACCGATGACACGGTTCAGGGTGGTCGTGCGGACGACCATCGCGAACGCGGCGAGGGCGCCCACCAGGAGCTGGAGGACCACCGCCGCGGCGGTCACGAGGAACGTGTTGAGGAAGGAGCGGTAGATCCGCGGGTCCGAGAGGACCTCCTGGTAGTTGCCCAGGAAGAGCTGCGTCGGCGGGGACAGCGGTGCGGCCACCATGTCGCCCTGCGTCTTGAACGTGTTGACGAGGATGTAGTAGAGCGGGATCGCGATGAAGCACGCCAGCGCGATCATCGCCACGCTCAGCACCAGGCGTCGGACGGACGTGGTCATCAGACGAACCGCCTCTCGATCGTCTTGGTCAGCCAGAGCTGCCCGAAGGCGAGCGCAGCCACCGCGATCGTGAACAGCACGGCCAGCGCGGAGGCGAGGCCGTAGCGCCCCTGGCTCACACCGGCGACAACGATGGACTGGGTGATCGTGTACGTCGAGAACCCGGGACCGCCGTTGGTGAGGGTGTACGGGAGGTCGAACACCTTGAGGCCGGCGGTCATGAGGAGGAACGTGCTGATCACGAGTGCGGGGGTCAGCAGCGGCAGGGTGATCCCGAAGAACTGCTGCCGTGCGGACGCCCCGTCGATCCTGGCGACCTCGTAGTACTCGTTCGGGATGGACTGCAGGTACGCCATGTACAGGACGGCGTGCCAGCCGGCCGCCGCCCAGATGCCGACGACGATCACGGAGACGCGGGCGAGGGTGCCGTCGGAGAGCCAGGCGAGCGGTCCGACGCCGAAGAGGTCCTGGAGCGTCGAGTTCACGACGCCGGACTCCAGCGGAGACAGGATGTACCGCCACACCAGCCCGAGGATCGCCATGCTGGGGATCGCCGGGAAGAACCAGAGGGACCGGACGAGGTTGCGCCCGAAGAAGCGCTTGTTGAGCTGCACCGCCAGGGGGATGGCGATCAGCGTGACGACGACGGTGGTGCCGACGCCGAACAGCAGCGTGAACCCGAGGGCGGCCAGCATGGACGGGTCCGTGAGGATCGTGCGGTAGTTGCTGAGGCCCACGAACGTCACGTCGCTGCTGTACCCGGTGAAGTCCGTCAGGCTCCAGTAGAACGACTGGGCGAGCGGCACGACGAACAGGAACACGAAGACCACGATCGCCGGGAGCAGGAACGCCTGGTTGACGGCGAGCTGCTTCCAGCCCCCGGGCCGCCGCCGGCTGCGCGCGACGAGTCCTTCACGAACGGTCGCCCGCGGAAGCATGGTCGTTGTCATTGCGACCTTCCTTTCGACAGCGTCCGGGGCGCGGGCGCTCTCGTGCCCGCGCCCCGGACCGTTCGATCACGACGACGCGAGCTTGGCGTCCAGCGCCTGCGCCACGCCCTGCGGCGAGACCTGGCCCTGGATCATCCGCTGGATCTGGGCGACGGCCTCCACGTTGAGCACGTCCTCGGACCGCTGCCAGGAGATCATCGGAAGGTAGAGCTCCCCCTCGCGGATCGCGGCCGCGAGCGGCTCGAACGCCGGGTCCGGCGTCGGCTCGAAGTCGCTCGTGACCGTCACGTCGTTGGTCTGCTCCTCGAAGACCTCGACACCCTCGGGCGACGCCAGGAACGCGAGGAACTTCTTGGCGACGGCCTGCTTCTCCTCGTCGGCCTTCGAGTTGATGGCGTACCCCGGCGTCGCGGCGCCGGCCTGGAACGGCTTGCCGTCGGGCAGACCGGGGACGGGCGCGAACTCGAACTCGAGATCGGGGGCCGCCTCGCGGATCGCGTTGATCACCCACGGGCCCGCGTTGATGACGGCGACGCGTCCGTTCGCGAACTCGTCGCGGACCATGTCGCCGTCGAGGCCCACGACGTCCGGCGAGACGATCCCCTCGGTGAAGATCCGGTTGTACTCCTCGAGGGCCGGCGTCCACTGCTCCTCGAACGTCGACTCCCCCGAGAAGATCAGCTCGTCGAGCGGCGGGTCCATCTCGGAGCTCTGGGCGCCGATCCACGCCGACAGGGTGGTCGGCATCTGGTCGACGCTCTCGATGAACGGGGTGATGCCGGCGGCCTCCAGGTCGCGGCACATCTGGAGGAACTCGTCCCACGTCTCGGGCACGGAGTCGTACCCCGCCTCGGCGAGCAGGTCCTTGTTGTACAGGTACCCGGCGGCCCACGACGAGATGGACATCCCGTAGACCTTGCCGTCCCGTCCGTAGGTCTCCTTGTTGAAGTCCGGGATCTTCTCGAGGAACGGCTCACCGGTGAGGTCGACCACGTGCCCGCCGTCGATGAGGCTCGTCTTGTTCTCCGCGGCGATGAGGAAGACGTCGGGCGCGGTCCCGGACAGGACCCGCGTCTGGAGCGTCTGGATGTACTCGGCGACCGGCGGCGCGTACGAGGCCTCGACGTCGATGTCGGGGTTCGCCTCCTCGAACGCCTCGATGATCGGGGTCATCTGCTCCTCGCCCGTCCAGGAGAGGTACGTCAGCTTGGTCCTGCCGTCACCTGCGTCCGACCCGCAGGCGGTGATGGACAGCGCGAGCGCGGCACTCGCCACGGCGGCTGCGACGCGAGATCGCTTCATCGGGAACTCCTTCGTCCACTCGATCTGACCGGGCACCGGCGGCTCGGGCGAGTGCCCCGGGCTCCGGTGTATCGATAAACCAGCGTGGGTGGGAGTCTAGACACACGCGCCCGCCGGGCGCCAGACCCTCCGTGATCCGCGTCCCGAGCCCGGTCCGGGCACCGGGTACCGGCTACGGTGGACCGCCTGGGACCGAGCAACGAGGAGGTGCGGGTGCCCGCCACGATGAGCGACGTCGCGCGCGCCGCCGGCGTGTCGGTCATGACCGTGTCGAACGTCCTCACCGGCCGCAAGCGGGTCGGGGAGAACACCCGCCGCCGCGTGCTCGCCGCCGTCGACGACCTGGGCTACGAGCTCAACCTCACCGCCCGCCACCTGCGGGCCGGCCGCACCGACACGATCGTGCTCGTCGCACCCCGGTTCGACCACCCGTACTTCGGCGAGCTCGCGGCACGCCTGTCCAAGCGGCTCGAGCGCACCGGTCGCCACCTCGTCGTCGAGCAGAGCGGCGCCAGCCGCGAGGGCGAGCTCGAGGCGCTCTCGCTGGCCCGCCTGCACCTCTACGACGGCGTGCTGCTCAGCGTCGTCGGCATGACGCCCGACGACGTCGAGCGCCTGCGCACGACGGTGCCTGTCGTGCTCCTGGGCGAGCAGGACATGCCCGACCGCTTCGACCAGGTGCGCATGGACAACGTCGAAGGGGCCCGCCTCGCCACGGCGCACCTGCTCGCGACGGGCTCGCGTCGCGTCGCGGCGGTCGGCGGGTCCACGAGCGGCCGAGGGATGACCTTCGTGCGCACGCTCGGCTGGCGCCGCGCCCACGAGGAGGCCGGACTTCCGGCCGACGACGCGCTCGTCCTCCCCGCCGGCCAGTCCGACCTCGCCGACGGCCGCGAGGCCGTCCGCCGGCTGGTCCGCGAGGGCACGTCGTTCGACGGCGTCTTCGCGTTCACCGACACGCTCGCCACGGGCGTGCTGGCGGGACTTGCCGAGGCCGGCCTGCGCGTCCCCGACGACGTCCAGGTCGTCGGCTTCGACAACCTCGACGCGTCGGAGTTCCTCGTGCCGGGGCTGACCACCGTCGACCCGGGCCACGACGAGATGGCCGACCACGCGCTGCGCCTGCTGGACCGGCTGATCGACCCGTCGCCGGGCGCCGGCGCGGGTACCGCCGTCGAGCCCGAGCGCGTGACCGGACCCGTGTCGCTGGTGCTGCGCGGGACGACGCGTCCCGCGCCCTGAGCGCGGGCGGACGTCAGCCGGAGGCCTCCGCCGAGATGACCGGGATGCGTCCGCCCATGCCGACCATCTCGAGCACCTCGCTCACCGCGGCGGACGGATCGAGAAGGCTCACCGGGGCGCCCGTCTCCTGGCCCAGCATGTAGACCTGCAGGATGAAGGCGATACCCGAGGAGTCGATGAAGGTGACGTCCCTGGCGTCGAGCACGACGGGCAGCGGAGCGGGCCGGCCGGCGAGCGACGCCATCGCCTCGCTCGCCGACTCCCGCAGGGCGGCGTCGACCTCTCCCCAGAGGGTGAGGTAGGTCCCGTCCTCCGCGTGGCGGCAGGTGATTCCCGAACCTGATCCCGTGCGCGTGTCGGTGTCCATGAAGTGGTCTGGCTCCCGTTCAGAGGTCCCGCCCGCAGGCATGGCTGCCGGTCGCCCTTGCCCCCGTAGGCGTCCGGGCACCGAGTGTTCCCCTGTCCAGCAGATGTGTCCAGCCTCGGGCAGGATTCCTACCCCTCGCCCTCCGGCGAGGTGACGTCGGCCACCTCGGCGGAGAGCACCCGGACCAGCTCGGCGCCGTCGACGGTTGCCGCGACGCCGTGCGCACCTGCTCCCACGGACACGGTACCTGCTTCGCGCACGCGGGTGTCGGCGACGACCGGCCAGGGCCGGACGGAGCCGAACGGCGTGATCGTCCCGCGCTCGTACCCGGTCACGTCGCGTGCCACGTGCTGGTCCGGCATCGACAGCCGCGACACGCCCAGCAGCGCGCGGAGCTTGGGCCACGAGATGGTCCGTCCGCCCGGTACGAGGACGAACAGGTAGTCGTCGTCGGAGCGCCGCACCACGATCGTCTTGACGATCTGGGCCGGGTCCAGCCCGCGCGCGGCAGCCGCCTCGGCGAGCGACCGCACGGGACCGTGGCGCGTGATCTCGAACGCGATGCCGGACGCCTCGAGCGCCGCGTGCGCCCGATCCTCGGGCGTCACGGACGCTGCCCGGGCGTGTCGTCGAGGAGCCTGTCGGCCGCGCGCTCGACGGCGGTGTCCGGGTCGTGCTCGGTGCGCTCGGTGCGCCAGTACTCGGCGCCGTCGCGCGTGCGGCGCACGAGGCCGAGGTCGACCATCGCGCGGCGCAGCCCGACCGGGTCGTCCGCGAGCTCGACGAGGCGGTCGGTCAGCTCGCGCTCCGTGACCGGCTCGAGCAGCTCCGGCAGGGCGAGCGTCGCGAGGTAGCGCGTGACCGCGACCTTGTCGCGCCACCGCCGGGGCAGGGACTCGAGCCGCCCGTCGCGCAGGAACCGGCGCGGGTCGCCGACCGACGTCGGGCCGGTCACTCCTCGCCCTCGTCGTCGCCCTCGCCGACGGTGATCGTGAGCATCGACTCGAGCTCCTCGGACCGGGCGGCGACGTCACCCGCCTGCGTCTGCTGCTCGCCCTCGCCGGCCTGCTGGTCGGACGAGGCGCCGTCCTCCGGTGGACTGGTCGGTTCCTCCGGAGTCTCGGTCGGGTCCTCCGAAGGCTCGTCCGTCGGAGTCGGCGTCGGAGTCGGGGTCGGCTTCACGCTCGGCGAGGGAGACGGGCTGGGCTTGGGCGACGTCGACGGGCTCGGCGACGGAGACGGGCTCGGCGACGGCGAAGGCGACGGGGAAGGCTTGGCCGACGGCTCGGGCTTCGGCGTGGGCTTCGGCTTCACCGGCTCGACCGGCGGCGCACTGGACGACGGGCTCGGCGACGGGTCGCCGTCGCGCTCGCCACCCTTGTCGTCCCCGCCGCGCGGGGCCGTCGAGCCGCCGCCGCCCACGTCGGACGAGGACCAGGCGCGGTCGGGGATCGGGCCGCCCGCGAAGAACTCGAAGTGCCACGGCTCGGGCTTGGAACCGTTCGGCCGCGCCCACGCGGGGTTGTCCCAGCCGTAGTCCGGCCCGTTCACCCGGAGCCAGACGTACTCCGCGGACCGGCCGTTGGAGATGGGGTACGACAGGTCGAGCGCGAGGCCCCAGCCGTGGTTCGAGGTGCCCGGGACTGCCGCGAGGTGCGGCTTGGCCGCACGCACCGCGACCTGCGCGGCGTACGACCGATACGAGTCGGTGATCGGGATCGACACGCCGAACTCGGCCTTGTACGCGTCGTTCAGCCTGGTGAACTGGGCGGCCGCGTCGCACCGCAGCATGTGCCCGGGCGCGAAGTCGAGCGGGCACAGGACGGACGCGGGGATGCGCCCGTTCTGGTAGCCGTCCGTGGTGCCCGCGTACCGCTCGACGACCTCGAGCAGCGACTCGGTCAGCTCCGCGCGGACCGCCTCGACGCCACCGGGCGTGAGCCCGTCGGCCGGGAGGATGTCGGCGACGTACGACGCGGACGCGGGGTCGAGCAGGGTGGCGAGCCGCATGGAGGCGACCACGACGTCGTCGAACGTGACGGCCTCGTCGCCGTGCTCGTGCGCCGGCTCCTCGCCGTCGTGCCGGACGTCGTGCGGGTCCGACTCGGCCGGCAGCTCGACGTCGTCGGGCGCCTCGGTCTCTTCCGTTGCGTCGACGTCGGCGGGCTCGTCACGGTCGGCAGGTGCGTCGGCGTCGGCAGGTGCATCCCTGTCAGCAGGTGCATCCGTGTCGGCCGGAGCGTCGTCGTCCGCAGGCGCGTCTGCCCCGGACGGCGGCCGGATCTTGTCACCCTTCCCGGTGGACCCGGACAACGGGCGCAGCCCCGGCGTCGGGGCGTCGTCGCGCCCGGCGACGACGTTCGCGACGATGCTCGCGTCCCCGACGGGCACGGCGTCCGTGACGCCGCTGCCGGCGGCCGCGACGCCGCCGTCCCGCGTCCGGACCCCCGGGCGAGGGTCGGTGAGCGCGTGCTGCTGCGCGGTGTAGACGCTGAGCAGCATCCCGAGCTCGGCGGCCGCCTGGTCGATCTCGCGCGTGCGGGGGTGACCCGCCGCGACGGCGGTCCGCTCCGCCCGCTCGAGCACCTCCAGGACCTGGGCGACGGTCTGCGGCCCGTCGGCCGCCGTCGTGGCCGTGCTGCCGATGCGCCCGACCGACACGGGGTCCGCGACGGCAGGGCCGACGTCGTTCCGGTGCGACGGGAACTCGTTCCACGGGACGCTGGCAACGGACGACGCGAGGAAGCCGATCGCGAGGACCGTCGAGGCCGCGGCGGAACCCAGGACGCGCACGGCGACCCGGCGTCGTCCGGCGGCGACGTCGCCGTCCGCACGAGATGCCTGGTCAGCGTCCTCCCGCAACTTCACAGACGGTGCCCTCCCCCAGGGTCCAGCATGGCGCTGATCGCATCCTCGCACAGTTCACACATCTGTGTGACGCAGGCGACATTATGCTGACGTCCGCCTGTAGGCTCCACTGTGCGCCAGAAGCCGAGCGTCGCGCCACCCAGCAGGCGAAACTTCGCCCACACGTCACGCGTTCGTGCCGCCCGGGACACCAGGAGGACACTGGACCCATGAGCGCCGTCGACCTCAACAGCGACCTCGGCGAAGGGTTCGGCCGCTGGCGCCTCGGCGACGACGACGCGATGCTCGCGGTCGTCTCGAGCGCCAACGTGGCGTGCGGCTTCCACGCGGGCGACCCGGCCACGATCCGCCGCACCGTCCGGCTCGCCGTCGAGCGTGGCGTGACCCTCGGGGCGCACGTGGGCTACCGCGACCTCGCCGGGTTCGGGCGCCGGCGCATGGACGTGCCGAGCGAGGAGCTGCAGGCCGACGTCGCGTACCAGGTCGGAGCGCTCGCGGGCCTCGCCGCCGCCGAGGGCGGGCGGGTCGCCTACGTCAAGCCGCACGGCGCGCTCTACAACACCGCCGTCGTCGACGAGCGCGTGGCGGCGGACGTCGCGGCCGCGGTGGCCGCCGTCGACGCGTCGCTCGTGATGCTCGGCCTGCCGGGCAGCCAGGCGCTCGCCGCGGCGTCCGCCGCCGGCCTCGCGACGGCGACCGAGGCCTTCGCCGACCGCGCGTACCGCGCCGACGGGACCCTGGTGCCACGCTCGGAGCCGGGCTCCGTGCTGGACGATCCGGACGACGTCGCCCGCCGCATGCTGCGCCTCGCGACGGAGGGCGTGGTCGAGGCCGACGACGGCACCCTCGTCCCGGTGCGCGCGGACTCGATCTGCGTCCACGGTGACTCTCCCGGCGCCGTCGTGATGGCCGTGCGCGTGCGCGACGTGCTGGCCGAGGCGGGTGTGCACGTGGCCCCGTTCGCCGGCGCCCGGGCGTGACCGTGCGCCTCCGGGTGGCACGCGACGACACGCTGCTCGTGGAGCTCGGCTCGCTCGCGGAGGCGGCGGCGCTCGCCGCGGCGCTGCGCGCGGAGCCGGTGCGCGGCGTGGGCGAGGTGGTCGCCGGCGCCCGGACGCTGCTCGTGCCGTTCGACCCCTGGACGACGACGGCGGAGGCGCTCGCGGACGAGCTGCGGTCGCGGCCGCTCGTCGGAGTGGAGCCGGCCGGGGCGCGCGAGATCGAGATCCCGACGGTGTACGACGGCGAGGACCTGCCCGCGGTGGCAGAGCTGCTCGGGTGGAGCGCCGAGGAGCTCGTGCGGCGGCACACCGGGGGCGTGTTCACGGTGGGGTTCGTGGGGTTCGCGCCGGGCTTCGCCTACCTGCAGGGAGACGACGAGGCGCTCGTGGTGCCGCGGCGGGCGACGCCCCGCACGCGCGTCCCGGCGGGATCGGTCGCGATGGCCGGTCCGTACAGCGGCGTGTACCCGCGCGAGAGCCCGGGCGGCTGGCAGCTCGTGGGGCGCACCGACGTCGTGGTGTGGGACGCCGAGCGCGACCCGCCGGCGATCTGGCAGCCCGGCGACCGGGTGCGGTTCGTCGCGGTCCGCGGCTCGGCAGTCGCGGGCAAGGCGGCCGGCGAGGCGGCCGGTGACGTGGTCGGTGATTCGTCGTCAGATCGGCGATCCGGATCGCCGACCTCGGCACAGATCACCGACCGCACGACGGCGGCACCCGCGCTCGAGGTCGTGAGCCCGGGCCTGCAGGCGCTCGTCGAGGACCTGGGCCGGCCTGGGCACGCGGCGATGGGCGTCTCGACGTCGGGCGCCGTCGACGCGCGGAGCCTGCGCGCCGCGAACCGCGCCGTCGGGAACCCGGTCGGCACCGCCGCCGTCGAGGCGACCGGCGGGGGCCTGCGACTGCGCGCGCACGGCGACGTCGTGGTCGCCGCGGCGGGCGCGCTCGTGCC
>JAPSLQ010000292.1 GCA_031180595.1 Isoptericola sp. | reverse complement strand
CGCCGTGGAAGTTGCCGTTGGACTCCACGCGGCCGTCGGCCGTGACCACCGGGTTGTCGATCGCCGAGGCGAGCTCGCGGCCCGCGACGGCGGCCGCGTGGTCGAGCGTGTCGCGGGCGGCCCCGTGCACCTGCGGCGCGCAGCGCAGCGAGTACGCGTCCTGGACGCGCGTGCACTCGGGCCGGCCCCGGGCGTCGTACGTCCGGTGGCTCGCGACCACGGGCGATCCCGCGAGCAGGGCGCGCAGGTTCGCCGCCGACGCCGCCTGGCCCGGGTGCGGGCGCATGGCGACGAGGTCGGCCGCGAACGGCGCGTCGGACCCGAGCAGCGCCTCGACGCTCATCGCCGCGGCGACGTCGGCGGTCGTGAGCAGGTCCCGCAGGTCGTGGAGCGCCAGGCAGAGCATGCCGAGCATGCCGTCGGTGCCGTTGACGAGCGCCAGGCCCTCCTTCTCGGCGAGCACCAGCGGCCGGATCCCCGCGTCCGCGAGCGCCTCGCCGGCCGGGCGGAGCCCACCGTCGGCGTCGCGCACCTGCCCCTCGCCGAGCGCCGCGAGCGCCACGTGCGCGAGCGGGGCCAGGTCGCCCGAGCAGCCGAGCGAGCCGTGCTCGTGGACGACGGGCGTGATCCCGGCGTCGAGCATCGCGGCGTAGGTCGTCGCCACGACGGGGCGCGCGCCCGTGCGCCCCGTCGCGAGCGTCGCGAGGCGCAGGAGCTGCAGCGCGCGGACGACCTCGCGCTCGACCTCCGGCCCGGCACCCGCCGCGTGGGAGCGGATCAGGCTGAGCTGGAGCTGTGCGCGGCGCTCGACGGGGATGTGGCGGCGCGCGAGCGCACCGAACCCGGTGGAGACGCCGTAGTGCGGCCGGTCGTCGTCGGCGAGGGACTCGACGACGGCGCGGCTCGCGGCCATCGTCTCGAGCGCGCGCCCGGTCACCACGACGCGGGCGCCGCGCCGGGCCACGGCGACGACGTCGTCGATCGTCAGGGGGTCGCCCGTCACCTCGACGACTCCGACGGCCGGGGGATGCTGCACCGTTGCGGACATACCGTCAGGACACACCACGGCCGCGGGTTCGACAGCACCGTGGCGCGAGGTTCAGTCTGGGATCCCAGACACGCCCGGAGGGAGCGCGCATGGCGGACGTCCCGGCGGCACGCAGCGCCGTGCGCGTGCTCGCCTACCTCGCGTCGCAGGCCGGCCCCTCTCCCGCGGCGGCCGTGGCCCAGCACCTGGGCCTGCCCCGCTCGACGGTCTACCACCTGCTGTCGGTGCTGGTGGACGAGGGCTTCGTGACGCACGTGCCGGAGGAGCACCGCTACGGCCTGGGGACGGCGTCGCTCGCGCTCGGGTCGGCGTACGCGCGGCAGGCGCCGCTCGCCCGCCTCGCGCGGCCCGTCGTCGCGCGGCTCGTCGAGACGACGGGCGAGAGCGCGCACCTCGCCGTCCTCAACGGCCGCGAGGTGCTGTACCTGGTCGAGCAGCGTGCACCGCACCGCCCGACGCTGGTCACCGACGTCGACGTCCGTCTCCCCGCCCACCTCACCGCGAGCGGGCGCGCGGTGCTCGCGCGGCTGCCCGCGGCGCAGGTCCGAGCCCTCTTCCCGAGCGCGTCGGCGTTCTCCGACCGGACCGGCGTCGGGCCGCACTCGCTGCGCGCGCTGCGGGAGGTCCTGCGCGACGTGCGCCGCCGCGGCTACGCGACCGAGGACGGCGAGGTCACGGCGGGCCTCGCGTCCGTCGCCCATCCGGCGCTCGACCACACCGGGTACCCCGTCGCGGGCGTCGCGCTCACCTTCCGGTCCGACGACGTCACGGAGAGCCGGCGGGACGAGCTGGCCGCCGCGGTCGGCCGGGCCGCGGCCGAGGTCTCCCGCCGGCTGGGTGCCCGCGACGTCGCTCCCTGAGCCGTTCAGCGGCTCCCGGCCGACGACGGCGCGCGAGCGGCGAGCACCACGGCGAGGGCGCAGAGCGCGGCCCCCGGCACGGCCCCCGGCCCTGGCGTCTCGCCGAGCTGGAGCCACGCCCACAGCGCCGTGACCGGCGGCGTCAGGTACAGGAGCACGCTGACCGTCCGCGGGCCGCGGTCGCGCAGGACCACGAGGTAGCAGCCGTACGCGCCCACGGTCGCGAGCACGACCACCCACGCCACGGCGAACCAGAACGACGTGTCGTCCGGCGGCGCGAGCCGGCCGGTGACCGCGCCGGCCCCGACGAGGACGACGCCGGCGGCTGCCGTCTGGACCGCGAGGTCGCCGAGCGCCGTCCCCGTCGAGGCGGTGCGCGCGCCGAGCACGGTCCCGACGGACAGCGACACCGTCCCGGCCACGGGCAGCAGGTACGCCCACACGGGCGCCTCGCCCGTCCCGAGGTCGCCGAGCACGACGAGCGCGACGCCGAGCACGCCGACGGCCAGCCCTACCCGCTGCGCCCGGCTCGTCCGGTCGCCGAGGACGGCGTGCGACAGCACGGCGACCACGAGCGGCTGGAGGGCCGCGACGAGCGCGGCGAGGGCCGCGTCGACGCCCAGCGCGACGCCGCCCACCACGCCGAGCAGGTAGCCGGCCTGGGACAGGA
>JAPSLQ010000291.1 GCA_031180595.1 Isoptericola sp. | reverse complement strand
TTCCGCTCAGCGTGGTGGGCATGCTGCAGTACCTCGGCCCCGCGCTGCAGTTCCTCTTCGGGCTCCTCGTGTTCGATGAGCACATGCCGCCGAGCCGCTGGGTGGGCTTCGGCCTCGTGTGGGTCGCGCTCGCCGTCCTGACCGTCGACGGCACCAGGGCCGCCCGAGCGGCCCGGCTCGCCACCGTGGAAACCACTACGGTGGTTCCCAGGACCTGACCGACGCACCGAAGGAGCACGCCGTGGCCGACTCGTCGTTCGACATCGTCAGCAAGGTCGACCGCCAGGAGGTCGACAACGCCCTCAACCAGGCCGCCAAGGAGATCTCGCAGCGCTACGACTTCAAGGGAGTCGGCGCGTCGATCTCGTGGAGCGGCGACAGCATCCTCATGGTCGCCAACTCGGCCGAGCGCGTGAAGGCGGTGCTCGACGTCTTCCAGAGCAAGCTCATCAAGCGCGGCGTGTCGCTCAAGGCGATCGACACGGGCGAGGGCGAGCCCCAGCCGTCGGGCAAGGAGTACCGCCTGGCCGGGACGCTCAAGGAGGGTCTCAGCGGCGAGAACGCCAAGAAGATCACCAAGCTGATCCGCGACGAGGGCCCCAAGGGCGTCAAGACGCAGATCACGGGCGAGGAGGTCCGCGTGTCGAGCAAGTCGCGCGACGACCTCCAGTCCGTCATCGCCCTGCTCAAGGGCGCCGACCTCGACGTCGCGCTGCAGTTCACCAACTACCGGTGACGCCGGGCCCGCTCCCCCGTCTCGTCGCGACGGACCTCGACGGCACCCTCCTGCGGTCGGACGGCACCGTGTCCGAGCGCACGCGTCGCGTCCTGGCGGCGGTCGAGGGGGCGGGCGTCGAGGTCGTGTTCGTGACGGCACGCCCGCCGCGGTGGCTCGGCGTGCTCGGGGACGTGGTCGGGCGGCACGGCCGTGTCATCTGCCTGGGCGGCGCGGCCGTGTGGGACCTGGCGAGCGGCACGGCGCTCGAGGTCTACGGGTTCGACGCCGGCGCGGCGCGCGGGCTCGTCGCCGACCTGCGCCGGGCCGTGCCGGGGGTCGCCCTGGCCGCCGAGCGGACCGACGGTCCCGCCTTCGACCCGTGGTTCCCGAAGGACGAGGCCGGCCTGCCCGCCTCGGCCCGCGCCGTGCCGGTCGAGGAGGTGCTCGACGGCGGCGCCCCGGTCGCGAAGCTCCTCGCGCTGCGTCCGGGGTCGTCGCTGTCGACCCGACCCGGCGACGTCGCTCGCGGGTCGTCCGCGGACGCGGAGCAGGAGGCGTTCTTCGCCCAGGTCTGCGCCACGGCGGACGACCGGGCGCACCTGGCCTTCTCCGGGGCCGCCGGTCTCGCCGAGCTGCTGCCGCCAGGGGTCACCAAGGACGCCGCGCTGGCGCGGTGGTGCGCCCGGCTCGGGATCGACCGCGCGGACGTCTGGGCGTTCGGCGACATGCCGAACGACCTGCCGATGCTGCGCTGGGCGGGTCGCGGGTTCGCGGTGGCCGACGCGCACCCCGACGTGCTCGCGTGCGCGGACGCCGTCGTCGGTCCGCACGACGACGACGGGGTCGCGGCGGCGCTCGAGGAGGCGCTCGTCGGGGTGTGACCCGACGTCGTGCGCGACGGGCTGCCTCGTCGGTGCGTGACCCGGCGTCTCAGTACCGCGTGATGCCGCCCGGGCCGAACCCCGTGCCGCCGGCCATGGCCTCGAGCCGCCGGATGCGGTCGGACATCGGCGGGTGCGTCGCGAAGAGCTTGGCCATGCCGCCGCCGCGGAAGGGGTTGGCGAGCATGAGGTGCGAGACGTTCTCGAGCTCGCGCGTCTGCGGCAGCGGCGCCGCGGCGGTGCCGGCCTCGAGCTTGCGCAGCGCCGACGCGAGCGCGAGCGGGTCGCCCGTCAACCGGGCGCCGTCCTCGTCCGCGTCGTACTCGCGGGTCCTCGAGATGGCCATCTGGATGAGCATCGCGGCGAAGGGCGCCAGGATCGCGAGCGCGAGCGCCGCGAGCGGGTTCCCGCCCTCGCGGCGGTCGCCCCCGCCGAAGATCAGCAGGAACTGGGCGAACGACGTGATGACCCCGGCGATCGCCGCGGCGACGGACGACGTGAGGATGTCCCGGTTGTACACGTGCATCAGCTCGTGCCCGAGCACGCCCCGCAGCTCGCGCTCGTCGAGGATGCGCAGGATGCCCTCGGTGCAGCAGACCGCGGCGTTCTTGGGGTTGCGTCCGGTGGCGAACGCGTTGGGCGCCTGGGTCGGCGAGATGTAGAGCCGCGGCATCGGCTGACGCGCCGCGGTGGACAGCTCGCGCACGATGCGATGCATCTCCGGAGCCTCGAGCTCGGTGACCGGGTAGGCGTGCATCGCCCGGACCGCGATCTTGTCGGAGTTCCAGTAGCTGATGAACGTCATGACGAGGCCGACGCCCGCGAACAGCAGGAGCATGCCCTGGCTGCCGCGGAAGAACAGCGCCCACAGACCCAGGAGGACGGCCCACAGGACGCCGAACAGCGCCGCCGTCTTGAGCCCGTTCAAGTGCCGATGACCCATGCTCGCCGGTGTCTCCCTTCCGCGTGCCCCGTCGGC
>JAPSLQ010000041.1 GCA_031180595.1 Isoptericola sp. | reverse complement strand
CGAGGACCACGAGCGCGCCGACGTTGAGGACCTGGACGTACCAGCTCGACGCCAGGAAGACGTTGGTGACGATCACGCCGCCCGCCGCCAGCAGGATCCAGGAGACGACCATCGAGCGTCCGGCCTGCTCGCGTGCGTACCGCCAGAACGTTCGGGCGGGCGGCGGCGTCTCGCCGGCGCGGAGCCATCGGTCCATGTACTTCGCCAGGGCGTACGACGCCGGTCCGACCCCGACGAGGACCAGGCCGAGCACCGTCGTCGCGACCCAGAGCGCGTTGAGGTACGCGACGCGGTAGACCGAGGTCAGGAACGCGTCGATGCGCAGGAACCCTTCGAACGAGAACATCGTTCACACACCCCTCGCCGCCGGACGGCGGCTCAGTAGACGCCTTCTTCGCCGAAGCGCTTGGCGAGCCGGTTGGCCATGATGACGAGGAGCAGCCCGACGAGGCCCTTGAAGAGCCCGACCGCGGCCGCGTAGCTCAGCTGCCCGTTCTGGATGCCCGCGGTGTAGACGTAGGTGTCGAAGATCTCGCCGACCTCGCGGTTGAGCGAGTTCATGACGAGGAACATGTGCTCGAAGCCGAGCTCGAGGAAGTCGCCGATCGCGAGGATGAACATCACGATGATCGTCGGCCGGATGGCGGGGAGCGTGATGTGCCACGACTGCCGGAGCCGCCCGGCGCCGTCGAGCTCGGCGGCCTCGTAGAGCTGGACGTCCACGGCGGTCATCGCGGCGAGGTAGACGATCGTGCCCCAGCCCGCGCCCTTCCAGATCTCCTGCCCGACGTACATCGGTCGCAGCCAGTCTGGGTCGGTGAGGAACGGCACGGGCTCACCACCGGCCGCGACGATGAGGTTGTTGACGCTGCCGCCGTCGGTCGAGAGCAGCACGTAGAAGATCGAGACGACGATGACCCACGACAGGAAGTGGGGCAGGTAGATGACCGACTGGACGGTGCGCTTGAAGTACTTGCCCCGCAGCTCGTTGAGCAGCAGCGCCAGGACGATGGGCACCGGGAACGCGAACACCAGGAGCAGGAGCGAGATCACCAGCGTGTTGCGCAGCAGCATCGCGAAGGTGTCCTCGGTGAACAGCCGCACGAAGTGGTCGAACCCCACCCAGGTGCTGCCCCCGATGCCGAGGAACGGCATGTAGTCCTGGAAGGCGATGACGAGCCCGCCCATGGGCGCGTACTTGAACACCAGGAAGTAGACGATGCCCGGGAGCGCCATCAGGTAGAGCGCCCGGTGCCGCAGGAACGAGCCCTGCGACGGGCCGCGTCGACGCGGCGCCGGCGACACGGGCCGCGCCTCCGGGGCCGCGGCGCGCGCCGGCACCGTTGCCGCGCTCATCGTCCCGACCTCGCGGTCGTCGTCACTACCACCATCGGTGTGCCCCTCTGCTCCTCGTCGAGCGGTGATCCGCTCCTGTTTCCAGGAACCGGTTTCCGGGACCGTACAGGAGGACGGTGTCCCCGCGCAAGAGTCACTTTCGTCTGCTGGCGCCACGATCTCAGCCCGCACGACCTGTCTGTCTTCCCCACGGAGAAACCGGTTGCTAGGGTGGCTCCACCACCGCGCGAGAAACGGTTCCTGGCCCGGTTTCCCGACGCTGCACCCCGCCACGAAAGGTTGAGCGATGGCGCTCTACTCGAACCCGGTCCTCGACGCGGACTGGCCGGACCCCGACGCGATCCGCGTCGACGACGACTTCTGGATGATCGCGTCGAGCTTCAACCGGGCGCCCGGCCTCCCCGTGCTGCACTCCCGCGACCTGGTGACCTGGGAGCACGTCGCGAACGCGCTGCCGGCCGTCCCGCCCCTCGGGCACTACGCCCTGCCGCGCCGCGGGTCCGGCGTGTGGGCCCCGAGCCTGCGCCATCACGACGGCCGGTTCGTCATCGTGTACCCCGACCCGGACCACGGCATCTTCGTCCTCACCGCCGACGACCCGCGCGGACCGTGGTCCGAGCCCTGGTGCCTGCTCGCCGGCCGAGGGCTGATCGATCCCTGCCCGCTGTGGGACGACGACGGCCGCGCGTACCTCGTGCACGGCTGGGCGGGCAGCCGCGCCGGGGTCAAGAACCGCCTGACCGTGGTCGAGGTGGACCCCGGGCTGCAGCACGTCGTCGGGATTGCGCGCACCGTCGTCGACGGCGACGAGCTGCCCGGCTTCCGCACGCTCGAAGGACCCAAGCTCTACAAGAGGGACGGCTGGTACTGGATCTTCGCGCCCGCCGGCGGCGTCGCCACGGGGTGGCAGACCGCGTTCCGCTCGCGCTCGGTCTGGGGCCCGTACGAGCATCGTGTGGTCCTCGAGCAGGCCGACACACCCGTCAACGGGCCGCACCAGGGCGCCTGGGTCGACGCACCCGACGGGTCGCACTGGTTCCTGCACTTCCAGGACCGCGGGGTGTTCGGGCGCGTCGTGCACCTGCAGCCCATGCGCTGGGAGGACGGCTGGCCCCGGATCGGCCAGCCCCTCGGGGGCGGTCGGGGGCGCCCCGTGCTCGAGCACCCGCTGCCCGGCACCGCGCACGGCGACGGGCAGCAGGAGCCGGTGCGCAGCGACGACTTCGCCGTCGCAGGCCTCGCCCCGCGCTGGCACTGGCAGGCCAACCCCGAGCCCGCGTGGTCCCGGGCGGCGGGCGACGGCACGCTCCGTCTCGCGGCCCAGGCCACCGCCCGCGGCGACCTGCGCGAGCACGGCGCGGTGCTGTGCCAGCAGCTGCCCGGCCGCCCGAGCACGTGGACGACGCGCGTGACGCTCCACGGCGGGGAGCCGGGCGCCCGGGCCGGGATCGTCGTCCTCGGGCACGAGTACGCGTGGGCCGGTCTGCTGCGCACGCCCACCGGGGTCGACGTCGCGCTCCGGCGCAGCGGCGCGCCAGGCACCGAGGAGTCGCTCGCGCAGGTGCCCGCACCCCGAACCACGATCGACCTGCGGCTCGCGGTCGACGACGACGGTGCCGCGCAGCTCGCCTGGCGCGTCCACGACGACGAGCCGTGGCACGCCCTCGACCGCCCCTGGCGCGCGGTGGAGGGACACTGGATCGGGGCGGAGGTCGGCCTGTTCGCCGCCCGCCCGCTCGGATCCTCCGCCGCCAGCGACGCCGGAGCGACCTTCGGTCCCGTGCGGGTCACCGTCGCAGGAAAGGACGCATGATGCCCCGGTTGGCGAAGAGCGGAGCCACGATCGCACAGGTGGCCGAGGCGGCGGGGGTCTCCCGGGCCACGGTGTCACGCGTCATGAACGGGCGGGCGACGGTCGCCG
This sequence comes from Isoptericola sp., assembly GCA_031180595.1. GTDB lineage: Bacteria > Actinomycetota > Actinomycetes > Actinomycetales > Cellulomonadaceae > Isoptericola. The sequence continues at coordinate 15,557 of JAPSLQ010000041.1, read as the reverse complement.
CGGACATCGCCGAGCGCGTCCGCGCCGCCGCTGCGGACCTGCAGTACCGGCCCAGCACCGTGGCCCGCAGCCTCTCGCTCGGCCGCACGAACTCCGTGGCCCTCGTCGTGCCGGACCTCGGCAACCCCATGTTCCAGCAGATCCTGCGCGGGGCGGTCGCCGCGGCCGAGCCCTTCGGCTTCCGGTTCCTCGTGGCGGAGACCGTGGAGAACGCGGCGGCGGAGGCCGAGGTTGCGCTCGAGGCACGACTGCGGTGCGACGCACTGATCCTCGCCGCCCCCCGCAGCCCTGAGCCGGTCCTGCGGGACCTGCTGGCCCAGGTCCAGCCCGCGGTCCTCATCAACCGGGACCTCGGCACGCCGGACATCCCCACCGTGCAGGTCGACTACGGCGCGGGCATCCACAGCCTGGCCGACCACCTCGTCGCGCTCGGCCACCGCGAGGTCGCCTACGTCGCCGGCCCGCGCGGCAGCGTCTCGCACGCGCTGCGCCTCCGCGCCCTCGAGGAGGCCCGCGAGCGCCACCCCGGCCTGCGGGTCACCACGGTGCCGTGCGGCTCGACGGTCGACGACGGCTACCGTACCGCCGATGAGGTCCTCGCATCTCAAGCGACGGCCGTCGTGGCGTTCAACGATCTGGTCGCATTCGGCCTGCTCGCGCGCCTCAACGAGATCGGGGTCGACGTCCCCGCGGACCTCTCGGTGGCCGGCTTCGACGACGTAGAGCTGGCCCGGTACGCCAATCCGTCCCTGACGACGGTCGCCGTGCCGCAGGCCGACCTGGGCCGCCGAGCGTGGGGGCTGCTGCACGCGCTCATAGCGCCGCAGACGGAGCCGCGCCGACGCTCTACGGCGCGTACGGAGTCGCCGCTCGTGATGCCGGGTCTCGTGGTCCGGTCGAGCACCGGACCGGTTCCGCCTGCCCGGCGACTCTCCACGGTCTCGTCCGACCGTGCGGGTCTCGTCCGGACGGCGACCCCGGGGGAACCGGCGACCTGGACCCGCGTGGGCGACGGATGGGCGCTCGCCGCCGGCGAGCAGCCGCTCGCCCGGTACGCGGACGGAGCGTCGATGCCTGGCGTGCACAGCCCGCGGCCGCACCTGCACCCGGTGCACTCGCTGGGCGGAGTCGCGGTGACGCAGGTGACGCCGGCCGACCACCGTCACCACTACGGCGTCTCGATGGCGGTGCCCGACGTCAACGGGACGACCTATTGGGGCGGACGGACGTTCGTCCGGGGGCAGGGACCGACGCTCCTGTCGAACCACGGCCGCCAGCACGTCGTCGCCGCGGCGGTCCAGCACGGCGGGGCGACGCTGTCGCACGAGGTGCGGTGGACCGACGAGCACGGCACGGACCAGCTGCTCGAGGAGCGCCGCCTCACCGGACTGGTGCTCGGGGAGGTCGAGGCATGGGCGCTCGGGTGGTCGGGCTGCCTGCAGGCGGGCGGCACCGACGTCGTCATCGCCAGCCCGGCGACGAACGGGCGGCCGGGCGCGGGGTACGGCGGCCTCTTCTGGCGCCTGCCGTTCGCCGACGAGACGACGACGCTGACCGCCGACGGGGCCGGGGACGCGCACGGTTCCCGGTCACCGTGGCTCTCGATCGCCCGGCGCACGGGCGACGCCTGGTCCACCCTCCTGCTCGTCCAGCCGGGCGAGGTGGACCCGTGGTTCGTCCGGGTCGCGGACTACGTCGGCGCAGGTCCCGCCCTCGCATGGGACTCGACCCGGACCATCAGGGCCGGTGCGTCTCACCGTGTCGAGCTCGTCGCGGTCGTCGTCGACCGGAGGCTCGGCGTCGACGATGCGGCGGACCTGGTGGAGTTCGCCGTCGCCCGGGTGCGCGCGGCGGCCCCGCTCGAATAGTTCTGCGGGCCGATCATTTGACAACGGCAGCCGACCGAGAGGCGATCTAGAAACCGGTCTCCAAGACGCCCGGGTCACAGCGCGTGCCAGCGCCGCACCGATCCTCGCCTTGCGCTCCCCGCGCAGCGGGCAAGGCGCCGCCCCGCCGGGCGAGGCCGTCGAGGGACGTCCGCAGCTGACCGACGAGGGCCGCCGCACACACGCGCGAGGCACACCTTGTCCGGGACCGACGGATGGACGTTGTCCGGGACCGACGGATGGACGCGGATGCGAGCATCTCCGTCTCCCGCCACCGTGTCTCCTGTACGTCGGTCCGAGGCCCCTCCACGCGAAACGCCCCTCCCGCTCCGAGTGACATCTGGCGGGAGGGGCGTTCCGGTGCGTCGTCGGCTACGGTGCGGGAACGACGAGGCGCCCAGCACCCGTCTCGGTCCGTGCGTGCCGCTCGACCGCGTCGGCGGTGGCGAGCGGCTCGTACTCGTACGGCGGCGTCCAGTCGACCGTCGGAGTAAAGCCGGCGGTCGCCCAGTCCGGCAGCGGCTCCCCGGACGCGCTCACCTCGGCGACGCGCTGCTCGTACTGCTCCGCGGCAATCGCCTCCAGGTCCACCGGTCGCTGGTTGAACCACGAGCTCTCGTCGTCGAACCGGGTCGCGTTCCACAGGTTCACGGCGACCGTGGCGTCGGCACCCGGACCCGTGTAGTCGAAGGAGTTGCGCTCCGAGAAGATCTGGGACTCGTACCCCAGGCCGAGGAAGTAGTCGTACCCACCCTCGACGGCGGCAGCGCTCCTCATCGGCTGCTCGGGGTCGTTCACCCGACCGAGGAAGTAGTTGTTGACCACATGGACCCGGCCGAACCGGACGCGCGGGGACCGCTGCTGGATGCCGTCGAAGAAGTTGCCCATGAAGCTGACGCGGAGGCGGCCCCCGTCCTGGTCGACGTGCTCGTCGCCCGAACCCAGCAGCATCGCCTTGTCATGGTTGGTGATGTAGGAGTTGCTGACCGTGATGAAGTCCGATCCGTCCTTCATGTCGAACAGGCCGTCGTGCCGGTTCATCGGGTCGCCGTCCGGGCCGGTCGGTGCGTCACGGTCGAGATGGTTCCCGTCGGTGAGGGTGACGTGGTCCAGCCAGATGTTGGAGGAGGTCACCGCGGACACCGCGTCGAACCGGGCGTCCCACGTGCTCCCCTTCTGGTCCCACGAGGAGAAGTAGTCGACGGGTGCCTCGATGGTGAGGTTGCGGATCACGACGTTGTGCGCCAGGTGGAGCATGATGGTGGCCTGGTCGAACCCGGCGTCGTCTCCCAGACCCACCAGCGTGGTGTTGCTCGGGATCTTCAGCTCGGTCTGGCGCTTCATCGCGTTGCTGCCCGTGACCCGGAGCCGGCGCTGGGAGCCGCAGTACTCGTAGGCCTGATCGCTCCAGCCCTCGGGACCGAAGCAGCTGAGGTACTTCGCGTGGTCGTACCCGGGTGCGAAGTCCTGCTCGCCCAGCAGGGTGCCGTCGTCGGTCTCGTTGCCATGGATGGTGCCGGAGACGTAGATGATCTTGGGCGCGTCCCGTGCGCCACCGTTGTCCAGGGCCGCGAGGAGCTCCCGGCGGTCGGTGACCACGTGGATCGACTCGTCGGCGGCCCCGGCGCCGCCGACGGTGCCGCCGTTCTGCGAGGCCCACCCGGGCGCCGCATCGGTCGTGCTGAACGTGTCGCCGGGCGCCGCGTCCGGTCCGGCGACGGCGCCGGGTGCCACGGTGAGCACTCCGGTCGCCGTGACGGTCAGAGCGACGAGGGCCGTGCCGAGCCTGGTACGGGTTGGTTTCACGAGGCTGCCTTTCGCGTCATCGAGAAGTGGAGCCATTCCCACGTGGGAAACCGGTTTCTGAACCGTTACCGGGATCCTGCCAGAGGTTCCGGAGCGTTTCAACCCACGACCGCCCGGTGAGCCGCCCCTCTGATCACCCGCATGAGCGACCGCGCTCCCCCGATGGGGGGAGGCCTCCATGGGCGGCGCCCCGCGACGCTGGTGGCATGACGACCTCGACACGCACCGACCGCCTCGACACCGTGGCGGGGATCCTCCTCGTCGCCATCGCGATCATCCATGTGGTGTTCACGATGAACCCGTACTGGCCCGCCTGGCTCGGCGGCGAGCTGCGCGACGGGACCGCGAGCGCCGAGTCGTTGGCGGCGTTCTGGGCGCAGCCCGGCGGGTTCTCGGTCGTCGTCGTGCTGCTCGGCCTGACGATCCTGCGCTCGGCGCGGCGTGGCGAGCGGCTGCCGGGGTACGTCGGGTGGGGCCTGCTCGGCTGGGTGGGGCTGTGCGTCGTGCTCATCGGGCCGGCGAGCGGCTTCACGCTGGCCCTCGTGCCACCGGTGCTCCTCGTCGCGGCGAACCTGCGCGCCCGGGCGGCGGAGCGCTCCTACCGCGGCGAACGCGTGTAGGTCCGGACGCGGAAGCGCAGCGCCTCCGGCCCCGACGACGTCTCCCACGCGCCGTCGTCGACCACCTGCCAGTCGCGGTCGAGGTCGGGGGCGAACGCGTCGCCCTCGACCTCGACGTCGACCTCCGTCACGACGCACCGGTCGGCGAGCGCGAGCGCCTGCGCGTACACCTGCGCCCCGCCGACGACCCAGACCGCCTGGGCCCCGCCCGGCGCGAAGCCGGCCGCGGCGATCGCCTCCTCGAGCGACGACGCCACGACCGCACCCTCGTCCGTCCAGCCCGCCTGCCGCGTCACGACGACGTTGGTCCGGTCCGGCAGGGGCCGGAACCGGGGCGGGAGCGACTCCCACGTGAGGCGGCCCATCACGACCGGGTGCCCCGACGTCGTGCGGCGGAAGTGCGCGAAGTCCTCCGGGACCCGCCAGGGGATCTCGCCGCCCGCCCCGATCACCGCACGGCCGGCCGCGTCGTGCGCCTGCGCCCAGATGAGTCCGATCACACCGCGACCGGTGCCTTGATGGCGGGGTGGTGGCGGTAGCCGAGGACCTCGATGTCCTCGTACGCGTAGTCGAAGATCGACTCGCGCGGCGCGAGGCGCAGCGTCGGGTACGGGTACGGCTCGCGCCCGAGCTGCGTCTGCACCTGCTCGACGTGGTTGTCGTAGACGTGGCAGTCGCCGCCGGTCCAGACGAACTCGCCGACCTCGAGGCCGGTCTGCGCGGCCACCATGTGCGTCAGCAGCGCGTACGACGCGATGTTGAAGGGCACGCCCAGGAACAGGTCCGCGGACCGCTGGTAGAGCTGGCAGCTGAGCTTCCCGTCGGCCACGTAGAACTGGAACAGCAGATGGCACGGGGGCAACGCCATGTCGCCCAGCTCGGCCACGTTCCACGCGCTCACGACGAGGCGCCGCGAGTCCGGGTTCACGCGGATCTGGTCGATGACGCCCTGGATCTGGTCGACGTGCTGACCGTCCGGTGTCGGCCACGACCTCCACTGCACGCCGTAGACCGGCCCGAGCTCGCCGTCGGGCGACGCCCACTCGTCCCAGATCGAGACGCCGTGCTCCTGCAGCCAGCGCACGTTCGAGTCGCCGCGCAGGAACCACAGCAGCTCGTACGCGACGGACTTGAGGTGCACGCGCTTGGTCGTGACCAGCGGGAAGCCCTGCTGCAGGTCGTAGCGGATCTGCCGGCCGAACACGCTGCGCGTGCCCGTCCCCGTCCGGTCCGACTTGTGCGTCCCGTTCTCGAGGACGTCGCGGAGCAGGTCCTCGTACGGCGTGGGGATCGGGGTGCCCGACGGCGAAGGCGCGGTCATGCCGTCAGTCTCGCCTCTCGCGCGGCGGCGGGTCCAGCCGACACGACGCCCGGCGAGGCGGCGGTCACCCGTCCCGGTGCTTGAGCTCGCGCAGCTCGCGCCCGCGGCGCCGGTAGGAGGCCCAGAGCAGCAGCACGACGACGACCACGACGGCGCCCGCGACCGCGCCCCACCCCGTCGCGCCGCGGAACGCCGGCGCGTCCACGTCCATGATGCGGCGGCCGGCATGAGCGGCGTTGTTCGCCCCGAGCACCACGGACAGCGTCAGCAGGTTGGGCAGCGCGAGGAGCAGCGCCACGGTCGCGAGGAGCGCTCGCGCCCGACCCGACCGGTGGGGCCGCACCGCCTGCCACGCCGCCGCGAGCGGCAGCGCGGTGAACACGAAGCCGATCGCGGCGCCCCACCAGACGCCGAGCGAGAACGTGCCGTCGACGAGCGTGCCGACGCGGTGCGCCCACCACCGCGGCACGAACGCGGCGAGACCGAGGGCGACGAGCACCGCCACGATCGCGATCACGGTCCAGGTCAGCACGCGCATCCCGACCTCGCGCCAGTCGACCGCGCGCAGGCCGGTGGCCTCGCCGTGCTCGGGCCCGGGGTGCGGGTCGGGTGCGCTCATGGACCCGATGGTGGCAGCGATCGCGGCGCGCCGCAGCGGACCGCGCTCAGGCCGCGAGCGCCTGCAGCGTCGGCGTGCCGTCGCCGTCGGGCGCACCGACGTCGACGAGCGAGCGGTAGACCCGCTCGTACCCCGCGGCCATGACCGACAGGTCGAAGCGCTCGAGCGCGTGCCGCCGGCACTCGTGCGGGTCGATCTCGCCCGCGCGCTCGACGCCCGCGGCGAAGTCGTCCATCGTGTCGACGACGTACCCGGTGACGCCGTCGGCCACGACCTCCGGGACGCTGCCGCGGCGCATCGCCACGACCGGCGTGCCGCAGGCCATCGCCTCGGCCATGACCATCCCGAACGGCTCCTCCCACTGGATCGGGAAGGCCAGGCACGCGGCGGAGGCGAACAGCTCGCGCTTGATGACCGCGTCGGCCTCGCCCACGTACTCGGCGCCGTCGCCGAGCAGCGGCGCGACGACGGCGTCGAAGTACTCGCGCTCGGCGCGCTCGTTGAGCTTGCCCGCGAGCAGGATGGGCCGCCCCGTGCGGCGCGCCGCCTGGATGGCGAGGTCGGGCGCCTTGTCGGGGCTGAAGCGCCCGATCCACAGCACGTAGTCGTCCTTGTCGGGCTCGAACGGGAACGACGCGACGTCGATCCCGTTGTGGACGGTGTCGCACCAGGCGATCCGGGGGTTGAGGCGGCGCTGCGCGTCGGAGATGGCCACCATCGACACCGTGCCGCCGAGCAGCTCGTGGTAGCGCCCGCACTCCCCCGTGACGGGGCCGTGCATGGTCACCACCGTCGGTGCGGTGCGGCCGGTCGCGAGCAGCGGTCCGGCGAGCGTGTGGTCGTGCACGACGTCGACGCCCGCCTCCGCGAGCACCTGCCGGGCGTAGGCGGCGGTGACGGCCTCCGGGAGGGGCTCCCCGAGACGCTCGGTCGGCGGGACGTCGTACACCGCGTGGAACTCCTGCGCGAGCGTGCCGTTGACGCCCGCCCCGACGAGCACGACCTCGTGACCGCGCTCGACCAGCTTGTCCACCAGCCCGGCCACCACGGCCTCCGTGCCGCCGTACCCGGCGGGTGGCAGCGAGAACCACGGCGGCGCGACCATCCCGATGCGGAGCGGGGCGTCGGTCCTTCCGCGGTCCAGGGCGGTGAGGGCGGCAGCAGAGGACGAACGCGTGGACGACATGAAACCTCCCGACGTGCGTGTCGGGGCCGCGGCGGCAGGCGCGGCTGCCGGGACCCCGGTGGCGAGCCTTCGGTGGTCTCTCTTAGCACCGAGGTCGCCGGATTGGCAATCGGAAGGCGAGAGTGCTAACTCCTGGGACTGCCGACGCATGCCGGAGCGTTCGGGTGAGTGACCGCGACCTCTGGGAGGATCACCCCATGACGGACCAGACCACCTCGACGACCCGGCAGGGAGCCGAGACCACCACTCCGCCGCGCGCCCAGGGCCAGGCGACGCCCGCCGCTGCCGAGGAGCCCGGCGTGACCCCGTCGCCCACCGACCCGCTGTGGGTCGAGCGCACCGGCACACGCACCTACCGCGGCTTCACGGCCCGCGGCGCCACCGTCGAGATCGGCCCCGCGAGCGCCGGAGCCGTGTTCACGCCCGGCGAGCTGCTCAAGATCGCGCTCGCCGCGTGCGCCGGCATGAGCAGCGACACCAAGCTCTCGCGCGTGCTGGGCGACGACTACGAGGTCACGATCCGCGTCGAGGACCCGAAGGACATGGCCGAGGACCGCTACCCCGTCCTCACCGAGCGGTTCGAGATCGACCTGTCCTCGCTCGACGACGCCACGCGCGACAAGACGCTGCTGCTCGCGCAGCGCTCGATCGACCGTGTCTGCACGGTGGGCCGCACGCTCAAGGCGGGCGCGCTGGTGCCGCCCGCGCAGTTCGGCCCGCCGCGGGACGCGGACGGCGCCCACGGCGCCGACGGCACCCCGGTGGAGCAGCCCGCCGACCCCGACCCGGACCCTGGGAGCACCTCATGAGCGAACGCGAGCCGGTCACGCCGGCGAGCGACGTCGTCGTGCCGCCGGACGCGTCGAGCGAGACCGAGGGCTGGGCCCGCTACCGGCCCACGCCCATCCTCGACGCGCTGCTCGACAAGGCCGTGACGATCCCGTCGACCGCGATCCACCGGCACGTCGACAAGCTGCGCCGGCGCAACCCCGAGGCGAGCCCTGCGCAGATCATCCACATGCTCGAGAAGGAGTACCTCACCGTCGTCGCGACGGCGGGCGGCGCGGTCGGCGCGGTCGCCGCGACCCCGGCGGTCGGCACGACGGCGGCCACGGCACTGACGACCGGCGACATCGCGACGTTCTTCGCGACGTCGGCGGCGTTCTCGCTCGCGGTCGCGGACGTGCACGGCATCGCCGTCGACGACGTCCCGCGGCGCCGGGCGCTGCTGCTCGCGACCGTGCTCGGCGACAAGGGCGCCAAGGACGTCGAGAACGCGATCGGCGGCTCGGGCGTCGCCTGGGGCAAGGTGCTGCTCACCTCGATGCCGCAGGGCTCCCTCAAGCGGGTCAACAAGGCGCTCGCGCACCGGTTCCTGCGGCGGCAGGTGGCCAAGCAGGGCACGCTCGCGCTCGGCCGGCTCCTGCCGTTCGGGGTCGGCGCGGTCGTCGGCGTGGCCGGCGGGCGCGCGCTCGGTCACGGTGTCGTCGCGCAGTCGCGCAAGGCGTTCGGTCCCCCGCCCGACCACTTCCCGCGCGTCGTCGAGCAGTGACGCCCGCACGGCCGTGACCGCCGAGGTGAGCGTGGACGACGCCGGTGCGCCGGTGCTGCGGGTCGAGGTCGCCCGGCTCGTGCCCGTCGAGGCGTCGGTCGCCTACGCGTGGGTCGCGGACCCGCGCACGCACCCGCGATGGATCCCGATGACGCGGCTCGACGGCGGAGCCGCGTCCGGGCCGGCCGTCGGTGACGCGTTCACCATGGTGACCGGTCCGGGCGTGCGCCGCGGCAGGCGCGGGCTCGTCGACCGGATGGTCGTGGAGGAGCTCACGTCGCCGTCGACGGCCACGGGCCGGGTCGGGCGTACCAGGGTGCGCAAGCGGGGACCGGTGCTCCTCGGGGACGCGGGCTTCGACGTCGTGCCCGTGGACGCCTCGCGGTGCCGCGTCGTCTGGTGGGAGGAGGCGTACCTCGCGGGGCCGTGGCCGCGCCGGCTCGCCGCCGGGGCGACGGCCCCGTTCCTGCGCGCGATCATGCACGTCTCGCTGGGGCGGCTGCACCGGCGGCTCGCCCGGCGCTCCCGGTAGAGTCCGCGGTGTGAGCACCGAGCCGTCGCCTCAGCCCACCGCCGTCGACACCGCGCTCGCCGCGCGCCTGCCCGAGCTGCAGCAGCAGTACGCCGAGCTGCAGGCCCGCGGGCTGAGGCTCGACCTGACCCGCGGCAAGCCGTCCGCCGAGCAGCTCGACCTGGCCGAGCCGCTGCTCGCCCTGCCGGGCGAGGGCGTGCACACGGACGACTCGGGCACGGACGTGCGCAACTACGGCGGCCTCGACGGCCTGCCGCAGCTGCGCCGCATCTTCGCCGAGCTGCTCGGCGTGCCGGTCGAGCAGCTGCTCGCGCAGGGCAACGCCTCGCTCACGCTCATGTACGACACGATCGTGCAGGCGCTGCTGTTCGGCGTGCCGGGCGGCGAGCGGCCGTGGTCGCGCGAGGAGCAGGTCACGTTCGTCTGCCCCGTGCCCGGCTACGACCGGCACTTCGCGATCTGCGAGGAGCTGGGCATCCGCATGGTCACCGTGCCGATGACACCCGACGGGCCCGACGCCGAGGCCGTGGCCGCGCTCGTCGCGGACGACCCGACGATCAAGGGCATGTGGGTCGTGCCGACGTACGCCAACCCGGACGGCTCCGTGGTGTCCGAGGCGGTCGCGCGGCGCCTGGTCTCGATGAGGACCGCGGCGCCGGACTTCCGCATCTTCTGGGACAACGCGTACGCGGTGCACCACCTCACCGAGCACGAGACGAAGTCGGCGAACGCCATCGACCTCGCCGCCGAGGCCGGCCACCCCGACCGCGTGCTCATGTACGCGTCGACGTCGAAGGTGTCCCTCGCGGGCTCGGGCGTCGCGTTCGTCGCGTCCTCGCCCGCGAACGTGGCGTGGTTCCGGGAGCACCTCGCGATCCGGTCGATCGGCCCCGACAAGGTCAACCACCTCCGGCACGCCCTGTTCTTCCGCGACGCCGACGGCGTGCGCGAGCACATGCGCCGGCACCGCGAGATCCTCGCCCCCAAGTTCCGCGCCGTCGTCGAGATCCTGACGCAGCGCCTCGGCGACGCGTCCGTCGCGACGTGGAACGAGCCCGAGGGCGGGTACTTCGTCTCCGTGGACGTCGTCCCGGGCACGGCGTCGCGCGTCGTCGAGCTGGCCAAGGCCGCCGGCATCGCGCTGACGCCCGCAGGCGCGACCTTCCCCTACGGCAAGGACCCGCTCGACCGCAACATCCGGCTCGCGCCGTCGATGCCGCCTCTCGACGAGGTCCGCGTGGCGATGGACGGCGTCGCGACGTGCATCCTGCTCGCCGCCGCGGAGGCCGCCGCGCTCGACCTCTAGCGCTGTGAGCGGACTTCTGGCCCACTTCCGGACCCGGGAGTGGGCCAGAAGTCCGCTCACAACCTACGAGGCGAGGTGGGCCTGGCGCTGGCGCTCGTAGTCCTCGACGCGCCACGACGTCATGCCGCCGACGACGATCGCGGCCGGGGTGCCGTCGTCGTCCCGGAGGACGTGCACGGGCTCGCCGACCGGGCCGAAGCCCGCGTGCGGCTCGGGCCGCAGCACGTCGCCGTCGACGGCGAGCGGCTCGGCACCGGAGAACGGGTCCGCCTCGCGCGGGTCGATCAGCCAGAGGCGCCCGCCCAGCCGGACGACGTCCCGCAGGCCCCAGAGGTTGGCGAAGCGCCCGGTCCACCGGCCGAGGTCGGCGTCGGGCGGCTCGTCCGCAGGTGCGCCCGCGATGTTCCCCGGGCCCGCGCCGTCCAGGGCCGTCGCGACCAGGGCGAACACCCCGGTCGCGATCACGTCGGCGGGGCCGTCGACGGCGTTGGTCAGCACCGAGACGGCGACGCGGCCGACCGGGTCGAACCATGTCCTGGTGATCTGCCCGGGGAACCCGCCCGAGTGCCCGACGACGCGGCGCCCCTCGATCTCGCGCGCCTCGAAGCCGAGCCCGTAGCGCCGTACCCGCGCGTGCGGTCGCTCGACGACCGACTCGTCGCGGTGCAGCAGGCGGCGCGTCTCGGGCCGCAGCAGGCGCGAGCCCGCCGACAACGCGTCCGCCCAGCGCACCATGTCGCGCGCCGTGGAGCAGAAGCCCGTCGCTGCCGCGAGGGCGCCCGTCGTCGCCGCGGCGACGGGAAGGCGCCGGTCGTCGTACGGGCTGCGGGCGCTGTGCCCGGTGACGCAGCGGTCGGCGATCGCGCCGTCGAGCTCGGGACGCGTGTCGGTCAGACCGAGCGGCTCGAGCAGGTCGGCCCGCACGTGCTCCGCGTACGGGACCCCGGTCACGGCACCGACGGCCAGCCCGAGGAGGCCGTACGCGAGGTTGGAGTACTTGAAGTGCTCCCCGCGGCCGAAGACCTCGCCGTCGAGGAGCGAGGTGAGCAGCGACGCACGGTCGGGGAACGGAGCACCGAGCTGCCAGAAGTCGGCGTCGTGACCGTCGCGCAGGACGCCGGCGGTGTGCCCGAGGGCCTCCCGGAACGTCACCCGCCCGACCCGCGAGCCCTCGAGCTCGGGCACGTACGCGTCGAACGTGTCGTCGAGGCGCAGCAGCCCGCGCTCGGCCAGGCGGGCGACCGCGACCGCGGTGAACATCTTGGAGTGCGAGGCGACCCGGAACACGTGGTCGGTGCGCAGCGGCTCGCCGGAGCTCGCGTCCGCGACACCCCACGCGGCGTCGAGCACCACCTCGCCGTCGACGAGGACGGCGACCTGGACGCCGGGGACCCGGGCGAAGCCCGCCTGGGTCGCCACCCAGTCGTACAGGTAGCCGGGGTTGACGTGATCGGCGGTGGTCGAGGACATGCGCGTCACCCTAGTGGCGGCGAGCTTGTCACGAGACCGGCTTGCTGATTCAATGAGGCAACTCATTGACTCATTGGAGGTACGTCGTGGCCGGGTTCTCCGTGGTCGTCGGGACGGTGCTCGTCCTCGTCCCCGTCGTCGTGGCCTGGGCGGTGCTGTGGCGCGCCGGCCACCGAGACGTCGACGACGACGCGGCCGCCCGCGCCGCGCGCCGGCACGAGACGCTCATCGCCACGGCGAGCACCGTCGCGGCCGCCGCCACCGCCGTCGCGGTGCTCAGCCTGCCGGTCTCGTGGACGGCCCCGTGGTTCCCGAGCGACGACGCGCCCGGGGCGGTTCGGGCCGGCGGGCCGTTCGCGGTCGCGCTCGCGTACTGCGCCGTGCGCGCCGTCGGCGAGCTCACCTGGCCGCGGCCGCGTGGTGCCGTGCGCTCCGCGCCGCTCGCCCGGCGCACGGTCGCCGACCTCGGCGGCCGGCGCCTGCGCTGGCTCCTCGTGTGCGCGGGGCTCCTTGCCGCGACGCTCGTTGTGACCGGGCTCACCGCAGCGCCGGACGGCACGTCCGTGCCGCACCCCGTGCGCGTGACGTCCGACGGCGGCGTGCTCACCGGCGCCAGCGGCCCCTACCCCGGCTGGGCCTACGGCGTGCCGCTGCTGGTCGGGCTCGTCCTCGCCGTCCTGGCGACCGCCGCCGCGCTGCGCGTCGTGGCGCGGCGCGCTCCCCTGTCGGCCGTCCCGCGCGTGCACGACGACGCCGTGCGGCGCACGTCCGCCGCGCGCGTCGTGGCCGGCGTCCAGCTCTGCGTCGGCGTGGCGACGGCGCTCGTCCTGCTCCTCACGGGGGCCGCGGTCGCCAACGCGGGCGGCCCCGTGTCGGCGTTCGGCGAGACGTTCCGGACGCCGGCGCTCGTCGTCGTCGGAGCGGTGCTCGCCGTGGTGGGGACCGCCGTCGGCGTCGCGTCGGTCGCCGGCGTGGTGACCGCCGTCGGGCACCGCCGCCCGGAGCCGGTGGCATGAGCGACATCACCGTCGACCTCACCTCCCCCACGCCCGTCTACGAGCAGATCCGCAGCCAGGTGGCGGGACTCGTCGCGGTCGGCGCGCTCGCGCCCGGGGACCGGCTGCCCGCGTCCCGCGACCTGGCGCGGGACCTCGGCATCGCCGTCGGGACCGTGCAGCGGGCGTACCGCGAGCTCGAGGCCTCCGGCGTGGTCACCTCCCGGCGCCGGGCCGGCACGGTCGTGGCCGACGGCGGTGCCGAGCCGGACGCGGGCCGCTCACCGGGGCGCGGGGCGCTCGTCGACGACGCTCGGCAGCTCGTCGCGCGCGCACGCGAGGCCGGCTTCGCCGACGACGTCGTCCTCGACGTCGTGCGCGGCGTCCTGCGCGATCCGTACGCCGACCGATGAATTCCCTGTCGGTGGCCCGTCGTACGTTCTAGCGTGATCCGAGCCACACGAGGGGATCTCCTATGTCCGACGCCACTCCCGTCCGCTCCACGAACCACACCGCTCCAGGAACGTCCGGCCCGGCGCTCGCCGTCGAGGCCACCGGCCTGGTCAAGCACTTCACCTCCGGCAAGAAGGTCACCAAGGCCGTCGACGGCATCGACCTCGCCATCCCGACCGGCTCCGTCTTCGGCCTGCTCGGGCCCAACGGCGCCGGCAAGACGACGGTCGTCCGCATGCTCGCGACGCTGCTGCAGCCCGACGCCGGCACGGCGCGCGTGCTGGGGCACGACGTCGTGCGCGAGGCCGACGCCGTACGCTCCGCCGTCGGCCTGACCGGCCAGTACGCCTCGGTCGACGAGGACCTGACCGGGACCGAGAACCTGCTCATGCTCGCGCGGCTCTACGGGTTCACCGGCGCGGCGGCGCGGCGGCGCGTGTCCGGCCTGCTCGACGCCTTCAGCCTCTCCGACGCGGGCGGCCGGCAGGTCAAGACGTACTCGGGCGGCATGCGACGGCGCATCGACCTCGCCGCGTCGCTCGTCCTGGCACCCCGCGTGCTCTTCCTCGACGAGCCGACCACGGGGCTCGACCCGCGCAGCCGCAACCAGGTGTGGGACATCGTGCGCGTCCTTGTCGAGGACGGCGCCACCGTGCTGCTCACCACGCAGTACCTCGAGGAGGCGGACCAGCTCGCCGACCGGATCGCCGTCATCGACCACGGCAGGGTGATCGCCGAGGGCACCTCGACCGAGCTCAAGCGGTCCGTCGGCCAGGGAGCGGTGAGCATGCGGCTCGCCGACGCGACGCAGCGGGCCGAGGCGGCCGCCGTCGTCGAGCGGCTGCTCGGGACGGAGCCGACGCTGCCGACCGACCCCTACGCGCTGAGCGCGCGGGTGCCCGACGACGGCGCGCACGCGGTCGCGCAGATCCTGCCCGCGCTCGACGAGGCGGGGATCGCGGTGCCGGAGTTCACGCTCGGCCAGCCGAGCCTCGACGAGGTGTTCCTGACCATCACGGGCAGGCCGCTGCCCGACGAGGACTCCGACGACGGCGGCGAGGACGCACGCCCGCAGCCCGTCGGTGCCGAGGAGGTGTCCCGATGACCGCCTACGCCGACTCCGAGGTGACCACGACGACGCTGCGCCAGGCCGTCGCCCTCGCCGAGCGACCGCCGCGCCCGTCGGCGCTGTCCACCACGCTGACCTTCGGGTGGCGGGCGCTGCTCAAGATCAAGCACGTGCCCGAGCAGCTGTTCGACGTGCTGGTCTCGCCCGTCATCTTCACGCTGATGTTCACGTACCTGTTCGGCGGGGCGCTGGCCGGCTCGACGACGGCCTACATCCAGTTCCTGCTCCCCGGGATCCTGGTGCAGACGATCATCATCGTGACCGTGTACACCGGCTACACGCTCAACACCGACATCACCAAGGGCGTGTTCGACCGGTTCCGCTCGCTGCCGATCTGGCGGCCCGCGCCGATCGTCGGCGCCCTGATGGGCGACACCGTGCGCTACTCGATCGCGTCGATCATGTGCATCGGGCTCGGCCTCATCATCGGGTTCCGGCCCGAGGGCGGGGTCGTGGGCGTGCTGCTCGGCGTGCTGCTCCTGCTCGTGTTCGCGTTCTCGCTGAGCTGGATCTTCACGATCCTCGGCCTGCTGCTGCGCACGCCGAACGCGGTGATGGGCGTGTCGATGATGGTGCTCATGCCGCTCACGTTCGCGTCGAACATCTTCGTGGACCCGTCGACGATGCCGAGCGCGCTGCAGCGGTTCGTCGACGTGAACCCGGTGTCGCACCTCGTCACCGC
>JAPSLQ010000040.1 GCA_031180595.1 Isoptericola sp. | reverse complement strand
GGGTCGGTCGAGAACCTGCAGCTGCTCGCGGACGGCACCGCGCACGTCGCGTTCAGCGCGGCCGACGCCGTCGGGGACGCCGTCGCGGGGACGGGTCCGTTCTCCGAGCCGCTGCCGCTGCGCGCCCTGGCGCGCGTGTACGACGACTTCCTCCACCTGGTGGTGCCCGCCGACTCCGACATCCAGACGGTCGAGGACCTTCGCGGGCACGACGTGTCGGTCGGCGCCCCGGGGTCGGGCACCTCGCTGATCGCGTCGCGCCTGCTCGAGGCCGCCGACGTCGCAGAGCGGGACCTGCGGGTCCAGGCCCTCGGCCTCTCGGGCTCGATCCAGGCGATGCGGGCCGGCGACGTCGACGCGTTCTTCTGGTCGGGCGGCCTGCGCACCCCCGGCATCACGACCCTGGCCGACGACGTGCCGGTCCGGCTCGTCCCGCTCGACGGGCTCGTCGACGAGGTGCGCGCCCGGCACGGGTCCGGGTACCGGCACGGGGTCGTCCCCGCCGGCATGTACGGGCTGTCGCGCGACGTGCCGACGCTCGCCGTCCCCAACTTCCTGGTGGTGCCCGAGACCATGCCGGAGCCGGTCGCGCGGACGCTCGTCGCCACCCTGTTCGACGCGCGCTCGCGGATCGCCGCGCAGGTGCCGACGGCGTCCCAGCTCGACCGCGTGCGCGCGATCTTCACGGACCCGGCGGCCCTGCACCCGGGAGCGCTGCGGTTCTACCGCGAGACGAAGCCCTGACCGGTCACCAGAACGGGCCGCCCTGCGCCCCCTGGAGCAGGCGCAGGCGGTGCCCGACGCCGCCGCGCCAGGGCGTCTCCGGCGTCGCCGCCACGGGGTAGCCGTCCGGGTTGCGCCGCTGCCAGCGCCAGTGGTCGGTGCAGATCTGGGCGATGCCCCGGGTGGCCCGCCAGCCGAGCTCGGCCGCGGCGCGGGAGACGTCGAGGTAGGACGTCGAGGCGTCGCTCGGGCGGCGCGGCACGACCCGGTAGGGGACCGTACGGCCCGTGACGGCCTCGAAGCTGCCGACGAGCTGCAGCACGCTCGTCGGCCGGCCGGACCCGACGTTCCAGGTGGACAGGGGCCGGGCGGCCGCGTCGAGGGCCTCGAGCGCGGCCACGTGCGCCGCCGCGGCGTCCGTCACGTGCACGTAGTCGCGCACGGCGGTGCCGTCCGGGGTCGGGTGGTCGTCGCCGAACACGTCGAGGTGGCCCCGTCGCCCCAGGGCGACCTCGGTGACCTCGTGGAGCAGCCCGCGCGTCGACCCGGCGAGGTCGTCGCCGAGCCGACCGGACGGGTGCGCCCCGACGACCGTCGAGCAGCGCAGGACGCCGACCCGCAGCGACGGGTCGGCGCCGCCCGCGACGTCGCGAAGGACCTGCTCGGTCATGAGGTGCGCGCGGCCGAGCGGGTCCACGGGTGCGAGCGGCGAGCCCTCGTCGGCCGGGGCGGTGCCGGCGTCGTACACGGTGGCCGACGACGACAGGACGAGGCGCGGCACGCCGTACCAGGCCATGCAGCGCAGGAGCGTGAAGGTCGTCGTCAGGTTGGTCTCGTAGCAGTCGAGCGGGCGCGTCACGCTCGCGTGCGGGGTCCGCACGCCCGCGAGGTGCACGACGGCGTCGAAGCGCTCGGCGTCGAACAGCCGCTCGAGCATGTCGATGTCCGCGACGTCGTACGCGTGCACGGGCACGTGCCGGCCCGTGAGCTCCTCGACCCGTGAGAGCGCGGCGGTCGTGCCGCGCGAGAAGTCGTCGACGACGACCGGGTCGTGCCCGGCCTCGATCAACCCGAGCACCGTGTGGGCGCCGACGTAGCCGGCGCCGCCGGTGACCAGGACGTGCATGTTTCCCCCGCTTCGTCGCCCCCGTCCGGACATGATGACGGCCTGTCGCGTCGTGCGCTGCCGACTTGAGGATTCCCTGAGGATCGCTGCGGACATGCCGCGCCGCCGTCGCGGGTCTACGCGGAATAGCGGGGGCCACCGTGGGGTTCCGGGTTGCATATACCCCTAGGGGGTATATCCTGAGCGAGGAGGGCAGGGGCGATGAAGACCGACCAGCACATGCAGCACGTGGTCGACGACCGAGAGGAGCACGCCATGCACCCGGGGCACGACACGCACAGCGAGCACCACGCGCACACCGAGCACGGGCACGAGCACCACGCGCACACTCAGCACCCGCACACCGAGCACGGGCACGAGCAGCAGGGGCAGCACCGTGCAGGCCACGAGGCGCACGGGGGGCACGCGGGGCACGGCGGCCACGGCGACCACGTCGCCCAGTTCCGCCGGCTGTTCTGGATCATGCTGGCGCTGGCCGTACCCGTGGTGGCGTTCTCGGGCATGTTCGCCATGGTGCTGGGGTACGAGCTGCCCGGCGCCGCCTGGGTCCCCTGGGTCTCGCCCGTGCTCGGCACGGTCGTCTTCGCCTGGGGCGGGCGGCCGTTCCTCGTCGGGGCGGTCGCGGAGCTCCGCGCCCGCAGGCCGGGGATGATGCTCCTGATCGGGCTCGCCATCACGGTCGCGTTCGTCGCCTCGGCCGGTGCGAGCCTGGGCCTGCTCGACCACCGGCTCGACTTCTGGTGGGAGCTCGCGCTCCTCGTCGTGATCATGCTCCTCGGCCACTGGATCGAGATGCGCTCGCTCGCCCGCACGACGTCGGCGCTCGACTCGCTCGCCGAGCTCCTCCCGGACACGGCCGAGCGCGTGGAGGGTGACGTGCTCGTGACCGTCTCGCCCTCGGAGCTCGCCGTGGGCGACGTCGTCCTGGTGCGCCCGGGCGGCAGCGTCCCTGCCGACGGCCGCGTCGTGTCCGGCGAGGCCGAGATGGACGAGTCGATGATCACGGGGGAGTCCCGCACGGTCGCGCGCGGCGTCGGGGACCAGGTGACGGCCGGTACCGTCGCGACCGACTCCGGCCTGCGCGTCGAGGTCACGGCCACGGGTGACGACACGGCGCTCGCGGGCATCCGCAAGCTCGTCGCCGACGCGCAGGCGTCGTCGTCGCGGGCCCAGCGGCTCGCGGACGTCGCCGCCGGCTGGCTCTTCTGGTTCGCGCTGGTCGCGGCCGCGCTCACCGCCGTCGCGTGGTCGCTCCTCGGTGAGCCCGACGCCGCGGTCGTGCGCACCGTGACCGTCCTCGTCATCGCCTGCCCCCACGCGCTGGGTCTGGCGATCCCGCTCGTCGTCTCGATCGCCACGGAGCGCGCGGCACGGGCGGGTGTGCTGGTCAAGGACCGCCTGGCGCTCGAGAGCATGCGCACGGTCGACGTCGTCCTGTTCGACAAGACCGGCACCCTGACCCGCGGCGAGCCCGCGGTGGTCGACGTCGCCGCGACGGGCGAGCTCGACGCCGACGAGGTGGTGGCGCTCGCCGCCGCGGCCGAGTCCGACAGCGAGCACCCGCTCGCCCGGGCGATCGTGGCCGAGGCGGCCTCCCGCGGTCTGTCCGTGCCGCGGGCGAGCGACTTCACGTCCGCCCCTGCGGTGGGCGTCACCGCCCGCGTCGGCGGGCACGACGTCCGCGTCGGCGGACCGCGGCTGCTCGAGGAGCACGCTCTCGGCGAGGTGTCCGACGCCGGTGCGTGGCGCCGCGAGGGCGCGATCGTCCTGCACGTGGTGCGCGACGGCGTCGTGGTCGGCGCGCTGCGGCTCGCCGACCGGGTGCGCCCGGAGTCGCGCGACGCCGTCGCCCGGCTGCACGAGCGCGGCGTCGAGGTCGTCATGATCACGGGTGACGCCGAGACCGTGGCCCGTTCCGTCGCGGACGAGCTGGGCATCGACCGCTGGTTCGCCGGCGTGCGGCCCGAGGACAAGGCGTCGACGGTGGCGGGGCTCCAGCGCGAGGGCCGGCGCGTCGCGATGGTCGGCGACGGCGTCAACGACGCACCCGCGCTCGCCCAGGCGGACGTGGGGATCGCGATCGGCGCCGGGACCGACGTGGCGATCGGCTCGGCAGGGGTCGTCCTCGCCGGCGACGACCCGCGCGCGGTGCTGTCCGTCGTCGACCTGTCGCACGCGAGCTACCGCAAGATGAAGCAGAACCTGTGGTGGGCCGCGGGCTACAACCTGCTCGCCGTGCCGCTCGCCGCGGGCGTGCTCGCGCCGGTCGGGTTCGTGCTGCCGATGTCGGTCGGCGCCCTGCTCATGTCGCTGTCGACCGTGGTCGTCGCGCTCAACGCGCAGCTCCTGCGCCGCCTCGACCTGCGGCCGTCGCGCTGACGATCACCCGGGTGAACCGTCCGCCGCCAGGTCCCGAACGGGGCCTGGCGGCGTACTTTTCCAGCAGGCGTCGCCGACGCCGTCACCAACGGTTCTTCGAAGGGGTTGGTCCGTATGAGGAAGAGCGTCCGGACGGGTGCCGTCGCGGTCGTCGGAGTCGCGAGCCTGACGATCGCGCCGGCGGCCCTGGCGCACCACTGTTACAAGACGGAGTGGCAGGAGGCGGCCTACGCGCAGGTGCGGTCGGGCACGCCGTGGACGCCGATGTCCGACTTCGTCACCCTCGTCGTCGGGATGGAGTTCGGGGCGCCCGCCGAGTGCACGGCGCACGCCGACGAGTGGGTCGACGCGTGGATGGAGGCCAACGGCGTCGAGGCCGAGCCGCTCATCCACATGCGCGCGACCGCCGGCGGCGGTGCGCACGACCGCAACGGCAAGGACGTCCCGCCGATCTCGTACCTCGACGACGCCGACTTCGGGTTCCTCGTGGGCCAGGTGCTCGCCGAGCCGGACTGCGCGGACGTGGAGTTCCCCGCGTAGCGGCCTGTCGTCCCGTGCCCGCGGTCACGCCGCCGCGGGCACGGGACGGTCAGCGGTGCGGGTCGGTCGAGCGACGGACGACGAGCTCGGGCTGGAACACGGTCTGCCGGGGTATCAGGTCCGGGTCGGCCGCCTCCTCGAGGAGCACGCGCAGCGCGGTCATCCCGATGACCTTGCTCGGCTGTCGCATGGACGACAGCGGGACGGCCGCCGCGGCGGCGAAGCTGATGTCGTCGAACCCGATGATCGCGATCTCCTCGGGGACCATCACGCGGCGGTCGCCCACGAGGGACTGCAGCAGCCCCAGCGCCACGAGGTCGTTGACCGCGAACACGGCGTCCGGGCGCTCGGCGGCCCGGCGCCGCAGGATCCGCTCCCCGGCCGCGGCGCCGTCCGCGACGCCCATCGCGGCCGTCGCGATCACCTCGAGGTCCACGGGCACCTCGGCCCCCTCGGCCGCGACCCGTGCACCGGCGAGCCGGTCCGTGGCCTGGCGCATCTCGAACGGCCCCCCGACGAAGGCGATGCGCCGCCGGCCCGTGGCGACGAGATGCTCGACGGCCATGCGCCCGCCGGCGACGTTGTCGACGGAGACCGAGCTGAACTTGTTCTCCCCGCTGAACCGGTCGACCAGGACGGCGCCGATCCCGCGCTCGCGCAGCCGCTCGAGGCGCCGGTTCACGTCCCCGTACGGCGCGATGAGCAGGCCGCGCACCTGCTGCTCCTCGAACAGGTCCAGGTACACCCGCTCGCGCTTGACGTCCTCGTCCGTGGCCCCGTACAGGATGGCGATCCCGTGCCGTGACGCCTCGTCCTCGGCGCCCCGGATGACGTCGTAGTAGAACGGGTTCTGGCCGTCCAGCACGACGAAGCCCACCGTGGCGCTGACGCCCGCGCGCAGCTTGCGCGCGGCCTCGTTGCGCACGTAGCCGAGCGCCTCGATCGCCGCCTGCACCTTCGTCACCGAGTCGGGCGAGACGGCGTCCGGTCGGTTGAGCACGTTCGAGACCGTCCCCACGGACACGCCGGCGTGCCGGGCGACGTCTCGGATGCTCACGTTCGCCATCCGGGTGCCCTCCCCTTCGATCCTGCAACGGTCGGCCCCGATGCCTTGACCGTCACGTCGCGGGTACCTACAGTGATGCTGAACGCGCTTGAAACGTTTCATGACGTTCAACGAACTACAGCCTAGTTCGCCTCGACGAGGAGGTACACGTGCAGTCGGACAGCACGCCGGCGGCGCCGCCCGCGCTCGAGCTGTCGCGGGTCGTCAAGTCGTTCGGAGCAGTCGTCGCGCTGCGGTCCGGGAGCCTGCGCCTGGAGAAGGGCTCGATCCACGGGCTCATCGGGGAGAACGGCGCGGGAAAGTCGACGCTCGTGAAGATCGTCGCCGGGCTCTACCGACGCGACGGGGGCGAGATCCTCCTCGACGGGCGGCCGGTGGACTTCCACAGCACCGCGGAGTCGAAGGCGGCCGGCATAGCGGTCATCTACCAGGAGCCGACGCTGTTCCCGGACCTGTCGGTGACCGAGAACATCTTCATGGGGCGTCAGCCCGTCGGTCGTCTCGGCCGCATCGACCGGAAGGCGATGCGCGAGGAGGCGGTGGCGATCTTCGACCGTCTCGGCGTCCGGCTCGACCCCGACCGGCCCACCGACGGCCTGTCCATCGCGGACCAGCAGATCATCGAGATCGCGAAGGCGATCTCGCTCGACGCGCGCGTTCTCGTCATGGACGAGCCGACGGCCGCGCTCAGCGGCGTCGAGGTGGAGCGGCTCTTCGCCGTCGCCCGGAGCCTGCGCGACGAGGGCAGGGCGCTCGTCTTCATCTCGCACCGGTTCGACGAGGTCTTCGACCTCTGCGACACGGTGACGGTGATGCGCGACGGCACCTACATCGACACCCTGCCCGTCGCCGAGACGACCGTCGACGAGCTCGTGCGCATGATGGTGGGTCGCGACGTCACCGAGCTGTTCCCCAAGCTCCCCGCCGAGATCGGGGACGAGGTGCTCGTGGTGGAGGGGCTGACCCAGCGGGGCGTGTTCCACGACGTGTCGTTCAGCGTGCGCGCGGGGGAGATCGTGGGCCTGGCCGGCCTCGTGGGCGCCGGCCGCAGCGAGGTCGCCCGCGCGATCTTCGGGGTGGACCCGTACGAGTCGGGCTCCGTGCGCGTCGCCGGCGAGCCTCTGCCACCGGGCAGCCCGCGTGCCTCGATGGCGCGGGGCCTGGCCCTCGTGCCCGAGGACCGGCGCAGGCAGGGGCTCGTGCTCGACCAGTCCGTCGCCCGCAACGTCACGCTCGCGATCCGCGAGCGCCTCGCCCGGTACGGCCTCATCTGGGGTGGGCTCGAGAACGAGGCGGCACGCACGTGGGCGAGCCGGCTCGAGGTCAAGACGGCGGCGCTCGACGCGGAGACCGGCACGCTCAGCGGTGGCAACCAGCAGAAGGTCGTGCTCGGCAAGTGGTTGTCGTCCCGGCCCAAGGTGCTCGTCGTCGACGAGCCGACGCGAGGCATCGACGTCGGCACCAAGGCCGAGGTGCACCGGCTGCTGTCGCAGCTGGCGCAGGAGGGGCTCGCGGTCCTCATGATCTCGTCCGAGCTCCCGGAGGTGCTCGGCATGGCCGACCGCGTGCTCGTCATGCGCGAGGGCCGCCTCACCGGCGAGTTCGACCGCGCCGACGCCACGCCCGAGGCGGTCATGTACGCCGCCACCGCCGACGAGGAGGTCTCGCGATGACCACGGCCACCGCACCTGCGCGCACGTTCGTGCCCGGGATCGCGAGCCTGCTCAAGGCCCGCGAGACGGGCATCGCGATCACCCTCGTGCTCGTCGTCGTCGCGGCGACCGCGCTCAACCCGAACTTCGTGTTCTCGAACGACGGCTTCCGCGACCTGCTGCTCACGCCCTCGATCCTCATGGTGGTCGCCGTGGGTCAGGCGGTCGTCATCATCACCCGCAACGTCGACCTGTCGGTGGGCTCCGTCGTCGGGCTCACCGCGTACTTCACGGGCCGCCTGTTCATCGACGTGCCGGGGCTGCCGATCGTCGCGGTGGTGCTCGGGGGCGTCGCCCTCGGAGCGCTGCTCGGGCTGGTCAACGGTGCTCTCGTAGCGTTCGCGCGGGTCCCGGCGCTGGTGATCACGCTGGGCACGATGTACGTCTACCGCGGCGTCAACGTCGCATGGGCAGGCTCCGACCGGATCAACGCCTCGGACATGCCGGCCGCCTTCCGGGCGCTGGGGACCGGCAGGCTCCTGGGGATACCGGTCCTGACGATCCTCGCGGTGGTGGTGCTCGTCGTCGCCGCCTGGTACCTGCGCAACCTGCGCAGCGGGCGCGAGCTGTACGCGATCGGCTCTGACCCGGCCGCCGCACAGCTGTACGGCCTGCGGGTCACCCGGCGGGTGCTCGCCGCCTTCGTCGCCAGCGGGGCCCTGGCGGGGCTCGCCGGCGTGCTCTTCGCGGCGCGCTACGGCACGGTCAGCTCCAACGCCGGGTTCGGGTGGGAGCTGCAGGCGATCGGAGCCGCGGTCATCGGCGGCGTCGCGATCTCGGGAGGCGTCGGCACCGTGTGGGGAGCGGCGCTCGGGGCCTACCTCCTGCTGACCATCAACCGTGCGCTCCCGATCATCGGCGTGGACGACTTCTGGCAGCGCGCGGTCGTGGGCGTGCTCATCATCGGTGCGATCGTGCTGGACCGGGTCCTCGCCCTGCGCCAGCACAGACGCCTCGTCGCGGAGAGGGAGAGGACGCCATGACCACCGCCACCGCGCGCACAGAGCGGGTCGCGCGCACCTACGTGACGCACGGGCGCCCGCTGTGGCGTCGTGTCCTCGTGACGCGCGAGACCGCCATCATCGCGCTGCTCGTCGCCGTCGTCGCGGTCTCCGTGACGGCGGTCCCCAACTTCGACAGCCCGCTGACGGTGACGTTCCTCCTGCGCGAGATCGCACCGATCCTGCTCATCGCGCTGCCGATGACGCTCATCATCGTGACCGAGGAGATCGACCTGTCGGTCGCGAGCGTCGTCGGGCTCGCCAGCGTCGTCACCGGGCTGTGCGTGCAGGCCGGATGGCCCTTCCCCGCGGCGATGGCGCTCGCGGTGGCCGTCGGGACCGTGGCCGGCATGATCAACGGGGCGCTCGTGACGTTCGTCGGCCTGCCCTCGCTCGCGGTCACGATCGGCACGCTCGCCCTCTTCCGCGGGATCGCCGTCGGCCTGCTCGGGACGACGGCGATCACCGACTTCCCGGAGACCTGGACCGCGCTGGCACGCACCAACATCCCGGGCACCCCGGTCCCGGTGGTCATGATCGTCTTCGCGCTGCTCGCGGTCGTCTTCGCCGTCCTCCTGCACTTCACGCCGTTCGGCAGGTCGCTGTACGCCATCGGCCTGAACAAGGAGGCCGCGGCGTTCTCCGGGATCAACGTCGGCATGACCAAGTTCTGGCTCTTCGTCATGAGCGGCACGGTCGCCGGCTTCGCCGGCGTCTACTTCACGCTGCTCTACAACAACGCGCGCGGGGACAACGCGACCGGCATGGAGCTGCAGATCATCGCGGCCGTCCTGCTCGGCGGCGTGTCGATCTTCGGTGGGAGAGGAGCGCTCCACGGCGTGATCGCGGGCGTGCTGCTCATCGGCACCCTGGGCAGCGCCCTGCGCCTGGCCGGGGTCACGAGCGACATCATCAACGTCCTCACGGGCGTGCTCCTCATCGGCTCGGTCGTCTCCGCGAGCCTCCTCACCTGGCTCCACAGGAAGCGCGTCGCGGCGGTCGGCCAGCGCAGGGGGAGGGCCGCCGCCGCCTCGGCCGGGTCCTGACCCACGACATCTGGACCTCCGGACTCACCCCACGAAAGGAAACGACGATGTTCTCCACCCGAAGGATCACCCGTCGCCGCGGTGCGGCGTTGACCGCGGTGGCCGCGAGCGCCGCCCTCCTGCTCACCGCCTGCGGCGGCGACGGCGAGGAAGCCGGCGGCGGCGGTGGCGGTGGCGGCGAGGGCGGCGGCGAGGCGGCCGCGATCACCTTCCTGCCCAAGAATCTGGGAAACCCGTACTTCGACACGTCCAACGCCGGCGGCCAGGAAGCCGTCGAGGAGCTCGGCGGCACGTTCTCGGAGGTCGGGCCGACCGAGGCGAGCCCGACCTCCCAGGTCAGCTTCATCGAGACGGCCGCCCAGCAGGGCGTCGACGCGCTGGTCGTGTCGGCGAACGACCCGGAGGCCATCTGCGACGCCCTGAACGAGGCCCGGGGCGTCGGGGTCAAGGTCGTCACGTTCGACTCGGACACCAACCCCGACTGCCGCGACCTGTTCATCAACCAGGCGACGGCCGAGGGCATCGCCAAGGTGCAGGTGGACCTCATCACCGAGCAGATCGGTGACGAGGGGCAGATCGCCATCCTGTCCGCGTCGGCCAACGCGACGAACCAGAACGCGTGGATCGAGCTCATGCAGGCCGAGCTCGAGACCAACCACCCGAACGTCGAGCTCGTCGAGATCGCCTACGGCGACGACGACGACCAGCGCTCCTTCGACCAGACCGCGGCGCTCCTGCAGACGTATCCCGACCTCAAGGGCATCGTCTCGCCCACGACCGTGGGCATCGCCGCCGCCGCGCGGTACCTGTCGACGTCGGAGTACCAGGGCCAGGTCGCGCTGACCGGCCTCGGCACCCCGAACCAGATGCGCGAGTACGTCAAGGACGGGACCGTCGAGGCGTTCGCGTTGTGGAACCCGGCAGACCTCGGCTACCTCGCGGCCTACGCCGCGAACGCGCTCGCGACCGGCGAGATCTCCGGCGAGGCCGGCGACACGTTCGAGGCCGGCAGGCTCGGCTCGTTCGAGGTGGGCGACGACGCCTCCGTGCTCCTCGGAGACCCGTTCGTCTTCGACGCCGAGAACATCGACGACTTCGACTTCTAGTCGCGCGCGGCCCCTGGTGCGGCACCGAGCCGCGCCAGGGGCCGCCCGGCGCGGAGACCGGCCGCCTCCACCGGCGTCGTCGGGCAGCGTCGGGCATCCGGCCGGGCACGGCTGCCCGCGGCGGCAGAGGTGATACCTTCCGGCGTGAGGCGGGGGCGGGTGATGAGCGGTGCGTGAGTCGACGGTGACGATCCACGACGTCGCGCGCCACGCCGGGGTGTCGGCCGCCTCGGTCTCCAACTACCTCAACTGGCCCGACCGTCTCTCCGCGCGGATGAAGCGCCGCGTCGAGGCGTCGATCGCCGAGCTCGGGTTCGTCCCGAGCATGCCCGCGCGCCAGCTCCGACGGCAGCGCAGCGGCATCGTGGGACTGTCCGTCGTCAACGCCTCCAACCCCTACTTCGCGGGCATCGCGACCGCCGTCGAGAAGGTCGCGGCCGACGCGGGGCTCGCGGTCGTGACCGGCAGCTCGCACGAGTCGCCGCGCCAGCAGGAGCAGTTCCTGACGCTCTTCGAGCAGCTGCGGTTCGACGGCGTCGTCGTCTCCCCGACCGACGACGAGCTCGGGCCGCTCCGCCAGCGGCGCGAGCGCGGCACGCCCGTCGTGCTGGTCGACCACGACGACCCCCAGGGCAGGCTCTCCTCGGTCTCGATCGACCACCGTGAGGGTGGCCGGCTCGCCGCGCGGCACCTGCTCGACGGCGGTCGCCGGCACCTGCTGTTCGCGGCCGGTCCAGAGGGGGTCCGGCAGGTCCAGAGCCGCATCGACGGGTGCCACGACGTGATCGCCGAGGTGCCGGGCGTCGTGCTGGAGGTCGTCCGCTCCCGCGACATGGACCTCGAGGTGGGCCAGGAGGTCGGGCGCTGGGTCGCGGACCTGCCCGCGGACCGCCGGCCCGACGCCGTGTTCGCCGGCAACGACCTGCAGGCGATCGGCGTCGTCGACGCGCTCGCCGCCACCGGCCTCCGGGTGCCTGACGACGTCGCGGTGGTCGGGTACGACGACATCCCGTTCGCGGCCATGGCCGCCGTCCCCCTGACGACGGTGCGCCAGCCGATCGCCGAGATCGGCACCGCGGCGGCGCGCCTGCTGCTGGACGAGATCGCCGAGCCCGGCCGCGAGCCGCGCGACGTCGTCTTCCCGCCGGAGCTCGTGGTCCGCGCGAGCGCCTAGCCCGTCGCCTTCCGCAGCAGCCGCGTCAGCTCGTCCTGCTCCTCCCGGGTGAGCCTCCCGGCGGCCTGGCGTGCGAAGGTGAACGACTCCTCGAAGCCGGCGTAGCACTCGGCGCCCGCGGCGGTACGGACGATGCGCCGTGCTCGCCGGTCGGCCGGGTCCTGCTCGCGCCGCACGAGGCCGCGAGCCTCGAGCCGGGCGACGATCTGCGTGACGTTGGACGCGTCGCACTCGAGCTCGGCGGCGAGGTCGCCCATCGTCCGTCGCTCGTCGAGCCGGCCCAGCACGCAGGCCTGGGCCACGGTCAGCCCCGCTCGGTCCGCCGCCACGCCGAAGGCGCGGTCGTACGCGTCGACGAAGTCGAACATGGCGCGTTCGGTCCCCGTCGGGGTCGTCGGGGGTGCGGGTGAGATCGCCACGGCCCCATCCTACCGATGCTTGATCTGCTCAAGCACCTGTGGCAGGGTCCTTGCTTGAGACCATCAAGCATTGTGGAGGAAGGACACCCTGATGACGTCCCACGAGCAGGAGAGCACGCGCATCCTCGTGACCGGCGCGCGCGGCAAGACCGGCAGGCCGGTCGTCCGGCTGCTGCAGGACCGGCCCGGCGTCGCGATCCTGGCCGGGACGTCGCGTCCGGCGGCGCTCGACGCCGTCGCCGCCCCGGTCCGGCCGACCGCGTTCGACTGGCACGACCGGGCGACGTGGCGCGAGGCGACGCGGGACGTCGACCGGGTGTACCTGATGCGGCCCGACGTCCCGGAGGCGCCGGAGCTGGTCGCCGGGCTCGTCGAGCTGGTGCCGGAGGCCCACGTCGTCCTCCTCTCGGAGCAGGGTGCGGGCGAGCTCGGGGACGACCACTGGGCCCGGCGCGTCGAGTCGGCCGTGACCGGCCGGGCGGCCTCGTGGACGCTGCTCCGGCCGTCGTGGTTCGACCAGATGTTCACCGACCCCCGGTACTACCGGGACGCGGTCCGCGACGACGGGCTCCTCAGCCTCCCGTTCGGCGGCGGTCGGGTCGCGTGGGTCGACGCCCGCGACATCGCGGCGGTCGCGGTCGACGCCCTGCTGCACCCCCACGCGCACGCCGGCCTCGCCCGCACGATCACGGGCCCGGAGG
Source organism: Isoptericola sp. (assembly GCA_031180595.1). GTDB lineage: Bacteria > Actinomycetota > Actinomycetes > Actinomycetales > Cellulomonadaceae > Isoptericola. The sequence continues at coordinate 5,915 of JAPSLQ010000040.1, read as the reverse complement.
CGCTCACCGCGGCCGACGTCGCGGGCACGCTCTCCGCGGGCCTCGGGCGGCCGGTCCGCGTGGTCGAGCCGCCCGTGGCGGAGGCGATAGCCGGTGCCGACCCGTGGGCCACGGGCATCCTGCGGGACCTGTACGACCGCGTCCGGCGGGGCGGCTTCGCGCCCGTCACGTCGACCGTCCAGGCGATCACCGGCAGCCCGGCGCGCACGGTGCGCGCGTTCGTCCGGGAGAACCTCGACGCCTGGAGGGGCGCGGACGTTCGCGAGAGAGCGTCCTGACGGCGGGTCCTCGGCCGGCCTAGTGGTGGGTCGGGTGCTCGTGGTCGGGGTGGGTGTCCGGCTCGACCTGGAACGTCGAGTGCTCGACCGCCACGGCGAAGTGCGTCGCCACGCACTCCTGGAGCTCGTCGAGGATGCGTCCGGCGTGCCCGTCCGTGAAGCATGCGGAGTCGACGACGACGTGGGCGCTCAGGGTCGGCAGGCCCGTCGCGATGAGCGAGGCGTGGACGTCGTGCACCGACCGCACGTGCTCGACGCGCAGCAGGTGCTGGCGCACCTCCTCCAGGTCGAGCCCGGGCGGTGTCGACTCGAGCAGCACGCTCGACGTCTCGCGCAGCAGCCGGACCGCCCGGGGCAGGATGAGCGCGCCGATCGCCAGCGCCGCCACCGTGTCCGCGCGCTGCCACCCCGTCGTCGCGATGACGACCGCCGCGACGATCACCGCGAGCGAGCCCAGCGCGTCGCCCAGCACCTCGAGGAACGCCGCACGCAGGTTGAGGCTCGCCGACCTGGCACCCGCGAGCACGAGCAGCGCGGCCACGTTGCCGGCGAGCCCGATCGCGCCGAAGACGACGAGCTCCGTCGACGGGATCTCGGGCGGGTCGGCCAGCCGGCGCACGGCCTCGACGACGACGAAGATCCCGACGGCGAGCAGCACCGCGGCCTGGGCGAGCGCGGCGAGCACCTCCGCACGCAGGAAGCCCCACGTGCGCCGGGGCGAGGGCGGCCGGAGCGCCAGGTGCGCGGCGACGAGGGCGAGGCCCAGGCCGCCGGCGTCGGTGAGCAGGTGCGCGGTGTCGACCAGCAGCGCGAGGCTGCCCGTGACGACCGCGCCGACGACCTGCGTGACGACGATCGCCGCCGTGATGCCGAAGGCGACGGCGAGCCGTCCGCGGTGGGTGGCGTGGGACTCGGTGCCGCCGTGGTCGTGCCCCATGTCAGTGCCCGGGGTGCGCGTCGTCCTCGACGAGCTCACCCTCCCAGGCCTCGCGACCCTCGTGGAGGGCGAAGGCCGCGATGACGAAGCCGGCGACCGGGTCGAGCCATGCCGCACCCGTGAGCTCGAACGCCACCAGCCCGGCGAGCGTCGAGACCGACAGCAGCACGCAGATCCGCGTCTCCGCAGCGTCGGCGAGGATCAGCGGGTCGTTGCCGAGCGCCCGGCCGACACGTGTCTTGGCCGCCGCGAGCACGGGCATGACGACCAGCGACGCCACGAGCACCCCGACGCCCAGCGGTGACGAGTCGGGCGTCTCGCCCACCACGAGCGAGCGGACGCCCTCGACGGTCACCCACGCGGCGAGCAGGAAGAACGTCACCGCGACGAGGCGCAGCGCACGGCGCTCGCGGCGCTCGTCGCGCTCGCTCGGCTCCGTGCGCCCGTGCCGCAGGCGCGCCGAGAGGCGGAGCGCCACGAGCACCGCCGCGATCGACTCGATGCCGGAGTCGATCCCGAACCCGACCACCGACACCAGGCCTGCGGCGAGGCCGGCCGCGACCGCCACGACGCCCTCGACGACGTTGTAGGCGACGGTGAAGCCGGCGAGCCGCAGGCCGCGGCGCGTGAGCGCCGCGGTCGTCTCGGCGCCCCGCGTCCCGGCCGTGCTCACGCGGCCGCCTCCCGGTCCGGGACCGACGACGGCACGCCGGCGGCGCACGTGCACCCCGGACCGCAGCACGCCGGGTCGACGACGAGCGCGAGCCGCAGCAGGTCCCCGAGCGCGTGGGCGAGGTGCGGGTCCGAGAGCCGGTACTCCGTCCGTCGCCCGTCGGGCCGGCCCACCACGAGGCCGCATCCGCGCAGGCACGCCAGCTGGTTGGACATGACCTGACGCGAGACGCCGAGCGCCTCGGCGAGGTCCGACGGGTACGCGGGCGCCTCCCGCAGGGCGAGGAGGATGCGCGTGCGGGTCGGGTCGCCGAGCGCGTGCCCGAGCCGCGCGAGCGCGGCCGTGTGGGTCAGGGTCGCCGTGGTCATGGCAAAACAGTACATGCTCCGATGTACTGTCCGCCGGGCGTCGGGCGGCACGTCCGTCCCCGCTCGCAACACCGACGACGGCGGTGAGCGGGTGAAATTTGTCCCCCATCCGCGCTTGCCGTGGTCAACTTCCGCGCCGTCGTATACAAGTTGTACCGATTGGCACGGTTGTGCCGGTCGACGGGGGAAGCCGCGCTCGGCGACGAGCGCGACGAACGGGGGCACAAACATGGCGCGCAGCGTGTCGAGAACGGTGGCGGCCGTGTCCGCCGGGGCCGTGGTGATGTCGTCCTTCCTGGTGGCGGGTGTGGCGTCGTCAGACGTCGCGACCGCCGCCGTGGGGGACACGATCCGCGGCACGATCTGGCAGGACTACGACTCGGACGGGATCCTCGACTCGTTCGAGGACACCGGGCGGCTCGGCGGCGTCGAGATCCGCGCCTACGACGACGACGGGAACGTCGCGGGGCCGGTCACGACCGCTCCGGACGGCACCTACGCGCTCCCCGTCACGTCGGACGCGACCCGGTGGCGAGTCGAGGCCGACGTCCCCGACACCCCGCAGTGGGCGGCCTGGGAGGACACCTCGTTCGGGCGTGCGGGGGGCACCAGCCACGGCACCACGGTCCAGTTCGTCGACGTGCCCGCGGGCGGCACCGACGGCGTGGACTTCTCCTTCCAGGTTCCCGGCGCGTACGTCGAGAACAACCCGTACGTCTTCCTCCCCACGTTCCGGTACGGCCCCAGCGACGGCGTCCACGCGGGCGAGTTCGCGACCGCGGCGCACGAGTACGACCAGGTGAGCCCCAACTCGACCACCGCCGTCCCGACGACGATGCACGTGCCCTTCTCGCAGATCGGGACCACCTTCGGGACGGCATGGCAGCGCGCGGAGGCGCCCGGCGGCACCGGAGCGGTCTTCGCCTCCGCCTACGTCCGGCGGCACTCCGGCCTGGGGCCGGCGGGCATCGACGCGATCTACCGCGTCACGCCGGACACGGGGCAGCCGACCTCGCCGACCGCGACCGCCAGCGTGTTCGTCAACCTCGCCGACCACGGCGTGGACGTCGGCAGCGACTCCGACGCGGGCGCGGCCGCGGGCGACCCCGACGGCCTGCGGCCGACGGTCGTCGCGGAGAACCCCGCGTACGACTGGGCGCGGGACGCGCAGGCCTGGGACAAGGTCGGGCGCGTCGGCCTGGGCGGCATGGAGATCTCGAACGACCAGCAGTCCCTGTTCGCGGTCAACCTGTACAACCGGTCGCTCGTCGAGATCGAGATCAGCCGCGACGGCACCCAGGTCGTCGACGTGACGGAGCACGAGCTCGACGCCTACTTCCCCGACGGCAGCGACCTGCGGCCCTTCGGCATCTCGTCGAACCCGATCACCAACGAGATGTACCTCACGGTGACGAACACGGCGGAGCTGTCGGGGGATCGAAACGACCTGCACGCCTACGTGTACGCGTTCGACCCGGCCGACCCGACGAACCTGCGCGAGGTCCTCGAGTTCCCGCTCAACTACGACCGTGGCCTCTTCGCGAACCGGTTCAGCGCGAGCTACCACCCCTGGAGCACCGACTCCGCCGACTGGCTGAAGTTCGTGCAGCAGGCCAGCCCGAACGTCGTGATGAACACGGCCGTGCCGATCCTGGCGGACGCGCGCTACCTGCACGGGGACCTGATCGTCGGCATCCGGGACCTGGGCGGCGACCTGTTCGGCAACTCGACCCCGCTCGCACCGGACAACGCCACGTCGGTGATCGGCCGCGCGCTGGGCGGTGAGCTGCTCAAGGCCGGCCCGAACGGCGACGGCACCTGGACCATCGAGCAGGACGGCATCGTGAACGGGGTCGCGGGGGCCGGACGGCTGAACCCTGCGTCCTCCACGGCGAACGGCCCGAGCGAGGGCGAGAAGTTCTTCATCGACACGTGGGTCAACGGCATCGAGCACCTGGGCGCCCTGCTCGTGGTGCCCAGCCGGCAGGACGGCGTGCTCGAGACCGGCATCCACGTCGCCAACGCCGGCTTCCAGGTGGGCACGCGCCGCTTCGTCCAGGACACCGGCGCGCGGGCCACCGACTTCGGTGCCGCGATCATCCTTGGGACCAACCAGGTCCCGAGCGCGACGGTCAAGGGCAACGGGCTCGGCGAGCTCACGGCGCTGGCGTCGGCGGCCCCGATTGAGATCGGCAACTACGTCTGGTACGACGTCGACAACGACGGCGTGCAGGACCCGGGCGAGGACCCGGTCCCGGGCGCGACGGTGAACCTGTACGAGGTCGCCGAGGACGGCTCGCGCACGTGGGTCTCCTCGACCACGACGAGCGCGCAGGGCGAGTACTACTTCTCGTCCGACCCGGCGCTCAACACGAACGGCTACGCGCTGCGGACGAACACCGACTACGTGGTGGGCATCGACAACCCGGCCGACTACGACGACCCCGCCGGCCCCCTGTACGGGTGGTACCCGACGGTCGCCGACACGGGCGACGCCGCGTCGGTCGAGCCGGACCGCAACGACTCGGACGGGCTCGTGGAGGAGTCGGACGAGGGGGCGTTCCCGTACGCGGCGATCACCACGGGCGGCCCAGGTCAGAACGACCACACGATCGACTTCGGGTACTCCCAGGTGGACTACGAGTTCACCAAGCGCACCGTCTCCGGTCCCATCGAGAACCCGGACGACGACGGCACCTGGGAGGTCGTCTACGAGCTCGTCGTGGAGAACCCGTCCGACACCCCGGGCGCGTACCTGCTCACCGACGACCTGACCGGCTACGGCGCGGGCATCGAGGTCGTCGACACCGAGGTGGTCTCGGGTCCCGAGGGAGCGGTCCTCAACACCGCCTGGAACGGTGACGGCGACCAGGCGGTCATCTCCCAGCGGCTGCCCATCGCCGCGGGGTCGACCGAGGACGCCGGCACGGCGCACGTGTACACGCTGCGCGTGGCGGTGGCGCTCACGACCGACGCGACCACCGGTGAGGTGACGGCGGACCCGGCGCAGCTCGCCTGCACGCCCGACCAGGCGCCGGGCGACCCGACGACCGGGCTGTTCAACGTCGCCACGCTCGACCCGACCGGGCACGAGGACATCGTCGACGACGAGTGCGCCGACCTGCCGCTGGTCACGCTCGACAAGACGGTCGAGGCGGAGCCGTCCGTGGTGGACCGCGAGAACGAGCCCGGCCTCTGGGAGGTCGTCTACGGCCTGACCGTCACGAACGAGTCAGACGTCGACACGGACTACGACCTCACCGACCGGCTGCGGTTCGGCTCGGCCGTCGAGATCGAGTCGGTCGCCGTCGAGAACGCGAGCCCCGGCGGCATCGCGACCGACGAGGCGTTCGACGGGATCACTGCGACGCAGGTCGTGACCGACGAGCCGATCGCCGGCGGCGAGGTGCACCAGTACCTCGTGACGGTGCGCTACCGGTTCGACCTGCCGAACCCGCCCGCCGAGCCGAACCCTTCCGACTGCTCGCTCGTCGAGGGTGGCGAGGACGGCACCGGCCTGCTCAACGGGGCCGCGACGTCGTTCAACGGGTACCCGGACACGGACTCCGAGTGCCGTGAGCTGGGCCAGCCCACCCACACCAAGGAGCTCGTGTCGGCCACCCCGGTCGGCGACGGGCGCTGGCGGGTCGTGTACGACG
>JAPSLQ010000290.1 GCA_031180595.1 Isoptericola sp. | reverse complement strand
GCCTCCTGGGTGAGCCAGGTGACGGTGGACTCGGTCACGAGGGCTCTCCTTTCGTGGTGCTCGTGGGCCTGTTCCCGGCCGCGCTCGTACGGCCGACGGGCGTCGGCACGCGCGTCGGCTGGTGCAGGACTGCGTGTGAATCCCTCAGGGTAGCGTGCCCCGGCCACCCGACGACGTCCGTTCGCCGTCGGGAGAACCGCCGGAGCGCCCCGGACCTGCGTCCGGCCCGCTGCTCAGCGGGTCACGACGCAGCGCTCGACGACGCCGGTCGTCGCCTCCTCGGACGTGCGCACCGTGACGGTGTACTGCGAGGTGACCCGGTCGCTCGGCCCGACCGGCACGTCCAGGGTGCCGACCTGCGCGTAGCTCTGGGCGAGCGCCTCGACCGTGCACACCGCCGTCGTGCCGGCCGGCATGTGCACCTGGAACGTGACGTCGATCTGCTCGGCGGACGGCACGGAGAAGCCGACGACGTCGGCCGTCACCGGGTCCTGCCGCGTCTGCTCCACGCTGAACCACGCCGCGGCGGCGACACCGGCCGCGAGCGCCGCCCCGACGGCGACCTTCGCCCCCCGGCCGAGGCCTTCCTGCGCCGTCGTGCCGCGCGGGCCACGGCGCCCGTAGCGGTCGGCCGGCGGGGTGGGGGTGGTCGGGTCGCTCATGGTGCACCATTGTCCCTGACGTCCGTTGCCGCCTGATACCTCAGGAGTCCGCCTTGTCCTCCGCCCCGCACGAGCAGCTGCGCCTCATGGCGGTGCACGCGCACCCCGACGACGAGTCGAGCAAGGGGGCGGCGACGACGGCGCGCTACGCCGCCGAGGGCGTCGACGTCCTCGTCGTGACGTGCACCGGCGGTGAGCGGGGCGACGTCCTCAACCCTTCGTTCGCCGTCCCCGAGGGGCACGAGTTCGACACGCTCGAGGGCAAGCGCGCCCTGCGCCGGGCGGAGATGGCGGCCGCGGCCGAGGCGCTCGGGATCCGGCAGACGTGGCTCGGCTTCGTCGACTCGGGCCTGCCCGAGGGCGACCCGCTGCCGCCGCTGCCCGAGGGCTGCTTCGCGCTCGCGCCGCTCGAGGAGGCCGCGGCGCCGCTGGTCGAGCTCGTCCGGCAGTTCCGGCCCCACGTGATGACGACGTACGACCCGTCGGGCGGCTACCCGCACCCGGACCACATCAAGTGCCACGAGGTCGCCTTCGAGGCGTTCCACGCGGCGGGCGACGCGTCGCGCTACCTCGTCGAGGGCGGTGCCGCGCCCTGGCAGCCGCTCAAGCTGTACTACAACCACGGGTTCTCGATGGAGCGCCTGCGCGCGGCGCACGAGGCGATGCAGGCCGCGGGGCTCGAGTCGCCGTTCGGCGAGTGGATCGAGTCGCGCACGGCGCGCGAGATCCCCGAGCGCCAGGCCACGACGCACGTCGAGGTCGCGAAGTACTTCCCGCAGCGCGACGCCGCGCTCCTCGCGCACGCCTCGCAGATCGACCCGAAGGGCTTCTTCTTCGCCGTGCCGCGCGACATCGAGGCCGAGGTGTGGCCGACGGAGGACTTCGAGCTCGCCGAGTCGCACGTGCCGACGCGCACCCCCGAGGACGACCTGTTCGCGGGCATCCGCGGGACGGAGGCGGCCCGGTGAGCGCGCTCGGGGGAGGCACGCTGCTGGCGAGCCTGGTGCTCGCGGTCCCGAGCCCGAGCCCGACGTCGAGCGTCCCCGACGAGCTCGAGGTGACGCCGGGCCTGGTGGGCTTCCTCGCGACCTTCGCCGTCGCCGCGGCGGCCGTGCTGCTGTTCCTGTCGCTCACGCGGCACCTGCGCCGCGCCCGGAGCAACGCGATCGAGCGGGGCCTGCCGGTCGAGGAGCCGCGCCGGCACCGGTTCGACGGCGGCGCGTCGGTGCAGAGCCCCGACCTCGGACCGTCCCCGGGCACCGGCGGCGAGCGCGCCCCGGGCGCCGGGGACCGTGCCCCCGGGGACGGGGCGACCGACGGGGGCCGTCGGGAGGGTCACGACGACGGGCGAGGGCCGACCGCGCCATGACCGTGCGGGTCACGGTCGGCCAGGTCGCGGTCGCGGACGACCGCGCGGCCAACCTCGCGATGGTCGACGACGCGTTCGGCGCCGCGGCCCGCGTGCGCTCGGACCTGCTGCTCCTGCCGGAGTACGCCTCGGGCTACCACCGTCAGGGCGTGGGCTCGGAGCACGCCGAGCCGCTCGACGGTCCGTTCGTGACGGCGCTGCGCCGCCACGCGCGCGCCCACGGCGTCGCGGTCCTGGCCGGCACGACGCTGCCCGGCAGCGGGTCGGTCGGCTCGACGGGGCGGCGGCGGGCGGTCAACGCCGTCGTCGGGGTGGACGCCGCGGGCGAGCTGGTGGGCGTGTACCGCAAGGTGCACCTCTACGACGCGTTCGGCTCCCGCGAGTCCGACCTGCTCGAGCCCGGCCCCGCCGACGCGCCACCGCTGACGATGCGCCTGGGGGACCTCACGTTCGGCGTCATCACCTGCTACGACCTGCGCTTCCCCGAGTCGGCGCGGCGGGTCGTCGACGCGGGCGCCGACGTGCTGGTCGTGCCCGCGGCGTGGGTGGCCGGCCCGCTCAAGCCGGAGCAGTGGCGGACCCTGCTGCAGGCGCG
>JAPSLQ010000289.1 GCA_031180595.1 Isoptericola sp. | reverse complement strand
GCCTGCGCGCCGCGAACCGCGCCGTCGGGAACCCGGTCGGCACCGCCGCCGTCGAGGCGACCGGCGGGGGCCTGCGACTGCGCGCGCACGGCGACGTCGTGGTCGCCGCGGCGGGCGCGCTCGTGCCGCTCACCGTGCACCCGGCCGACGGCGAGCCGAGACGCGCCCCGCTCGCACGGCCGGTGGCGCTGGGCGACGGCGACGAGCTCGAGCTCGGCCCGCCCGCACGCGGCCTGCGGACGTACGTCGCGGTGCGCGGCGGCGTCGACGTGCCGGAGGTGCTCGGGTCGCGCTCGACCGACGTGCTGTCCGGGCTCGGCCCCGCCCCGCTGGTCGCGGGCGCCCTCCTCCGCTGTGAGCGGACTCTTGGCCCTGTCTCGTCCGCTCGAGGGGGCCAGAAGTCCGCTCACAGCGTGGGGGTGGTCGAGGTGGGCGACGTCGGTGCGCGCGACCCGGCGTCGCTGCCCGCGCCGGGCGACGTCGTCGCCCTCCGCGTGGTGCTCGGCCCGCGGGACGACTGGTTCGACGACGGAGCGCTCGCGCTGCTCGCCGAGCAGGAGTGGGAGGTCACCGACCGGTCGAACCGCGTCGGGCTGCGGCTCGCCGGCGCGATGCCGCTGCGGCGGGCCGCGGGGCGCGAGGACGCCGAGCTGCCGAGCGAGGGCGTGGTGACCGGCGCGCTGCAGGTCCCGGCGGACGGTCAGCCCGTGCTCTTCCTGGCCGACCACCCCTTGACCGGCGGCTACCCGGTGGTCGGCGCGGTGCTGGCGTCCGACGTCGGGCTGGCCGGCCAGCTGCCCCCTGGTGCGCGCATCCGGTTCGTGCCGGTCGCGGCCTCGCCGTGACCCGTCGCGTACCGTCGCGCGTGTGAGCACGACGTTGTCCCACGACCCCCTCTGGCCGCGCGCGGGCGGGTGGCCCGACGCCGCGGCCCACGACGGCCCCGCCGACCTCGCGCTGCTGGGCATCGGCACCTGGCGGACGTCCCTGTCCCCTACCGGCGCGCACGCGACCCCGGCCGCGGTGCGGGACGCGCTGCGGCGCTACAGCCCCGCCCTCGTCGCCTCGCCCGACGGCGGCGGGCCGCTCGACCTCGCCGCGCTGACCGTCGTCGACCACGGCGACGTGGCCGAGCCCGACGGACCGGAAGGTGAGGACCGGGCGCGTGCCGCCGTCGGGCGGGCCCTCGAGCGGGCACGCGTGGTCGTGGCGCTCGGCGGCGACAACGCGCTCACCGTGCCGGCCGCGCTCGGCGCGTGGGGCGACTCGCTGGGGACGGCCGGGCTCGTCACGCTCGACGCGCACCACGACCTGCGCGACGGCGTGTCGAACGGGTCCCCGGTGCGGCGGCTCGTCGAGGCGGGGCTCGACCCTCGGCGCGTGGTGCAGGTCGGGATCGCCGACTTCGCGAACTCGGCGTCGTACGTGCGGCGCGCGCACGAGCTGGGGATCCGCGTGGTGACGCTCGACGAGCTGCGCCGCCGGGGCGTGCGGGACGTGGTGCGCGAGGCGCTCGCGGTGGCCGGCGCCGCGGGTGGGCCGGTGCACCTCGACGTCGACGTGGACGTGTGCGACCGGTCCGTCGCCCCCGGGTGCCCCGCGAGCGTGCCGGGCGGGCTCGGCGCGCACGAGCTGCGAGCGCTGGTGCGCGCGTTCGCGAACGACGACCGGGTGCGGTCCGTCGACGTGGCGGAGGTCGACGCGACGGCGGACGCGCCCGACGGCCGCACCGTGCGGCTCGCCGCGCTGTGCGTCCTCGAGGTGCTGTCTGGCGTCGCCCTCCGCGACGTAGCGCCCGGCCCCGCGAGGTAGCGCCCGATCCGCCGAGGTAGCGCGGGATGCGCCGAGGTAGCGCGGGATGCGCCGAGGTAGCGCGAGAGCCGCGCTACCTCGCCGCAAGACGCGCTACCTCGCCGTAGAACGCGCTACCTCGCCGTAGAACGCGCTACCTCGGCGCCGGAGCGGTACACCCGTGCCACGAGCGGCACGCCCGGGCGGTAGGCCAGGTGCACGCGGCTGGGCGCGTCGAGCACCACGAGGTCCGCCCGCGCCCCGGCCCCGAGCCGCCCGACGTCCGACCGCCGCAGCGCCCGCGCACCGCCTGCGGTCGCCGCCCACACCGCCTCGGCCACGGTCATGCCTGTCTCGCGCACGGCGAGCGCCACGCACAGCGGCATCGAGCTCGTGTACGAGGACCCGGGGTTGCAGTCGCTCGCCAGCGCGACGACGACGCCGGCGTCGAGCAGCCGGCGTGCGTCGGGATACGGGTGGCGCGTCGAGAAATCGACCCCGGGGAGCAGGGTCGCCACGGTGGACGACGCCGCGAGCGCCGCCACGTCCTCGTCCGTCAGGTACGTGCAGTGGTCCACCGACGCCGCCCCGAGCTCGACGGCGAGCCGCACGCCCTCGCCGGGCCCGAGCTGGTTCGCGTGCACGCGCACGCCCAGGCCCGCGGCCACCCCGGCGCGCAGCACCCGCCGCGCCTGCTCGGGCGTGAACGCGCCGGTCTCGCAGAACACGTCGACCCACCGGGCGTGCGGCGCGCACGCGCGGAGCATCTCGCCGCACACGAGGTCGACGTACTCCTCGGCCTTCCGGACCGAGCCGTCCCCGTACTCCGGCGGCACCACGTGCGCGCCCAGGAACGTCACCTCGTCGGT
>JAPSLQ010000039.1 GCA_031180595.1 Isoptericola sp. | reverse complement strand
TCGACCGGGAGGTTCCGACGCCGCCCTCGGCCTGCGTGTCCGAGGGGCCCGGCTCGTCCTTGGGCTCCCAGTGGTCGCCGACCTTCTCGTGCGTGTGCTTCAGGGCCGCGTACCCGACCCGGTGAGCGCGCTCCTCGTCGCCGTACTCGTCCATGGCGGAGTCGTGCGCCTTGGCGAACGTGCGCTGGGCCTTCTCGTCGGACCGCTGCAGCGTCGAGGGCAGCTCGTCCTCGCGAGCGTCGCCGCTCTTCGTGGTCTTCGGCATGCGTCGCCTCCCTTCCTGTCCCTCCCACCGTGCGTCAGGCGGGGACGGCTTGCAGCCCGTCGGGGATGCTCGAGTCGCACCTTCCCTGACCGCTCAGGTGCGGGGCCGGCGGCAATCACCTGGCGGTGCCGGGCACCCGTCCACCAGCATGCGGGCATGCTTCCCCTCAGCCAGATCCAGGCGCTGCGCGCCACCGTCACCGACGACTGGTGCTCGGCCGCCGCCGACGCCGTCGCCGAGCGCTGGGCCGTGCCGCCCGGCGCCGCGCGCTGGTGGCGGTCCTCGGCGTCGCACGTCTTCGTGGTGCCCGACGGCGGCACGGGGGAGGGGGCGCGCTACCTGCGGTTCGTCCCCGCTCACCTCCCGGCGGCCGCACGCCTCGTCGCCGGAGCGCAGGTGCACACGCGCCTGCACGACGACGGCGCGCCGGTCGCACGGCTCGTGCGGTCGGCGTCCGGCGAGGTCGTCGAACGGGTGCGGACCGGCGTCGGGGACGTCGTCGCCTACGCGGTGCGGCAGGCCCAAGGCGTCGAGCGCGAGGTCGACGACCTCGACGCCGACGCGGCCCGGACGTGGGGCGCGGCGCTCGGGGAGCTGCACCGCCACGGCGGGGACCCCGGACCCGGTGACCCGGTCGCGGAGCTCGTGGAGGCGTTCGCCCCCCACGTGCGGACCGACGATCCCGAGCTCGCCTCGGCCGCGCGCACGCTGAGCGCGGCGGGCGCCGAGCTCCCGCCCGGGCCCCGCGTCGTCGGGCACGGGGACCTGGAGCTCGACAACCTGCGCTGGGACGGTGACCGCATCACCTGCTTCGACCTCGACGAGGCGGCGGCGGTGCCGGCCGCGGCGGACGTCGCGTCGGCGGTGCGCGACCTGGTCGGGACCGACCCGGCCGCACCCGAGCACCCCCGCCTCCTGGACGCCTTCCTCGACGGCTACCGGAGGAGCACCGGCACCGACGTCGACCGGCGCTCGCTGCAGGTGCACGGCGCCGCGCTCGCCGCGGGCCGGCTCAGCGCCGCGCCCGACGTCCTCGACGTCGCGGGGGGCCCCGCCTGGCTCGCCGACCTGCGCACCCACCTGGAGGACCACTACGCGCGGCAGCGGGCGCTCGTCGTCGCGACCGCGCGGGCGATCGAGGCCTGAGGCGGGTTCGTGCGTGCCGGTCCGGGCACGTGTCGGCGCCCGGCGCTAGGTTCGCGTCCATGAGCAACGACGCCGGCATCGGCACCCGCACCGGCACCCGCATCGGCACGGCGTTCGTCCCGGTCAGCGACCCGGCCGCGGCCGCCGAGTGGTACGCGGGCGCGTTCGGACTGACGGTCGACGACGTCTCGCCCCACGCCGCCCAGCTGACCTCGGCCCACGGCAGGCTGACCCTGATGGGGCCGCGCAGCGGCATCGCCGCCCAGCCGGGGCTGCCGTGGGCGCCCTGCAGCTTCAACGTGGCCGACCTTGCCGCCACGCGCTCGGAGCTGAGCGCGCGGGGCGCGCAGGTCAGCGCGATCGACGGCGACCCCGCCGTCTGCCTGTTCTTCACGACCCAGGACCCCGACGGCAACGTCGTCCTGGTCGTCGACCGTTGAGCGGCGACCGCTGAGCGGCGGCCCCTGAGCGTCGACCGCTGAGAGGCCCCAGCGCCGTCCGGCAGCGCCGCCGGGCCAGACTGCCCGGGTATCCGGGACGCACGCCCCTGGTGCCCGGGACACGCCCCGGCGGACCGTCCTCCTGTCACCGCAAGCGCGCCGCGGCACGGACCGCGGCCGGACAGGAAGGAACCCTCTCCCATGGAGAACAGCTCGCTCACCGCACCGTCACCGGTCGCGTCGTCCCGGCGCGGCACACGTCCCGGCGCCGCCCGCGCCTGGGCCTGGACCGGCGTGGCGGCCGGCGTCCTCGGCATCACCTCGATCCAGGCGTCGATGGCGCTCGGCTCGAACTGGGCCGAGGTGGCCGGCGACGCCGACGCCATGGTCGCCGACCTTGGCACGCGCACCGGCACGCTCCTGCTCTTCCACACCACCACGATCGTGTGCGCGCTGCTCGTGCTCGTCTTCGCGGCGGGCCTCAAGCGCCGCCTCGACGGTCAGGCGCCGGCGGGCTCGCTCCTGCCGACCGTGGCCGGGTGGGGCCTGGTGCTCACCTCGGTCGCCGGCCTGCTGGGCTCCGGCCTGGACACCCAGTTCATGTTCGCCGTCCAGGACCCGAGCATGATGGTCGCCGAGTCGGGCGCCTTCTACGGCGACTGGGTCGCCACCATCCCGTGGCTCTGGGTCGGTGCCGGCCTGGCGGGCGTCTCGGTCGGACTGGCCGCGCTGCGGCACGGCGCCGCACCGCGGTGGATCGGCGTCGTCGGGCTGGCGCTCGGCGGCATCGCGCTGCTGGCGGGCGTCTCGCCGTTCCAGTACCTCGCCGGGTTCGTCGCCCCGGTGTGGCTGCTCGTGACGGCGCTGGGCTTCGCGCTCGGCGACCGGCGCTGAGCGCTCCGGGTGAGGTTCCGGCGATGACCTGGCCCGAGGCTCGGCCGCGGCCCTACCGTGGGGCCGTGGCCGAGCCCGGGCCCGGCCGCGCCGGGATGCCCCGCACCGCGTGGACCGTCGGCGTCCTCGCGTGGCTGCTCGGCATGTCCGCGATCGTGCTGCAGCTCGCCTCGGGCGTCACGGTGCTGATGGGCGACCTGCTGTTCGTCGTCGTCGACGCGACCGTCGCGCTCGTCTACGGGACGGTCGCCGGCGTCGTGCTCGCGCGCAGGCCGCACGTCGTGGGGTGGCTGACCGCGCTCGCGGCCGTGGGCGGCGGCGTCGCGGCCCTCGGAGGGGCGTGGCGCAGCTACGCCTCGACCCACCCGGCCCTGCCCCCGCTCGACGGGCTCACGTCGACGTACGGCTGGGCCTGGGTGCCCGGCACGGTCGGGCTGTTCGTGCTCGTCCCGTGGTTCGTCCGGTCCGGGCGGCCGGGGCCCGGCGGGTGGGCCGGCGCGGCCGGCGGCGCGCTGGCGATCGCCGCCTTCCTCCTCGCCGGCACCGAGGACCCCCGCCCCGCCATCGCGGGCATCGTGGTCATGGGCCTCGTCACCGCGGGGGCGACGGCGTGGCGGTGGCGACGCGGTCCGGTCGCCGACCGCCGCGGCCTGGGGCTGCTCGCTCTCGGCACGGCACTGATGGCGCTGTCGTTCGTCCCTCTGCTCGCGACATGGGCCTCCCCGCAGGTCGCCCTCGCGCTGCCGCTGACGCATCTCGCGTGCCAGGCCCTGTTCCCGGCGGCCATCCTCGTGTGCATCCTGCGGAACCGGCTGTGGGGCGTCGACCTCGTGCTCTCGCGCGCCACGGTCGCCGCGATGCTCACGCTGGGCCTGGCGCTCGTGTACGCCGTCGTCGTGGTGGTCGCGGCCACCGTCGTCGACGGACCCGCCGCCCAGGTCGTGGCCGCGGTCGGCGTGGCGCTCGCCGTGCAGCCGCTGCACGCATGGCTGCGCCTGCGGGTGCGGAACCTCGTCTACGGCGACGGCGGGGACCCCGGCCGGGCCGCCCTGAGCGTCGGTCGTCACCTCGCCTCCGCGGCGGGCGCCGAGGAGCTCGTCGCCACCCTCGGCGTCGGCGTGCGCGAGGCGCTGCGACTCGAGTCCGTGGCGATCGAGT
This sequence comes from Isoptericola sp., assembly GCA_031180595.1. GTDB lineage: Bacteria > Actinomycetota > Actinomycetes > Actinomycetales > Cellulomonadaceae > Isoptericola. The sequence continues at coordinate 15,396 of JAPSLQ010000039.1, read as the reverse complement.
GGCCCGTCGCCCCGGACGGCGGAGAGCTCGACGGCGTCGGCGGCGCCGACGCGACGTCGGGCGTCATCGTGCGCGACGTCCGGCACGGCGACCAGCTGCTCGGGCGCGTGCACGCCACCCCGCGTGCGGGGGAGCGGCTCGACCAGCGCACCCGCGACGCGCTCGACCAGATCCTGCCCGTGCTCGGCGCCGGGCTGGCGCTCGCCCGGGCGGCGCGCGAGCTCGAGGAGGCGCGCGACGCGACCACCCGGGCACGGCTCGCGGAGCGGCGCGTGATCCGCCGCGAGCTTCACGACGGCATCGGGCCGTGGCTCAGCGGTCTGCGCCTCGGCCTGCAGGGTGCGCGCAACGCGCTCGAGAGCGACCCGGCCACGGCCGCGCAGGTGCTCGACGCGCTCGGCGACGAGGTGCGCCAGCGCGCGGAGGACGTCCGGATGCTGTCGCGCAGCCTGCTGCCGCCGTCGCTCGACGACCTCGGCCTCGAGGCGGCGCTCGGCGAGCTCGCGGGCCGGCAGGCGGTCGCGGGGTTCGTGGTCGACCTCCGCTGCGACCCGTGCGGCGGGCTCGACCCGCGCGTCGCCGCGGCGGCGTACGCGATCGCGAGCGAGTCCGTCGTCAACGCCGCGCGCCACTCCGGCGTTGCCGAGTGCCGGCTCGTCGTCGAGCTGCACGCGCGCACGCTCGTCGTGACGTGCGAGGACGACGGCCGGGGGGTCGACGCCGCCGCGCGTGCCGGCGTCGGGACCCGTTCGATGCGCGAGCGCGCCGAGGAGCTCGGCGGCCGGCTGACCGTCGGGGCCGTCGCACCGGGCGCGCCGCGACCCGGGACGCGCGTGCGGGCCGAGCTGCCGCTCGCGCCGGGCCGGACCGACGCCGCGGCCGCGGCCGCCTCCTCCGGAGCGGTGGCATGAGCGTCGTGCGCGTCGTCGTGGTCGACGACCACCCCGTGTTCCGGCTCGGGATGGTCGCGCTCCTGGGCTCCCTCGACGGCGTCGAGGTCGTGGGCCAGGCCGCGTCCGCGGCCCAGGCGCGGGCCCTGCTCGGCCTCGCCGAGCACCCCGGGGCGGCTGTCGACGTCGTGCTCATGGACATGGACCTGGGCGACGGGTCGGGTGTCGAGGTCACGCGCGAGCTGGTGCGCGCCCGTCCCGAGGTCCGGGTGCTCGTGGTGACGATGCACGAGACGGACGACGCCGTGGTGTCCGCCGTCCGGGCGGGCGCGCGCGGGTACCTGGTGAAGTCGGCGAGCCCGGCCGAGGTCGAGCGTGCGGTCCTGGCAGTCGCCGACGGCGCGATGATCCTGTCGCCGACCGTGGCCGAGCGCGCCATGGCGTACGTGGTCGGCGGGCGGGCCGCCGCCCGCGTCCCGTTCCCGCAGCTCACCGACCGCGAGCGCGAGGTGCTCGACCTCATCGCGGCCGGGCTCGACAACACGGCGATCTCCCGGCGGCTGCTCCTGAGCCCCAAGACGGTCCGCAACCACGTCGCCAACGTGCTGACCAAGCTCGCCGTGCGCGACCGGTCGGCGGCGATCGTCCGGGCGCGCGAGGAGGGCCTCGGGCAGGCTTGACGGCGGAGGTGACGAGATGGCGACCATCGTGACCTGGGCGGGCGTGGACGACCCCGAGCGGCTGGACCGGGCGAGCGTGGAGCTCGCCGAGGACTCGATGCGCGCGTTCGGCAGCTCCCACACGCGGTCGTTCGCGACCACCTGGAGCCTCGACGTCGGCGCCGGCTGGGTGACGAGGTCGATCGACGTGACGGTCCGGAGCCTCGGCTGGTGGCGCTCGCTGACGCTCACGCGCCACCCCGACGGCCGGTGGGAGTCACGGCACGACGCCGAGGGGCGGGTCGACCTGCCGTCGCCCGGGCTCGCGGACCCGGCGAGCGTCGAGGGTGCGCTCGACTGCGACCTGGCGCTGAGCCCCGTGACCAACACGATGCCCGTCCGGCGCCTCGGGCTGCTCGACGCCGTCGTCCCGCCGACACCGCTGGTCCTGGCCTGGGTCGACGTGCCGTCGCTGCAGGTGGTCCGGGACGAGCAGGTGTACGCGTCGGCCGGTGACGGGACGACGCCGCGGCAGGTCGCCTTCTCGAGCCCGGACGGTGAGGGCGGCGTCTTCCGCACGAGGTTCACGGTCGACGAGGACGGGCTGGTCCTCGACTACCCGGGGATCGCACGCCGCGTCGGTCCCGCGCTCTGAGCTGGTCCCCCGAGGTCCGGTCGAACCCGCGGGCTGCTCTCCGGCACGCGCTCGGCGCGGCCGGTCAGACGCCCAGGACCTTGGTGGCCGCGGACGGGGGGACGTCGGGATGGTCCTGGAGGTCGACCCGGAGCGCCCGGCACGCGGCGCAACGCACGTAGACCACCAGGCCCTGCGTCGTCGAGTGCCGGGACTCGACGAGCCAACCGTGCTCGTGAGGCGGCGTCGAGCGTGCAAGGTGCGTCCGGCTGCTCACCGGTGCGGTTCCCGTCATGGGACCACGGTGATGTAATGGCCTTGTGCATCTCAACCCTTACGGCGAGTACGCGGTCCTGCTCGCGGCGGCCCTCGCCAACGACTGGCCGACGAACAGGGAGGGCATCGTCGCCCGCGCGCGCGACCTGGGCATGACGATGACGTTCCCGGAAGCGCCGGACGACCATGCCCGCACCCGCCGGGTCATCGACGAGTGGTTGGCCGTGGTCGACACCGACGAGCCGCATCGCCGGGCGCTCCTCCTCAACGAGCAGATGGCGGCCGTCGCCGCATACCCCCGGCTGGTCGACCACGACGGCGAGGGCTGGCACCTGCACTACCGCGACGACGGCCAGCTCCTCCCGGACGTGCTCGCCGCGGTCATCAGCGTCGGCACGGCGCTCCACCTCACGACCCGGGGGATGCACCGCCTCAGGCGGTGCGCCGCCGACCGGTCGTCGGGCGATCCCTGCCTGGCCGTGGTCGTCGACGTCACCCGCAACGGACGGCAGCGGTACTGCTCGGTGCGCTGCGCGAACCGGTCCGCCGTTCGGCGTCACCGGTCGAGGATGCGGGCCGCCGGCACCGACCCGGCGTGAGAGGGGTGGTCCCGGGCGCGGTGCGGAGGGGTACCTCTCCGGAGCTTTCTATCGCCACGGCAGGGGCGAACGATGCGAGCTCCGGTCCGAGCGCCGGCCGGGGCATGCTCGGCGGAGCTTCGCAGGGTGCACCGTCTCGAACCCCGACGGCCACCCGGCGGCCGGCTCGCGGTGCGTCGACCCCCCGCCCAGCTTTCGATACATAACCTCTGGATGGGCGAGGAGCGACGCGCTCAGGGCCGCGCGAGTTTCGGTTCGTACCGGATGACAGGAGCCGACGTCGTTCACGTAGCCGCGCACACCGCGTTCGACGCCGACCCGATCGCCCCTGGTCTGGTGGTCGGCGCGGTGAACGCGGCGGTGCTCGTAAGCAGGGCAGAGCGTGGCCGCCGGTCAACGAAGCGCGCCCGCTCCGAGTTCGGTGAGTCGCGCCGAGTACTCCCAGAGCCGCTGCGCCTCGTCCGGGTCGATCGCCCAGGGCGCGACCCCGGGACCGGTCCCGCCAGGGGCGGCGACCGGCGCGATGTCGCAGTCCTCGCAATACACGCCCGTGCGGTCCGCCAGCAGTGGTGAGGTCCCGGCCCAGACGATCGTCGCGGCGCCTTGCGCCGGCGTCTTGAACTCCGGTCCGGGCCGTCCCAGTTCGTCGATCCAGCCGAGCTCGATCTGCTCGGCGCGCGGTATGTGCCGCTGAAGGGGTGTGATGATGAGCCCCGGGTGGACCGAGTAGGCAAGGATTCCCCGCTCACGGCCGAGGATGCTCAGTTGGGTGCCGAAGAGGGCATTGGCGGTCTTCGACTGTCCGTAGGCCTGCCACCGATCGTAGGCGTGGCGCTCGAAGTGGATGTCGTCCCAGCGGATGCCCGTGATGCGGTGAGCGCCCGACGAGACGACGACGACACGGGCGCCAACCGGGTTGAGCACAGGGACCAGCCGGTTGACCATGGCGAAGTGCCCGAGATGGTTGGTCGCGAACTGTAGTTCCCATCCGGCCCCGACTCGCCGCTCTGGGCATGCCATCACCCCGGCGCCCGCAACGACCAGATCGACGGTGATCCTGCTGTCGGCAAGTTGGTCGGCGAAGCTGCGTATGCTCGCGCCATCGGCAAGGTCCATCTCGGCAACCTCGACACCCTCGGTGCCGTGCAGCGCCTCACGCGCGGCGTTCGGGCGCCGGGCAGGCACGATCACCCGGGCCCCGGCGGTCGTGAGCGCTCGTGTGGTGGCCAGGCCGAGGCCGGAGTGCCCGCCCGTCACGACCGCCGTCATCCCGGACAGTTCGGTGTCGGAGAGTACATCGTTGGCTGTACTAGGCGCCCCGAAGCCTGAGCGGAGGGGTCGTTGTTGCGCGAGCTGGTCGGTGAACGTCGTCATTTCGGCGACGGTAGGTTCTAGAGTCTGCTCTAGGTCAAGCGGTGGAGGTCCGGTGGCAACGACGGCGGATGGAGGCGCTCGGCAGGATGCGCTGTCGATCGGTGAGGTCGCCCGACAAACGGGCCTGTCCGTGCACACGCTCCGTTGGTTCGAGCGTGAGGGCCTGTACCTCCGCCCCATCCCGCGCGCTGGCCAGCGCCGGGTGTTCGACTCGGCCGATGTCGCTTGGCTGCTGCTCTGTAACCGCCTCCGCGCCTCGGGTATGCCGATCGCCGAGATCCGACGGTTCGCCGCGCTCGTACAGGCAGGCCCCGGGAATGAGGCCGAGCGGCTGGCCGTGCTCGAGGCACACGAGCAAGAGGTCCGCAAGCGGGTCGCGATGCTGATGGAGTGCCTCGAAATCATTCACGGAAAGGTTGATGTCTATCGGCGGCACCTCGCCGCTGGCACCGCCGACCGGTTGTGGGCACCACCGTTCGCCGACGCGAGCTCCGACGCTGCACGCCACTCGATGCCATAATCCGTCTGGGATCGAGACCGCATCGACGATTTCTGGAACGATGGATGGCTGCTGGTGGTAGATGCCTTGCCGCAGTCCTCGTCGCGACCCTCTCAACCGGCCGTGAGTCGCGCTGGGGGCCGACGAGAAGGCGTCGGCCTGCGATTCGTACGAACAACCTCGAACGCTGCCTATCACTTCACCGTCGCTGAACCCAGCGCCTCGACGGCCGCAAGAGCGGTTATGACTGACCGATCCGGAGGCCGTTCAGAACAGTTCTGGACGTCTCGAAACCAGATCGAGGTCCCACGTCGGCGTGCGGGTACTACAAGAGCGCCTCACCGACGATCGGCAGTTCCGTGATGCCCTCGGCCGCGAGGAAGTGACCCGCAGCGGGCACGACCCGGGCGACGGTCCCGAGCTGTTCGGCCAGTCGGTCAGTGTGTGTGGGCGGGACGATCGAGTCGTTGTCCGAGCGGACGATCACGAGTCGGTCGACGTGGTCACTGAGTCCAGTCACGTCGCAGCCGTCGCCGATGAAGTCGTCCAGCTCGGGCAGAACGGGGAGCCGCTCGAGAAAGCCCGAGACAAGCACTAGGGCACCCAACCGCCAGGGGCCGACGAGGGAACGCAGACAACGCAGCACCGACAGGCAGCCGAGACTGTGCGCGATCACGCTCACGTGTTCGTCCGGATCGCCGAGGGCGGCTCGTATGCTGTCATCCCACTGCCGAATATCCGGTTCGAGCGGGTTCGGCAGTGCCGGGATCGTGGCCCGGACGCCGGCGTCTTCGAGCTGTTCCGCAAGCCAGCCGAACCAATGGTCTGCGGGCGTCGCCCCGTAGCCGTGGAAGATGATGGCACGCCGCGGGGTTGTCTCGGGAGCCCGCGTTGTTGTGGTCGTCATGGCGCGGAACAGTAGGGGTTCACGCCAGCGTGAAGGTCAAAGCGAGCAGGCAGGAGGAACGCAGGGTGCAGATCAGCGAGCTCGCGAGAGCGACGGGAGTGAGCGCGAGAGCGCTCCGCCACTATGAGGACCGAGGACTGCTGATCCCCGGCCGCACAGGTGCCGGGTACCGCGACTACTCCGAGAGCGACGTCATCCGCGTTGCACAGATCAAAGCCATGATCGCCGCTGGCCTAAACACCGCCACGATCCAGCGCTACCTCGACTGCGTTCGCGTCGATGGCCATGGACCCTCGCTCAAGATGTGCCCGGACCTCCGTGCTGAGCTGGACTCCATCGCGGAGCGCCTCGCTGCGAAGCAGGCCGACCTTCGCAGAACGCAGCAACGGCTGAACGAACTCGCGTCAGCTGGCTGACAACGGTTCGTGGACTGGACGTCACTTGCTCGACGCCGCGAGGTGCGCACTCAGCCGGGCGACCTCAGTGCGGAACGCGGCCTCCCACTCCGGACGGTGCGCGACGAGTGTGACCCTGCTGTCAGGGGCCCCACATCGGTCGCCGTAGAGGCGAGCGGACCGTAGGGGCCCTAGCGCCATTCAGCCGATGGTCGAACCCAGACATGATGTATCAGAACCGACGATTCTGAGGCGCATCAGAACCGGCTTCTGGGCGTTTCGAAACCTGCCCGAGACTCCCGCGCTCCACCGGAGCCAGGGCGTGCCGTGTGCCACGATGCGGGCGTGCGCCAGTCCGCATAATCGACTCTGCCTCCTCCGGTACGAAGCCCACGCGAGAGGAGTGCCTCATGCAGTCCGGGTGCATGATCCTGGCCGCGGCTATTCCAGCCGACCTCCGATCGCAGGCCGGCGTCGAAAAGTGTTCGCGCTGCGGCGCAACGAGCTGTCGATCCGAGTGGGATCGGTGTTGCCGAGATCGCGGTACGTGACGGAGCCGCGGCCGCCGGGAACTCGACCAGCCGCACCGGTCCGGGCGCGGCGACGGCGGCATCCGGTGTCTCACCGTTCGTCCCGAAACTGCGTCTCCCAGGCGCTCAAGGGGGCAGTCGCGTCCACCCGGCCTGAGGGACTTCGAGGCCGTCGTTGCGCTCTGCCCCCTGCCTGAGGGGCGAGCCCTCGTCACGATCACTGCTCCCGCGCGCGAGCCCGAGCATGCGCAAAGATGCGGGCCGCGCCAGCGGCCAGAAGCAGTCCGAGAAGGATGAACGCCCCTGCGGCTGGCAACTGGAGATCCTCCGGCAGCGAGAGGGCGACGAACCAGCCCGTGGCTCTGCTGTCGGCCAGCAGGTGGATGGTTGCGACGAGACCTTGGGGTACTGCGGTAAGGATCGCGGCGATGAACAAGGTCCAGAACACGGCGCTCTCGGCCGGTCGCATGCTCTCGAATCCGGACATGCGTGTGGCGCGGTCGTCGGCGTTGGTCGAGTCGCTGCCGATCTCGCGCGCGGGCGTGTCCGGATCCGCCGTATCGTCGGCGGGGCCGGACCGCATCTGGTGCATGAGCTCGGGGGCCCTTTGCGAGAGGCGGCGGATCGCCGCCGGCCCCAGGACGCAAGGGGCGAGCACGGCGGTTGTACACGCCGATGCGATCGCTCCCCACCACAACCCTCCCGCGTTGGTGAGCGTTGCAGCCCACAGCAGACTCACGGTGGGGGCAGCGATCGTGAGCGTTGCCGCGATCGCCACGAACGCGGGACCGGTGAGGTCGCTGTGTCCTGCCGGTGAGTGCTTGGTGGTGTGCGGGTCCGCGACGGGCACCAGGGCGTAGACCGAGAGGAACACGACCAGGCCCGAGCCGGCGCCGAGCACGGCGAGGAACGAGCAGACCGCCCACGGCAGCAACCTCGGTTCGGGATGGAGAAGACACCCGGCGACCGTGAAGGCGGCGCCCAGCCCACCGAAGACGATCAGCCACGCGACCTGCCGCGCACGTACGTCCTTGCGCAGTGCATCCGGGCCCAGCAGCATCATCCACAGGGAGGTGCCGCTGGCGCCGTAGAGGTTGCAGCTGGTGGCCACGCCGAGGACCACCAGCGCCACGCCCGTGAAGGGAAGCAGCTCCCCGAAGCCGATGACGAGCGGCAGGGTGGTCGTCCCGATCGCGTATGCCACCGGGAGCACGACATCCTGCAGGCGGAGAGGGTCCCGCTTCCAGCCGAGGAGTTCCTTCCGGAGGGCGCTGACCGGTTGCACGTGGTCATTCAGTGGGGCCGTGACGACCGAGGCGCGCACGGGTGCGACCGTCACCACGCGTGTCCACCAGAGGTAGAGCAGCAGTCCGAGGACGGCCAGCGCGCCAAGGAGAGTGAGAGTGAGCCCCCACTCGCCATCACCCGCGACGCTGACGGCGAGCAGTCCCCAGCTGCTCGGCAGAACCGCAAGCGCAGTGCCCAGACCTCCCGGTAGGCCCGTCTCGACGTGGACCATGATGGCGATCAGGAGGATCCAGCTGTGCTGCGCCACCACGATGATGGCGGCCGTGACGACGGAACTGACCACCGCCCCCACGCGCGACCTCGACACGGCGGCGAACCAGATCGCCGTGAGGCGGGCAGCGACGATCACGACCAGGACGCTCAGCAGCGTTGCCGGGATCGAGATGAGGACCGCACCCGTTCCCAGCGGGATGGCCGCGACGACGATCGCGGCGAAGGCAGCCAGTGCGATCATGGCCGGCAGCCCGGTGCAGGCAGCGGCAAGCAGGCCTCTCGTCAGGACGCCGCGCCTGACCGGGTGGAGCCGGAAGAACTGCCCTGTCAGCTCGGGCCCGCCGGTGAAGCTCGGGGCCACCAGCCAACCCGTCAGCCAGAGCCCCAGTGCGAGGCAGACCAGATCCCGCCGGGCCGCGGGAGGGATATCCAGCAGCGGGAGCAGGAGCGTGATGCCCGCGAGCGAGAATCCCAAGGTGGCACCGAGCGCCCGCTGCGCGGTCTTGCCGCTGGTGACCCGGTTGTTGAGGAGAGCCTGGTTCAGCTGGACGATCACGTCAGCCATGACAGCTCCCGATCGCGGTCGTCATGCGGTTGCCCGGCCGCGCTGATGAACGCTTCCTCGAGAGTTCCCTGTCCGAGAATCTCGGCCATGGTCGCGGTGCGCACCGTGCGACCGGCGACCATGATCGATACCGCATCGCAGAGGTGCTCCACCAGGAGCATGGAGTGGCTCGACATCACCACCGACCCGCCGGCTGCGACGAACTGCTCGAGAATCGCTCGGATCGCGATCGCCGACAACGGGTCCACCGCTTCGAAGGGCTCGTCCAGCACGAGAACGCGCGGGGCGTGGATGAGTGCGACGGCCATGCCGATCTTCTTGCGCATACCGGTGGAGTAGTCCCGGACCAAGGTGCGGGCGGCGGAGCCATCCAGTTCCAGCAGCCGCAACAGGTCGTTCGCACGGGCGTCGACGGTGTCCGGCGCCATCCCGTGCAAGCGCCCCCAGTAACCCAGGAGCTCGCCCCCGGACAGGTGCTCGGGCAGGGCGAGGTTGTCGGGCAGGACGCCGAGCAGTCGACGCGCGTCCAGCGGTTCGGTCCAGACGTCCAGGCCGAACACCTTCGACGCGCCCGCGTCGGGTCGGTCCAGGCCGACGGTGCAAGCGATCAGCGTGGACTTTCCCGCCCCGTTGGGTCCCAGGAGCCCGGTGAACGACCCAGGTTCAACGACCAGGTCGACGCCGTCGACGGCGACCTTCTCCCCGAAGGCGCGGCGCATCCCGCTCACAGACAGTGCCGGGGTGGCGTCGTCCGGTGCTAGTGGTGTGGGTGTCATCGGTGTCGGCCCTTCGTCCATGTGCTCACGCGTCGCGACGGGCGACGTATTCCTCGACGACGACCCCTGACTCGAACGGCCGCGCCGAGACGAGATCGAACCGCCGCGGCGCGTACGGCGCGCGGCCGAACAGCGGGATGCCTGATCCGAAGGCGAACGGGTTGCGCTTGAGCACGAGGCGGTCGATCTGGTCGATGAGCGTCCCGGCGAGCTCGCCGCCGCCACACAGCCAGATGTCGAGGCCCTCCTCCTCTTTGAGCTCGCGCACCGTGGTGACGGGGTCGTGCATGAGCGCGATGCCCGGCGCCACCTGCTTGTCGCTGCGGCTTGCGACGTACTGACGCAGATGGGGATACGGGCTGTCGATCCCGATCTCCATCCCGGGCAGCAAGGTGTTCCAGCCCATCACGACGGTGTCGAACCGCGTACGCGGCGCCTTGAGGCCGAGGGCTGCCAGGACGTGGCTGGGGATCGCGTCGCCCAGCTCCCCGAACATGACCGAGGAATGATCACCCTCCACGAGGAAGGCATCGAAGCCGCCGTCCGGGGCGGCGATGTGGCCGTCGAGAGAGACGGCGACGTAGTAGACGAGCTCGCGCAACTTGCGCTCCAATCACGACATCAGTAGTGGTCAACGGGAGACTACGACACTTGTCGTGGTTTCCGCTACCCTCGAGTCATGGCCAGAAACGCTGACCGTCGAGCCGCACTCGCTGATGCAGGCATCCGCGTCTTGGCCCAGTCGGGTGCACGTGGACTCACCCACCGTGCCGTCGACGCCGAAGCAGGAATGCCTCGAGGGACCGCGTCCAACTACTTCTCCACGCGAGACGCCTTGATTGCTGGGTTGGTGAGCCGCATCGGAGAGCGGCTGACCCCCGATCCGGAACTGCTGGCGTCGCATGCGACGCAGAAGCCCACGCGCGCGCTGTTTGCCACTTACATCCGCGACGTGGTCACCCGACTCAGCGCGGACCCAGATGTGTCGCTCGCCCTGTTCGAGCTGCGACTCGAGGCCGCAAGGCGCCCCTCGGTCGCCGAGTCGCTGGGCACCTGGCGTCGACGCGCATTCGAGGGCGACGTCGCCTTCACCACCCAGGCCGGTCTGCCCGGGACGCGCAGCGAGATCGCACTTTTCCACTACGCCATCGACGGGCTCATGCTCGACCGACTGACCACTCCGATCGACCCCGAGACCTCCACCGACGAGATCGTCGATCAACTCGTCACCCGACTGCTTGCGTGAACCGCTATTCGCGCACGCCCGAGCGGCTCCTGCAGCTCGGCTTCGGAGCTGAGGCGCGAGCACTGTCATGCGGACCAGCCGAGCAGTCGCAGCAGTGCCGCCACAGTCGCGGCCCCGATCACGACGATGACGAAGGAGGCGCGCAGCCACAGCAGGGTGCCTGCCACCATCAGTGCCGGCAGGCGTGCGTCGATCGTGACGGCCATGCCGGAGCCCACCGTCTGCACGGCGACGAGCGCACCCAGGAACGCCACCGTGAGGAGGTCGATGACCCGGGCGGAACGCCCGCGCTCGAGCCGTACCGTGGGCACGAGGTATCCGATCAGCTTCGACGCCACGCAGACCACGGCGGCGAGCAGGATCGCCGTCCACATCGTCATTGCGGCTCCTCCCCTCGTGCGCTGTGCCAGTTGAACGAGCCGATGAGGATCGCCACGAGAGCGGCGATCAGGACGGGCATGCCCGGCACCAACCAGGGCGTGAGGCTCGCGGCCGCGACCGCAGCAGCGGTACCTGCCGCAACGGCCTGGCGCGAACGCAGCCGCGGCCACAGCAGCGCGAGGAACGCCGCCGCAGCGGCCGCATCCAGGCCGTACGCCCGCACGTCGCCCAGCACGTCGCCCAGCAGCGCCCCCCCAAGCGTCGCGACGTTCCAGATCAGGTAGGTGCCGAGGCCCGTGACCCAGAACCCGATCCGGCGTGCGCGCAGATCCGTGTGAGCGAGCGCGACGGCGGTCGACTCATCGATCGTGAACTGGGCGGCAGCGAGGCGATGCCGCCACGACAGCCCGACGACCGGGTTCATCCGCACGGCGTAGGCGACATTGCGCACACCTAAAAGCGCGGCCGAGGCGATCGCAGAGGGCGCAGCTGCGAGCCCGCCCGACGCGATCACGCCGATGAAGGCGAACTGTGATCCGCCCGTGAACATCACCAGGCTCAGCACGCACGTCTGCCACACGTCGAGCCCGGCGGTTACCGCCAGCGCGCCGAAGGAGACACCATACGCGCCGGTCGCGACCGACACCGCGATGCCGTGCCGCCAAGCGCTACGGCTCTCGTCTGACAGAGGCGAGGGACCCGTCGGTGTTCGGCACGGTGAACGCATGGCCATTATCCTGAACAACCGGAATCGGCTAGTCAAGCGAACGATCGTTTGCCATGCTGAACGCATGGAGGATCTACGACCTCGTATCGCCCGCGCGCTCCGACGAGAGCGCGCCCTAGCAGGACTGTCCGCTTCCGAGCTCGCACGCCGCGCAGGGATCTCCAAGGCGACCGTCTCGCAACTCGAGAGCGGCGCTGGCAACCCGAGCGTCGAGACGCTCTGGGCGCTCGGCGTCGCTCTCGGCGTGCCCTTTGCCACACTTGTCGATCAGCCGACCGGAGCGCCGACACTCCTGCGTGCGGCGGACCGCCCCGGGGTCCCCTCGGCAGCCGCCGCGTACAGCGCGACGCTCCTGTCCGCCTCACCCCCCGGGGCCAGGCGTGACGTGTACCTGATCCAAGCAGATCCGGGCGAACCGCGACGTTCCAAGCCGCACCATCGCGGCACGACGGAGCACGTCGTACTCCTGGCAGGGCGCGCTGAGGTCGGCCCTACCGAGGCTCCTGTCGAGCTGCACCCTGGTGACTATCTCGCTTACCCGGGCGATGCACCCCACGTGTTCACGGCCCTTCTGGCTGGCACCAGCGCGGTGCTCATCTCGGAGATGCGCTGACCCAGAGGGTTCGCCCACCGAGCACCGACCGTCGGTTGGCTGCAGCAGCCTCACAAGAGGCCCACCCCGACAGGGCTCGACTCGTCGGATGAGATCGAAGGGTCCACCTCATGCACGGAAATCGTTCGGACGACGCCAGCCACGACAGCACCGCTGCCCGCGAGCACCCACACCCAAGCGCCTTCTCGTACGTCACCGTGGGGGAGATGTCCAGGCGCACAGGAGTCAGCGTGCGATCACTGCGCTACTACGAGCAGCAGGGTTTGCTCACTCCTGGTCGCACGAAAGGTGGCCACCGTGTCTACACGGCCGCTGATGAGGTCTCTGTGCACCAGATCAAGCAACTGCTTCGTGCCGGATTCTGCAGCTCGGTCATTCGGCAGCTGATGCTCCCGCTCTCATGCCCGGCCGGCAGCGCGGAGCTGCTCCGGAGTGCGTTCGACGCGACCGAAGAGCGCTTGGTGAGCGAGCGACAGTCGATCGATGCGGAGCTCCAAGAGCTTCGCTCGCTGCGCACCACGCTCGGACTTGCATCTGACGTGCATGTCAGGTCGCAGGATTGTGCCCATGACGACGAACATGCCTTCTCCCACTCAGCTGCGTCTGATCATCGAGGCCGAGGACTTCGACGGCGCCCTGCGGTTCTACCGCGATCTGCTGGGCATGCCGGAGCAGATCGCGTTCGCGACGGAGGGTGAGGATCGAGTCGCGATCCTGCATGCCGGCGTTGCGACGATCGAGCTCGCCACACCGACGCACGCGGAGAGGATCGATGAGGTTGAAGGGGCACCTCGACTCTCTGGTGCGCCCCGGATCGCGCTCGAGGTCGAGGACGCCGCGTTCGCTTCAGACCTCGCCGTCAAGGAGGGCGCGAAACTCATTGCCCCGCCCGTTCGAACCCCGTTCCAGACCATCAACGCGCGAGTGCTAGCGCCCGCAGGCTGGCAGGTCACCTTCTTCCAGGAACTCCAGACGCTCGAGGCACGTGCGGAGCTCGAAGGATTCTCGACGGACGGCGCGCGAGCTCGGTAGCCGCATCCTTGAGCGGTGTGACCCCGCGATCCGCCATGGCGCGGCGCCTCAGGCTGCTGTGCGTGAAGTCGCACCGCTCGTTTCGACGCCGCACGTCTTCGCATTCATGACACAGAGCGTGAATACGCCTGTCCGCAGGCAACAGGAGGATAATAGGCATGACCACTACGACAAGCCGACCGAGCATCATTCTCGTCGCCGGCCACTGGCTGGGCGCCTGGGCGTGGGAGGAAGTCCTCGAACACCTGAACTCCGACCACCTTCGTGCCATCGCGATCACGCTGCCTGGCCTCGATGGTGAGGACCCGGCGCGTTCGACCAGGACCGTCGACGACCAGGCCGAGGCGATCCGCGACGTCCTCGCACAACTCCATACCTCCGCGGAACAGCCCGTGACGCTCGTCGCTCACAGTGGGGCAAACGCTCCTGTCAGCGTCGTCCTGGACCGCCATCCCGAACTCGTGAGCCGAGTGGTGTGGATCGACTCCGGTCCGTTGGCGTCCGGGACCGCTTTCGCCCCAGATCTCCCTGAGGAGCTGGAGGAGCTTCCCCTTCCAGCCTTCGACGTCCTTGCACAGGAGGCGAGCCTGGAGGGCCTGAGTGCAAAGGACCTTGAACGTTTCCGGGCCAACGCAGTGCCCGAGCCAGGTCCCGTACTTCGGCACACTGTCGAACTCACGAACGGCGCCCGCAACGCCGTTCCGACCACCCTGGTGTGCTGTTCGATCTCGAGCACGCAGGTGCTGGATATGGCTCGAGAAGGCCACCCCATGTTTGCCGAAGTTGCGAACCTCGAAGCCCTCGAGGTCGTCGATCTCCCCACGGGCCACTGGCCGATGTGGAGCCGTGCCGGCGACCTCGCACAGGCCATCCAGTCAGCGGCATCACGAACCACCTAAGCTGCAGCACCGCGGGCAACAACCTGCCCTACGCGCCGCCGCGGCCGGGTAAGGCTGAGAGGGCCCCGATGGACCGCCGTGTGACGATCACCGACGTCGCGCACGCCGCAGGCGTCTCCGTGGCGACCGTGTCCAAGGTGCTCAACTCCCGGCACGGTGTCGCCCGGGCGACCTCGGCTCGGGTGCTGGGCGTGGTCGAGGAGCTCGGGTATGAGTCGAGCCTCGTCGCGCGCGGGATGCGCATGCACCACACACGCATCATCGGCATCCTCGCCGGGCGGTTCGAGCCGTTCGCCTCGGAGATCTTCAAGGGCGCCGCGGCCGCACTGGGCGAGACCGGCTACGAGATGCTGGCGTACACCGGTGGGGTCCGCGGCGGCGGTCCGGGGTGGGAGCGGCGGTTCCTGTCGCGACTGGGCGGCACCCTGATCGACGGCGCCGTTCTCGTCACGCCTGAAGCCGCCGTGGACGACGTCGCCGTCCCCGTCGTCGCGATCGACCCGCACGCCGGGCCGAGCGGACCTGCAACCGTGGACTCCGACAGCCTCGGCGGTGCGGTGCTCGCCACCGAGCACCTGCTCGGGCTCGGGCACCGGCGGATCGCCTTCGTAGGTGGACCGCCGGACGTGTACCAGTGGTCCCGCTTGCGCGAGCAGGGGTTCCGGCGTGCGATTGCAGCAGCGGGTGCGCCCGTCGACGAGGCGCACGTGCTCGTGGACCACTACGGCTCGGGTCGCACCGTGGATACCCTGCGCGCGCTCCTGTCCGGCCCGGACCGGCCGACGGCCGTCCTCACCGCGTACGACGTGTCGGCGATCATGGCCCTCGAGGTCGCCCGCGACCTCGGGCTCTCCGTGCCCGAAGACCTCTCGG
>JAPSLQ010000038.1 GCA_031180595.1 Isoptericola sp. | reverse complement strand
CGCGGCGCTCGAGGCCGGCGACGAGATCCACTACGTCGGCAAGTCCGGCATCGGCCCGCTCAACGAGGACAACGACCCGTCGTCCGCGTACATCGGGATCTACACCTACGGTGACGACAACACCTACACCTACGACCGTCAGATCGAGGGCTCCATCTGACCGGGGCTCCTGACGCGCACGCTCGACGACGGCGGCCCGGTCGGTCCACTGCGGACCGGCCGGGCCGCCGTCGCGAGGTAGCGCCCGGTTCGGCGAGGTAGCGCTCGGTTCGCCGAGGTAGCGCTCGCTCCGCCGAGGTAGTGCGGCGCACGGCGCGTCGTCTCGCGGTCTCGCGGCGGCCCGAGACCGTCCCCAGGCGCGGGTTGTCCACAGAGCGGCCGGCGGTCCGCCCGTTGACGACGAGCGGCGCGCCACGCTCACGCCATGAACGACGCCGCCCACGCCCCGGCGATCCGCAGGATCGCCAACATCCTCCAGGAGATGCGCGCGCCCGCGTCGCCGCTGCGCACGATGCTGTCCGCGGACGCGGACGCACCGCCGGTCGTCCCGGCGCGGATCGACGTCTCGTTGGCCGGCACGACGGCGGTGGCCCGGCGCCTGGAGGACGGCACCTTCCGTAGGGTCCGGCCCGGTGTGTACCTCTCGACGGCCGAGGGTGACGGCGAGGGCTATCTCGACAGACTCCTGGCGGAGGTGCGCGGCGTGCGCGAGCGGGCGTCCGGCGAGCTCTGGTTCAGCCACTCGACGGCGGCGCTGCTGCACGGCGCGTGGCTGTACGACGTGCCCGAGCTCGTCCACCTGACCCACGAGTTCCATCCGCACGTGGCCCGCGAGGGCGAGCCGCTGATCCGACGCCACCACACGTCCCTCCCGCACCGCGACCGCGACCACGTCGACGGCATCCCGGTCACGTCGATCGAGCGGACCCTCGTGGACTGCGTCCGCACGCTCCTGCCGGCGAGCGCTCTCGTCGTCGCCGACTCGTTGTTCCGCCTGGGCGCCGACCCGTGGGCGGTCTCGCGGATCGTGGACGAGTCGAGGGGCAAGCGCGGCGTGGTCCAGGCGCGGCGGATCCTCGAGCTCTGCGACCCCCGGTCCTGCTCACCAGGGGAGTCGGCGGCACGCATGGCCGCGGTCGACGACGGGCTCCCTCGCCCGGAGTGCCAGGTCGAGGTCGCGACCGTCGACGGCGTGTTCTTCGTCGACTTCGGCTGGGAGGACGTCCGACTGGCGGTCGAGTTCGACGGCGCCGTGAAGTACTCAGGAGGCGAGTACGGCGACCCCGAGCGGGTCCGCCGGCTCGAGGCCGCCCGCCAGCGTGCTCTCGAGGACGCCGGCTGGATCGTCGTCCGCGTGCGCTGGCACGAGCTGAGCGACCCCTTGGCGCTCGGGCTACGGATCCGCAGGGCTTACGAGCGGACCAGGTACCGCCGTCGGGCGACCGCGGGACGGCTCCTCGTGGTGGCGTGACGCCGACGGCGGGCGTCCCTGCTCAGGGACCCCCGCCGTCGCGCTACCTCGCGGAGGAACGCGCTACCTCGCGGAGGAACGCGCTACCTCGCGGAAGGGTGCGCTACTTCGGCGCGTCGGCGTCGGCCTTGGTCTTGACGTCCTCGGCGAGGGTGCCCAGGTACAGCGAGATGACCTTCGGGTCGGACTGCAGCTCGCGCCCGGTGCCGGTGTAGGCGTCGCGGCCCTGGTCGAGCACGTACCCGCGGTCGCAGATCTGCAGGCACCGCCGCGCGTTCTGCTCGACCATCACCACGGAGACGCCCGCCTTGTTGATCATGCGGGTGCGCAGGAAGGTCTCGTCCTGACGCACCGGGGACAGGCCGGCGGACGGCTCGTCCAGCAGCAGCACGGACGGGTTCATCATGAGCGCGCGGGCCATCGCGACCATCTGCCGCTCGCCACCAGACATGGCGCCGGCCCGCTGGCCGCGCCGGTCGTGCAGCACGGGGAACAGGTCACCGATGAACTTCCAGCGCTCCTCGAAGACCTTGGGCTTGAGGTAGACGCCCATGCGCATGTTCTCCTCGACGGACAGGGAGGGGAACACGTTGTTGTTCTGCGGGACGAACCCGACGCCGCGCGCCACGAGCGAGTTCGCCTTCATGCCGGTGATGTCCTCGCCCTCGAGCGTCACGGTGCCCGAGTGGATCTTCACGAGTCCGAACAGCGCCTTGAGGAGCGTCGACTTGCCGGCGCCGTTGGGGCCGATGATCCCGACGAGCTCGCCCTTTCCGACCTCGATCGAGCAGCCGTCGAGGATGTTCACGCCGGGCAGGTAGCCGGCGACGATGTTCTCGGCGCGCAGCAGGACGTCCCCGGTCGGGCGCTGCGTGGCGGTCTCTGCCAGGGTCGCGGTCTCGCTCATCGGTTCTCCTCCTCGGCCTCGAGCCGGGCCAGGATCGCGGGGTCGAGCAGGGCGTCGTCCCCGAGGTCGGTGTCGTGGTGCGCGCCCAGGTAGGCGTCCACGACGGCCGGGTCCTTCATGACCGACTCGGGCGGGCCCTCGGCCACGAGCCGCCCCTCGGCCATGACCACGACCCAGTCGGAGATGTGGCGCACGGCGTGCATGTCGTGCTCGACGAACAGCACCGTCATGCCCTCGTCGCGCAGCGCCTGGATGTGCCCCAGCAGCGACTGCACGAGCGCCGGGTTCACGCCCGCCATCGGCTCGTCGAGCATGATCATCGTCGGGTCGGTCATCAGGGCGCGCGCCATCTCGAGCAGCTTGCGCTGACCGCCCGACAGCGAGCCCGCGAAGTCCGCGGCCTTGGTGTCGAGCTTGAACCGGGCGAGGATCTCCATCGCCTTCTCGGTCGCCTCTGCCTCGTGCTTCTTCCACGTGAACGGCAGCCAGGACAGGAACAGGTTCTCGCCCGGGTTGCCCGGCGAGGCGAGCAGCATGTTCTGCAGCACCGTGAGGCGCGAGAGCGCCTTCGTGAGCTGGAACGTGCGGACCATGCCCGCCTTGGCGACCGCGGCCCCGCCCTTGCCGGCCAGGGACTTGCCCTGGAAGCTCCACCGGCCGCTGTTCGGGGTGTCGAAGCCGGTGACGAGGTTGAACAGCGTCGTCTTGCCGGCGCCGTTGGGCCCGATGAGCGCCGTGATGGTGCCCTCCTGGACCTCCAGGTGGTCGACGTCCACGGCGGTCATGCCGCCGAAGCGGCGCTGCACGTCGTCCATCGTGAGGATCGCGTCGGGCTTGGGCGCGCCGGGCCGCCGCTCGACGGCCGACAGGTCGCGCAGCACGCGCCGGTGGTCCTCGGTGAGCGGACCGGCCACCCCGGGTGTCGTGATCGTGGTCTCGTCAGCGGACATTGAAGGCCAGCTCCTTCTTGTTCCCGAGGATGCCCTGCGGCCGGAAGATCACGAGGAGCATCAGCGTGACGCCGACGAGCATGCCGCCGATCTGCTCGACGTTGGTCGTCGTGATGACGTCGCCGAGCCCGGTGTTGGCCGTGAGGGACCGCATGCCGGTGCGCATGAGCATGTAGGCGGCGAAGAAGATCATCGACCCCAGCACCGGCCCGAACACGGTCGCGGCGCCGCCGAGCAGCAGCACCGTCCAGGCGAAGAACGTCATGGTGCGTCCCATCGCGTCGGGCGCGATCGCCAGCGGCAGCGCGTAGACCACCCCGCCGACGGCCCCGATCGCGCCACCGAGGACCAGCGCCTGCATCTTGTAGGAGTAGACGTTCTTGCCGAGCGCGCGCACCGCGTCCTCGTCCTCGCGGATGCCCTTGAGCACGCGGCCCCACGGGCTGCGCGTGATGAGCCAGACGAAGACCAGGATCAGCGCGACCAGGCCCCAGGCGAAGATGCGGGTCCACCACGAGTCGGACCCGGTGTTGATGTACTCGAGCGGCCCGATGGCGGTCCTCCCGTCGGGCAGCGGCGACAGCAGGTGGAACGACTCCTTGAAGTCGCGCCCCTGCAGGCCGGAGGCCCCGCCGGTCCACTCCTGGAGCCACGTCGAGCGCCCGACCCACCGGATGATCTCCGCGGCCGAGATCGTCACGATCGCGAGGTAGTCGCCGCGGAGCTGGAGCGTCGGCAGGCCGAGGATGAGCGCGAACAGGATGCCCGCGACGACGGCCACGAGCAGCGCGAGCCCGAACGGTGCGCCCGCGATGGTCGCGATGCCGAAGCCGTACGCGCCGAGGAGCATGAAGCCGGCCTGGCCCATGTTGAGCAGGCCCGTGTAGCCGAAGTGCAGGTTCAGGCCGATCGCCGCGATGGCGTACGCCGCCGTCGTCGGGGCGATGAGCTCGGCCAGAGTCTGCGTGATGATGCGCAGGAACTCGTCCATGGTGAGGCTCCCTTCAGCCGATCCGCTCGCGGCGGCCGAGGATGCCCTGCGGCCTGAACAGGAGCACGAGGATGAGGATCACGAGCGCCGACGCGTAGCGCAGGTCGCTCTGGATCACGAGGTTGGACAGCTCGACGACCAGCCCGATGAGGATCGACCCGACGAGCGCGCCGAACGCGGTCCCGAGACCACCGAGCGTCACGGCGGCGAACATGAGCAGCAGGAGCTGCACGCCGAGCTGCCAGTTGAACGCGCCGTACGAGATGCCCCACATCAGCCCCGCGAGCGCCGCGAACGACGTCGCCATGACCCACACGACGCGGACGATCTTGTCGGGGTCGATGCCGGTCGCGGCGGCGAGCGCCGGGTTGTCCGACACCGCTCGCGTGGCCCGGCCGATGCGGGTCCGCGTGAGGAACCATGCGATCCCGACGATGCACACGATCGCCACGACCATCGAGAGCCACGACGCCGTGCTGAGCGTGACCCCCGCGAGCGTCAGCGGCCGCGGGTTGCTCGACAGGATGCGTTCCGACCCGCCGCCGATGAGCAGCTGGATGAGGTACTGCAGCGCGATCGACAGGCCGATCGTCACGATCATGAGCTGCATGATCGGCGTGTTGCGCCGCCGCAGCGGCCGCCAGATGCCGGCGTCCTGGGCGAGGCCCGTCAGCCCGCAGATCGCGATGGTGACCAGCGCTCCCAGCCACAGCGGCATGCCGACCTGGTTGATGAAGATGAAGCCGAGCGCGGCCCCCAGCGCGAACTGCTCGCCGTGCGCGAAGTTCGACAGCCCGGTCGTCCCGAAGATCAGGTTGAGCCCGATCGACGCCAGCGCCAGCAGGAGCCCGAAGCGGATGCCGGAGCCGAACTGCTGCCACACCTGGGCCAGCGTGAGCGCCCGCTTGGACGCGTCACCCTCTGGCGCGGCGCCCACGCCCTCGCCGTCGTCCACCGCCGGGGCACCGCCCTCGCCGGCGTCCTGGGTGGCGGTGGCGGTGGGGGTGCTCGGCGCGGGCGCGCCGGCCCCGACGCGGAACGCGGCCCGGGCGGTGGCGCCCGACTGGGCGGTGACCTCGAGCTCGGTCGGCGCGCCGTCGGGCAGGGGCAGGTCGTCGGGCAGCGTGGCGGGGTCGATCGTCACGGTGTAGCGGCCGACGTCCGGCACGGCGATCGACGCCGGCGCGTCCGCCGTCGTCGTGATCGTCTCGCTGAAGCCGGAGGCTCCGCTGATGGTGAGGTCGACGTCGGCGACGCGTTCGTTCTCCTCGTCGAGAACCATCGCCGCCACGCAGGCGGTGGAGTCGTCGGGCTGGCAGTCGGTCGCCACGGTCTGAGCGTCCACGCTCGCCGCGGCGGGTGGTGCGGTGAGCAGCACAGGTGCGGCTGCGATCGCGAGCGCCGCCAGGATGCGGCGAGCCACGCTCGCGATAGGGGGTCGGTCCGCTGTCATCGGGCGGGTCCTCCGTCGGGTCAGGTGCGTGCCCCCCGAGGCGGCTCGGGGTCGCCCGTGCCCCCCGGCGGATGCAGCGAACCTAAAGGGCCCATGTATCTGCCGAGTTTCGCGAGCGTGCCGGAAGTGTAGCGGCGCACTGTGACCTAGATGACACTTGTGGATCACACTTCGGCCCCGTCCCTGGTGCGATCCGGGACAACTCATGGGTTCTGCGGGCGAGAGGGCCCGCAAACCGTTGCGGACCCGTGACCAACACGCCGTCGGACGTTGCCCGTACGCTGGCCGGGTGTCCGACGTCGCGCAGCCAGCCCAGTCCGAGACCGCACGCACCGAGCCCGCACCGCAGGCGCCGCGCGCCCCACGCCGCCCTGTCGAGCGCACCCACCACGGTCAGACGTTCGCCGACGACTACGAGTGGCTGCGGGCCAAGGACGACCCGGAGGTGCTCGCGCACCTCGAGGCCGAGAACGCGTGGACGCAGGCCCGGCTCGCCCACCTCGCCCCGCTGCGTCGGCGCGTCTTCGAGGAGATCAAGGGCCGCACGCTCGAGACCGACCTGTCCGTCCCCACCCGCCAGGGCGGGTACTGGTACTACACGCGCACGGTCGAGGGGAAGCAGTACCCGATCCACGCGCGCGTGCCGGCCACCGGGCTCGGCGACGACCCCGCGGACTGGACGCCGCCCGAGATCGGGCCCGGCCGTGTGCCCGACGGCGAGCAGGTGCTGCTCGACCAGAACGTCGAGGCGCAGGGGCACGACTTCTTCTCGCTCGGCTCCTTCGCCGTCACGCCGACCGACGGCCGCCGCCTCGCCTACGCCGTCGACACGACGGGCGACGAGCGGTACACGCTGCGGGTCCGCGACCTGGTGACGGGCGAGGACCTGCCCGACGAGATCGAGAACACCTTTCCCGGCGCCGTCATCACGCCCGACGGCGAGCACGTCTTCTACCCGACCGTCGACGACGCGTGGCGCCCGTACCGCATCTGGCGGCACACCGTCGGCACGCCCGCGTCCGAGGACGTCGTCGTGTTCGAGGAGCCCGACGAGCGGTTCTGGGTCGGGGTGGGGCTCTCCCGCTCGCAGCGCTTCCTGCAGATCGAGCTCGGCTCGAAGACGACGAGCGAGGCGTGGATCCTCGAGGCGGACGACCCGACGGGGGAGTTCCGCCCCGTGTGGACGCGGCGCGAGGGCGTCGAGTACACGGTCGAGCACGCCCGGCTCCCGGGAACCGGCGAGAAGCTGCTGGTCCTCCACAACGACGGCGCCGAGAACTTCGAGCTCGTCGTGACGGACGTGCCCGCCCGTCCGGGTCAGGACGGCCCGCCCGCGCCGCTCGACCCGGCCGCGGCGACCGTCGTCGTGCCGCACGACCCGGACACCCGGCTCGAGTCGGTGGACGCGTTCGCCCGGCACGTCGCGCTCGGGTACCGGCGCGACGCCGTCCCGCGCGTCGGCCTCGTCTCGCTCCAGGACGTCACCGGCAGCCCCTGGGACGTGCGCGAGATCGCGTTCGACGAGCCGCTGTACACCGCCGCGCTCGGGGCCAACCCGATGTTCGACCAGCCCGTGCTGCGCCTCCAGCACACCTCGTTCGTCACGCCGGCGACGGTGTACGACGTCGACCTGGCCACCGGCGAGCTGCTCCTGCGCAAGCGGCAGCCGGTGCTGGGCGGCTACGACCCGGACGACTACGTGCAGCGCCGCGAGTGGGCGGTCGCCGAGGACGGCACCCGCGTGCCGATCAGCCTCGTGTGGAGGCGCGACGCCGTGACGCTCGACGGCGCGGGCACGCGCGCCGAGCCGGCGCCGCTGCTCCTCTACGGGTACGGCGCCTACGAGATCAGCATCGACCCGTACTTCAGCGTGCCGCGGCTGAGCCTGCTGGACCGCGGCGTCGTGTTCGCCGTCGCGCACGTCCGCGGCGGCGGCGAGATGGGTCGCCGCTGGTACGACGACGGCAAGCTGGCCCGCAAGCGGAACACGTTCACCGACTTCGTCGCGTGCGCGCGCCACCTCGTCGAGACGGGGTGGACCGCTCCCGAGCGCATGGTCGCCGACGGCGGCAGCGCGGGCGGTCTGCTCGTCGGCGCGGTCGCCAACCTCGCGCCCGAGCTGTTCGCCGGCGTGCTCGCGGGCGTGCCGTTCGTCGACCCGCTCACCTCCATCCTCGACCCCTCGCTGCCGCTGACCGTCGTCGAGTGGGACGAGTGGGGCGACCCGCTGCACGACCCCGAGGTCTACGCGTACATGCGCTCGTACTCGCCGTACGAGAACGTGCCCGACGACGCCTCGCACTACCCGCGGATCCTCGCCACGACGTCGCTGCACGACACGCGCGTGCTCTACGTCGAGCCGGCGAAGTGGGTCGCGCGGCTGCGCGCGGCGGGGGCACCCGCCCTGCTCAAGATCGAGATGGCGGCGGGGCACGGCGGCGTCTCCGGCAGGTACGCGCGGTGGGAGGAGGTGGCGTTCGAGCACGCGTGGATCCTCGACGCGCTCGGCCTCGCCGGCGAGACGTTCGAGGGGTCCGAGGCATCCGCCGTCCCGGCGTCGAACGCCGGATGAACATCAGGTGAACAGACGCCGAACTGTTCACCCGGAGGCCGTACTGCGGACAACTGTGATCCAGGCACGCTGCACCATGGATCCGTGACCGAGACGCTGCTGCTCGTGCTCGTCGTCGTGACCGCACTGGCCTTCGACTTCACGAACGGATTTCACGACACCGGTAACGCGATGGCCACCTCCATCGCGACCCGTGCGCTCAAGCCCAAGACCGCCGTCCTCCTCTCCGCCGTCCTCAACATGGTGGGCGCGTTCCTCTCGCTGTCCGTCGCGGCGACCATCGCCAAGGGCCTGGTCGACGCGAACGTGATCACGCTCGAGGTCGTGTTCGCCGGCCTCGTGGGCGGCATCGTGTGGAACCTCGTGACCTGGTTGCTCGGCCTGCCGTCGAGCTCGTCGCACGCGCTCGTGGGCGGCGTCGTCGGGTCGGTGCTCGCCGCCGTCGGCACGTCCGGCGTCATCTGGACCGGTGTCGTGGCGAAGGTCCTGGTGCCGGCGCTCCTCGCGCCGGTCGTGGCGATCGCCGTCGCGGCGACGGGCACGTGGTTCGTGGCCCGCCTGACGCGCGGCCTGCCGCAGGACGTGACCTCGCGCGGCTTCCGCTGGGGACAGGTCGGGTCGGCCTCGCTCGTCTCGCTCGCGCACGGCACGAACGACGCGCAGAAGTCGATGGGCATCATCCTGCTCGCGCTCATCGCGGGCGGCGCCGTCCCGTCCGACTCGAGCGTCCCGTTCTGGGTCATCGTCTCGTGCGCGTTCTTCATGGCGCTCGGCACGTACCTCGGCGGCTGGCGCATCATCCGCACGCTGGGCAAGGGACTCGTGGAGATCGACACCCGCCAGGGCATGTCGGCCGAGACCTCGTCCGCCGCGGTCATCATGCTGTCGAGCTACTTCGGCTTCTCGCTCTCGACGACGCACGTCGCGACCGGCTCGATCATGGGCGCCGGCGTCGGCATGCCCGGCGCGACGGTGCGCTGGGGCGTGGCGGGCCGCATGCTCGCCGCGTGGGGCATGACGCTGCCCGCGGCCGGGATCGTCGGCGCGCTGTGCTTCTGGCTGCAGGACGGCGTCGGCGGCTTCGCCGGCAGCGCGCTCGTGTTCGCGCTGCTGGTGGCGACGTCGGCCGGGATCTGGTTCGCGTCGCGCCGCAAGCCGGTCGACCACACCAACGTCAACGAGGCGTGGGACGAGGACAAGGCCGTCGGGCTCGAGCCCGTCGCCGCCACGACCGGGGCCGCCGCGCCCGTGCACGTGGCGCCGGTGGAGTCGGACCACGCGAGCCCGGTGTCCGAGGCGATCACCGTCACGACCTCGACGAGGAGCGGCACATGAGCGAGTTCATCGAGTGGGGCGCCCTGGCCCACGTCGTCGTCGCAGGCGTCGTGGTCGGTGCCGGCATCCCCGCGCTCTTCGCCCTCGGCCTGCGCCTGCTGGTGCTGCCCGACGGCGGTGCGTCGGCGGGTGCCGGCGCCGCGGAGAGCGGTGCTCCCGTCGGGGCGAGGACCCGGCCGCGAACGGCGCGGCTGATCGGCGCGGGACTGTGCTTCGCGATCTGCATCGGCGCGATCGTCACCGGCATCGGCTTCCTGGTCTCCGGCGGCCACTGACCCGCGAGGTAGCGCTCGACCTGCCGAGGTAGCGCTCGATCCCCCGAGGTAGCGCGCTACCTCGGCGGGCCGCGCTACCCCCCGAGGTAGCGCGCTACCTCGGCGAGTGCCGCGCTACCTCGGCACGAAAGGCGCTACCTCGGCACGAAAAGCGCTACCTCGGCAGGGTCGACTTGGCCGCCAGCACACGCTCGACGGCGGCGTCCACCTTCGCGGCGAACCGCGGGTCTCTCTCCGCCCGCTCGGCGAGCGCCGCGGTCATCTCCGGAACCACGCTCGGGTCCGCCGACGCCAGCACGAGGTCCACGCCCGCGTCCACCGCGCGCACGGCCCGCTCGCCGGGAGACCAGCCCTCGACCTGGTCGGCGGCCGAGACGTCGTCGGTCATGATCACGCCGTCGAACCCGAGGTCGTCGCGCAGCAGGTCCACCACGACGGGCGAGAAGGCCGCCGGTGCCTCCGGGTCGATCCGCTCGTACACGGCCGTCGACATCATGACGAACCGCGCACCCGCCTCGATCGCCGCGGCGAACACCGCGACGTCCGGCGAGTCCGGGGCGACGTCGTCGTCCACCACGTGCGTCGCCGTGTCGGTGTTCTGGGTGACCTTGCCGAGGCCGGGGAAGTGCTTGACGACGGTCTCCACGCCCGCCGCGCGCTGTCCCGCGCCGAACGCCGTCGCCGACGCCGTGACGGACTCGGCGGTGAACCCGTAGTTGCGGGAGAAGTACCCGATCGGCGCGTTCTGCCGGGCGGTCTCCTCCGGGACCAGGTCGACGACGGGTGCGAGGTTGAGGTTGACGCCCGCCGCGGCGAGCTCGGCGCCCCACTCCCGCGCCCGGCGCTCCAGCTCGGCCGGCTCCCACTCCGCCTGCGTCGTCGCGCGGGGGATCTCCGAGAACCCCGGCCCGCGCAGCACCTGGACGAGACCGCCCTCCTGGTCGGTCGCCACGAGCATCGGCTCGCCGTGCGTCGCCTCCTGCGAGACGAGCGCGGTGTACCGCTCGACCAGGGCGCGCGTCTCCTCGACGCCCGCCTCGGACCGGCCGTGCAGGAACACGTTGCCGACGTGGTGCTCGGTCACGGCGGCGCTCGACGCGTCCGCCGAGCCGCCGTCGACCGCGACGCCGACCATGACGAGCTGGCCGATCTTCTGCTCGAGGGTCCAGTCCGCGAGCGGGTCGTCCGCCGTCGGGCTGCCGGTGCCCGACGGCGCGGGGTCGCCCGGGGTGGACGGGCTGCGGGCGGGCGTCGCCTGCGTCGGGGACGCCGACGGCGAGGCGACCGGGGTCGGTGAGGGCTCCGCCGTCGGGCCCGAGCACGCGGCGAGCGCCACGGCGGCGGACACCGCGACCGCGGCCCCGAACGGCCGGCGCGTGGACCTCACGAGTGCGACGTGCGCGTCCCGTCGTCGCGGTGCGCGAGCGTGGCGAGCGCGTCCCTCCAGTACCCCTCCGAGGCGGCGGCGTGCCGCTCGGTGTCGATGTTCTCCTGCACGACGGTGACGCGCGTGCCGCCGTCGTCGGGGTCCAGGGTGATCCGGATCTCGTGGTAGTTCTCGGGCAGGTCGTCGAGGTCGCTCAGCGGCGAGAAGTGCGTGAAGTGCAGCAGGCGCGGGCGCTCGACCGCGATGACCTGGCCCTTGTCGGCGAACTGGCGGCCGAAGAAGTGGCCCTCGAAGGTGATCGGGCTGCCAGGCTGGAAGTCGGTCTCGATGTTGGCACCCAGCATCCAGCGCGCCCCCGGGTGCATGAGCTCGGCCCACACCCGTTCGGGCGGCTCGGCGACGTGCGTCGTCGCGGTGGCGGTGTGTCGCGCGGTGCTGTCCGTGGTCATCCGTTCCCCTTCGTGGTGATCCCGAGACGACCGTAGCGGGAGGCTCCGACGGTCGCCGAGTGGTTTCCCCAGGTCACATCTCGCCAGGTCACATCTCGCCAGGTCACATCTCGCCCGGTCGCGTCTCGTCGGTCATGGTCTGTCGGAGCCTTCCCGGGCGAGCTCGTCCGTGACCGCGGCGACGAAGCCGTCGACGGCCGCCGGCGTCGTGTCCCACGCGCACATCCACCGGGCCTCGACGCGGTCGGGCGTCTCGCCCGCGGCCCAGTCGTAGAACCGCGCCCGTTCGCGCAGCCGGTCGGCCGCGGCGCGGGGGAGCGTCGCGAACACCGCGTTCGCCTCGGTCGGGCGCGTGAAGCGGACCCCGGCCGCCGGCGTCGGGTCGGCCGTCACGACACCCGCCGCCTCGAGCCCGGAACGCAGGCGCGCGGCCATGGCGTTGGCGTGCCCGGCGTTGCGCAGCCACAGCGGCGCGTCGTCACCGGCGCCGGGCTCGCCGAGCAGCGCGAGCAGCTGCGCCGAGACGAACCGCGCCTTCGAGGCGAGCTGCGTCGTGGCCTTGCGCAGGTAGGGGACGGCCGCGGCCGCCGTCGTGCCGACCTCGTCGTCGCCGAGGACGACGATCGCCTCGCCGAGCATCGCGCCGTTCTTCGCCGCACCGAGCGACAGGACGTCGACGCCCGCGTCGGTCGTCAGCGCGCGCAGCGAGCACCCGAGCGCCGCTGCCGCGTTGGCGAGCCGCGACCCGTCCACGTGGACGGCCATGCCCAGGCCGTGCGCGGTGCCGGCGAGCTCCTTGAGCTCCGCGAGGGAGTACACCGTGCCGAGCTCGGTCGACTGCGTGATCGACACCGCGCCGGGGTGCGCCCGGTGCACGTCGTCGCGCTGGCCCGCCCACCGCTCGACGTCCTCCGGGGTGATCCGTCCGTCGACGGAGGGGCACGCGAGCATCTTCAGGCCGCCGACCCGTTCGGGCGCGCCGTTCTCGTCGGTGTTGACGTGCGCGACGTCCGACACCACCACACCGCCCCAGCGGGGCGAGAGCGCCATGAGCGAGACGACGTTCGCACCCGTGCCGTTGAGCACCGGGAACGCGCGGGCGGCCGGGCCGAACAGCTCGCGGACCCGCTCCTCGAGCCGTTCGGTCCACGGGTCGTCGCCGTACGCGACGGCGTAGCCCTCGTTCGCGGCGACCATCGCGGCCATGACCTCGGGATGGACGGGCGCGTAGTTGTCGGAGGCGAACGGGGGCAGGGGACCGGCGTCGAGCACCTCACCAGCCTAGGCGCACGACGGGTGCGACGACCCCGGGCCACCCCCCTCGGGCTAGGCCGCCTCGGACGCCGCTGCCCGCTCCCTGGCGACCGGCTCCCGCTCGGTCCCGGCCGCGGTGCTCGCCGCGAGCCGACGTCGGGCGGGGTCGGCGATCCAGGACGGCCAGGTGTGCGCACCGGGCTTGCGGGCCTCGGTCGTGAGCTGCGAGACGGTGCTGGCGCACACGAACTCCTTGAGCCGCGCGCCGAGCCGACCGCCACCGAGGTAGACGGGCACCGCGGTGTCGTCCCGCCGGGCGAACTGGAACAGCCCTGCGCCTCGTCCCAGGCTCAGGCACTGCCCGGCGAAGCCGACGGCGGCGGGTGCGGGGGTGTCCCCGGCGATGCGCGCCAGCACCGTGTCGGCGGCACGCGAGCCGAGCTGACCCGCGGCCTGGCAGCTCATCCGGTACGGCTGCTGCGACGGCGCCGCCGAGTCACCGGCCGCGACGATGCGCACGTCGTCCAGGCTCGTCAGCGTCTCGTCCGTGAGCAGCCGCCCGACGGCGTCCGTGCTCAGACCGCTGCGCCTCGCGAGGTCCGGCACGCCGAACCCGGCGGTCCAGACCGTGACCCGGCTCGGGACCGTGCGACCGTCGGCGAGCGTCACGGCGTCGGGCGTCACCGCCGTCACGGTCGAGGCCGGGCCGTCGAGGACCGTCACGCCGAGCCGGGCGAGCTGCCGGGCGACGACCCGGCGGCCGCGGGGGTGGAGGTAGGGACCGAGCTCACCGCCGCAGACCAGCGTCACGCGCCGGCCCTGCTCCGCGAGCTCCGCGGCCGTCTCGATGCCGGACGGGCCGGCGCCGACGACCGTCACCCGGGCCGTGCCGCCCGCGGCGTCGAGGGCCGACGCGAGGCGCCGCGCCTGCTCGAGGCTCGCGAGCGGGTACGCGTGCTCGCGCGCTCCGGGGACGGGCGGCTCGGCGCTGCCGCTGCCGACGGCGTAGACGAGGTAGTCGTAGCCGACGGTGTCACCGGACCCGAGGATGACGTGCCGGTCGGGCGCGTCGATCCGGGCGACGCTGTCGACCACGAGGCGGACCCGGTCGGCCAGGACGTCGGCGTAGTCGACCACCGCGTCGTCGGACCCGCCGACGAGCTGGTGCAGCCGGATCCGCTCGACGAACGTCCCCCGCGGGTTGACGAGGGTCACCGCCACGTCGTCGCGCCGGGTCAGCCGGTTCGCCGCGGTCACGCCCGCGTACCCGCCGCCGATCACGACGATCCTGATCTTCTCCGCCATCACGCCTCCTTCGTCGTCCTGGCCCCCGGTCGGGGCCCGGTTCACCACGACGACGATGCTCGGGGCACCGATGTGACAGGCCGGGGACGCGCGACGGCGCCCGGCCGCGCGGAGCGGCCGGACGCCGTCGGGTCGTGCCTGAGACGGGTCAGGCTGCGGTGGTCACCTCGATGCGCTGCGGCGAGGTGCCGGCGAAGGCGCCGGGCACGGTGACCGTCAGCACGCCCGCGTCGTACGACGCGCGGACCGCGTCACCGTCGACGGCCCGCGGGAGGGTGACGACGCGGCGGAAGGAGCCGAAGCGGACCTCCGAGATCCGGCGGCCCCGGGCTTCTGAGTCGCGCTGGTCCTTGCGCTCGCCGCGCACGACGAGCCTGCGGCCCTCGAGCTCGACCGTGACGTCGTCCGCCGGGTCGACGCCCGGCAGGTCGAGCCGGACGACGAGGTCCTCACCGTCGCGGTACACGTCCGCGGCGGGCCAGACGTTCTCGTCGGCGAGGCGCGGGCTCCACAGGTCCCGGAGCCAGGCGTCGCCGAGCGGGAGGCGGGTCAGGGTGGTGTTCATGGTGTCCTCCTTGGTGGGTTGACGCTGACCGGTACAACTTGAGCCGGGCCGACTCAATTTCACGGTTCGCCGTGGGCGGACGATCCGGGTACGAGCGGGACCACGCGGACAAATCCGCGCGTTGAGCAGGCACACCACCCTGTTTGAGGCGCGAGGAAGGTCTGCCCGTCATACCGTCGAGGCGGACGGTCGTCACGTCGCGTGGCGCCGCCCGGGGCGGCGAAGGCCGTCCCGGACCCTGTGTCGTCGTGCCGGCACCCCTGCGGTGGCGGCGGTCTGGAGGTCGCGTGGCAGGAAACGCCACCACCCGGTTCGCGAACGTCTCGCTGCTGGCGGTCACGAGCCGGCTGCCCTCCGCCGTGACGACGTCGGCGGACATCCAGCGCCTGCTGGCGCCCGCGCTGCGTCGGCTGCGGTTGCCGGGCCGGTTGCTCGAGCGGGTGGCGGGCATCCATGCGCGGCACAGCTGGGGCCCCGGCGAGGACTGTGACGACGCGACGATCGCGGCGGGCCGGGAGGCGTTGGCACAGGCGGGGGTGAGCCCCGACGAGGTGGGGCTGCTGATCAACACGTCGGTGACGCGCAAGCACCTGGAGCCGTCGGTCGCCGTCCGCCTGCACCACGGGCTCGGGCTGCCGTCGTCGGCGGTGAACTTCGACGTCGCGAACGCGTGCCTGGGCTTCATCAACGGGATGAGCCTGGCGGCGGGGATGATCGAGTCCGGTCAGATCCGCTACGCGCTCGTGGTCGACGGCGAGGACGCCGACGCGGTGCGGCACAGCACGGTCGAGCGACTGCTGCGCGAGGGCGTGAGCCGCGACGACTTCCTG
This sequence comes from Isoptericola sp., assembly GCA_031180595.1. Lineage (GTDB taxonomy): Bacteria > Actinomycetota > Actinomycetes > Actinomycetales > Cellulomonadaceae > Isoptericola. The sequence goes on along the minus strand of JAPSLQ010000038.1, from coordinate 3,599 downwards.
CAGGAGTTCGCCACGCTCACGCTCGGTTCCGGCTCGGCCGCCGCGGTGCTCGGTCGCGCGGACGAGCACCCGGCGGGGCACCGGGTGCTCGGCGGCGTCACGCGCGCCGCGACCCGCTTCCACGAGCTGTGCGTCGGGAGCGTCGAGGGCATGTTCACCGACGCCAAGGCGCTGCTCGAGGGTGGCCTGGAGCTCGTCGTGGACGCCTGGAAGGACGCCGTCTCCGAGTGGGACTGGGCGCGCATGGACCGGTACGTCACCCACCAGGTCTCGCGCGTGCACACCGACGCCATCGTCGAGGCCGTCGGTCTCGACCGGTCCAAGGTGCCGACCACCTTCCCGCGGCTGGGCAACGTGGGGCCGGCGTCGGTGCCGATCACGCTGGTCGAGGAGCAGTCGTCGCTGCGGGCCGGCGACCGGGTCCTGCTCATGGGTGTCGGCTCGGGGATCAACACCGCGATGATGGAGCTCGCGTGGTGACCGCTCCGACCGTTCCGGCGCTGCCCGGTCTCGACCCGCGGTCCAGCCACGTCCTGACGGTCGCGGGCGAGCGGTGGCACTACCTGGACAACCGTCCGCAGCTGCTCGAGCGCGGCGTCGAGCCCGTCGGGACCGTGCTCGCGGTGCACGGCAACCCCACGTGGTCCTACCTGTGGCGGCGGCTCGTCGCGGTGGGCGCCGACGCCGGGTGGCGCGTCGTGGCGGTCGACCAGCTGGAGATGGGCTTCTCCGCCCGCACGGGTGAGCGGCGCACCCTGGCGCGCCGCGTGGCGGACCTCGGCGCGTTCACCGACGCGCTCGGGCTCGACGGACCCGTCGTGACCCTCGGGCACGACTGGGGCGGGGTCGTGTCCCTCGGCTGGGCCGTCGACCACCCCGAGGCGCTCGCCGGCGTCGCGCTGCTCAACACCGCGGTGCACCAGCCCGACGACGCTCCCGTCCCGGCTCCGCTGCGGCTGGCCCTGGCACGTCCGGTGCACCGGCTCGGCACCCGCACCACGCGGGCGTTCCTGGAGGCGACGCTCGCGCTGGCGCACCCCGCGTTGCCGGACGACGTGGCGGACGCCTACCGGCTGCCGTACCGCACGGCGGCCGACCGCGACGGGATCGAGGGTTTCGTCGCGGACATCCCCGTGGACGCCGCCCACCCGAGCGCCCCTGAGCTCGACCGGATCGCCGTGGGCGTCACGAAGCTCGAGGTGCCGGCGCTGCTCCTCTGGGGCGCGCGCGACCCGGTGTTCTCGGACCGCTACCTCGACGACCTGATCGGCCGGCTCCCGCACGCGCGGGTCCATCGGTTCGAGTCCGCCGGCCACCTCGTGGCCGAGGACGTCGACTGGCCGCCCGCCGTCCTCGGCTGGCTCGAGCGCGAGGTGGCGCCGGCGTCCGCCGACGGCTCCCGAGCGACCGCCGGGTCCGACGACGACCCGACCGAGACGCCGTTCACGCCGTTCTGGGCAGGGCTGGACGCCCGCGCCGACGACACCGGTCCCGCGGTCCTCGACATGTCCGCGGGGCCGGACGGCCGCGGGCCCCGCGTGGTGAGCTGGCGAGCGCTGGACCGCCAGGTGCGTCGGATCGCCGCCGGGCTCCACCGCATCGGGGTGCGCCCGGGCGACCGCGTGTCCCTGCTGGTCGAGCCGGGCCCGACCCTGACGGCGCTGGTGTACGCCTGCCTGCGCATCGGCGCCGTCGTCGTGGTGGCGGACGCGGGCCTGGGCGCGCGCGGGCTCACCCGGGCGCAGCGCGGCGCGTGGCCGCGCTTCGTCGTCGCGCAGACGAAGGGCCTCGCCGCGGCCCAGGCACTCGGCTGGCCGGGCGTGCGGATCTCCGCCGACCCCCTGCCCGGGCCTGTCCGCCGGGCCCTCCGGGTCGCGCACGAGCTCGTCGACGTCGCTCGCGCGGGCGAGGGGCTCGACCTGCCGCCCGAGCCCGGGCCCGACGACGAGGCCGCGGTGCTGTTCACGTCCGGCTCGACCGGGCCTGCCAAGGGTGTCGTCTACACGCACGGCCGCCTCGCGGCGCTGCGCGACGCGCTGGCCGGGCACTTCGACATCGGGCCCGACACCGGCCTCGTGACCGGGTTCGCGCCGTTCGCGCTGCTCGGGCCGGCGCTGGGCACGCGGTCGGTGACGCCGCGCATGGACGTCTCCGCGCCGCGGACGCTCACCGCACGCGCCGTCGCCGACGCCGTGCGGGCGGCCGACGCCCGCATGGTGTTCCTCTCGCCGGCCGCGATCCTCAACGTGGTCGCGACGGCGGACGCGCTCGACCCCTCGGACGGGGCGGCGCTGGCGCGCGTGCGCACCTTCCTGTCCACCGGCGCGCCGATCAGCGCCGCCGTGCTGGGCTCGGCCGCCGAGCTCATGCCGACCGCGACGGCGCACACGCCGTACGGGATGACCGAGTGCCTGCTCGTCACCGACATCACCCTCGAGGGCATCCGCGACGCCGCGGCCGCGCCCGACGCCGGCGTCTGCGTCGGCCGGCCGGTGGGCCGCGGCGAGGTCCTGGTCAGCGCGCTCGACGACGACGGCGCCGCCACGGGTACCCCCGCCGCGACGCCGGGCGTCCTGGGCGAGGTCGTGGTGCGCGCGCCGCACCTCAAGGAGCGGTACGACCGGCTGTGGCTCACCGACGTCGCCGCGGAGCAGGAGACCCCGCCCGGCCACTGGCACCGCACCGGCGACGTCGGGCACCTCGACGCCGAGGGCCGCCTGTGGATCGAGGGACGGCTGGCGCACGTGATCACGACGCCCGACGGTCCGCTCGCGCCCGTGGGCCCGGAGCAGCACGTCGAGCGGGTGCCGCGGGTGCGGCGCGCGGCCGTCGTCGGCGTCGGGCCCGCGGGGATGCAGCAGGCCGTCGTCGTGGTCGAGCCTGTCGGCGCCCCGAGCGCCCGACGGCGGCCGGGGCTCGCGTCGGACGAGCTCGCCGCCGCGGTCCGGGCGGCCTGTCCGGTGGCGGTGGCCGCCGTGCTCGTCGTGCCCGAGATGCCGACCGACGTGCGGCACAACTCCAAGATCGACCGCGGCCGGCTCGCCGCCTGGGCCGAGGGCGTCCTCGCCGGCGGACGCATGAGGACCCCGTGAGGGTGCTCGTCACGGGAGCCTCGGGGCTCCTCGGGGGCGCCGTGGCGCGCGCTCTCGTCGCCCGCGGCGCGCAGGTCCGCACCCTGCAGCGGCGGCCGTCCGGCGTCGCCGGTGCCCAGGACGTCACCGGGTCGGTGACGGACCCCGCGGTCGTCGCGCGCGCCGTCGAGGGTGTGACCGCCGTCGTCCACCTCGCGGCGAAGGTGTCGCTGGCCGGGCCGCCCGCCGAGTTCGACGCGGTGAACGTCGGCGGGACGCGCACGCTGCTCGACGCGGCCCGGCGGGCGGGCGTGGAACGGTTCGTCCACGTCTCGTCGCCCTCGGTCGCGCACGCCGGGACCTCGCTCGTCGGCGTGGGTGCCGAGCCGGCGGACCCGGTACGGGCGCGCGGCCCCTACGCGCGGACCAAGGCGGCGGCCGAGCTGCTCGCCCTGGCCCGCGACGGCGAGCCCGGCGCGCCGAGCGTCGTCGTCGTGCGCCCGCACGTGGTCTGGGGCCCGGGCGACA
>JAPSLQ010000037.1:5072-19581 GCA_031180595.1 Isoptericola sp. | reverse complement strand
CGGTCGAGGAGCGGCCGACCAACTGGAACTTCTGGGGCTACAACCAGTCCTACGGCATCGGGTACCTCGAGTACTTCGAGTTCGCCGAGGACCTCGGCGCGACGCCGCTGCCCGTCGTCTCGGTCGGCGCCAACGGTTGCGGCTCGACGATCCCGGAGATGACCGACGACGAGCGCATCGACCGCTGGGTGCAGGACACCGTCGACCTCATCGAGTTCGCCAACGGCGACGTCGACACCGAGTGGGGCGCCGTACGGGCGCAGCTCGGGCACCCCGAGCCGTTCGGCCTGAAGTACATCGGGCTGGGCAACGAGGAGAACACGCGTACGTTCGAGGCGAACTTCCCGCGGTTCCGCGACGCGATCGAGGCGGCGTACCCCGACGTGGTGGTCATCTCGAACTCGGGTCCGGACGACACCGGCGCACGGTTCGACGAGCTGTGGGAGTTCAACCGCGAGCAGGGCGTGGCCATGGTCGACGAGCACTACTACAACGACCCGGCGTGGTTCCTGGCCAACGACGAGCGGTACGACTCCTACGACCGCGAGGGGCCGCACGTGTTCCTCGGCGAGTACGCCTCGCGCGGCAACACGTTCGCCAACGCGCTGGCCGAGGCCGCGTACATGACGGGGATCGAGCGCAACTCCGACCTGGTCGAGCTCGCGTCGTACGCGCCGATGTTCGCGAACGAGGACTACGTGCAGTGGTCCCCGGACATGATGTGGTTCGACAACGACGAGGCCTGGGGGTCGGTCAACTACTACACGCAGAAGATGTTCATGACGAACGTCGGCGACGAGGTCGTCCCCTCCACGCACGTCGGACCCGAGTCGCAGGCGCCGGACCTGACCGGTGGCGTGTTCCTGTCGACGTGGGCCACCCAGGCGGCGTACGACGACGTCAGGGTGACGGACACCGCGACCGGCGAGGTGCTGTTCGCCGACACGTTCGACGACGCCTCCCAGTGGGAGCCGGTCGCCGGCGACTGGGCCGTCGTCGACGGCGAGTACGTGCAGTCCTCGGGGGCCGAGGACGCGCGGTCGGTCATCACCGACGCGTACGCCCGCGACTGGTCGAACTACACGCTCGAGCTGACCGCACGCAAGCTCGGGGGGAACGAGGGCTTCCTCGTGGGCTTCGCCGCCGGTGCTCCGGACCGGTTCTTCTGGTGGAACCTCGGCGGCTGGGGCAACACCCGCCAGGCGCTCGAGCGGGCGAACGGCGCCCGGCAGGGTGAGGTCGCCGCGGTGGAGGGGCACTCGCTCGAGACCGGGCGGGAGTACCAGGTCCGTGTCGAGGTCGACGGCCGCACCATCCGGACGTACCTCGACGGCGTGCTCCAGATGACCTACACCGAGCCGGTCGCCAAGTCGCTGTACCAGGTGGTGACGCGCGACGCGGACACCGGCGAGCTCGTGGTCAAGGTCGTCAACCCGACCGCGACGACGGCCCGTACGGCCGTCACGGTCGACGGCGTCGAGGTCTCCGAGACGGTCGGGGTGACCGAGATGGTCGCGGCGCCGACGGCGACGAACACCAAGGCGGACCCGACGAACGTGGTCCCGGTCGACCGCGTGCTCGAGCGCGGTGGCAGCTCGTTCTCGTACGACTTCCCGGCGCACTCGATCACGTTCCTCCGGCTCAGCCCGGAGGTGGGCGAGACCGCGAGCGCCGTCCGCGCGCGGCTGCGGCCGGCGTCCGTGACCCAGGGCACCGGCGCGCACGTCGAGGTCACGGTGAGCGCGGCCACCGCTCGTGGGAGGGCACCGGTGCCGACGGGTGCGGTCGAGGTCGTGGTCGGTGACGCCCGCGTGGCCGGGAGGCTCGAGGACGGGCGGGCGACCGTCGTCGTGCCGACCGGCGGGCTGGCGGTCGCCGAGCACGCGGTGACCGTCCGGTACCTCGGCGACCGGACCTACGCGCCGAGCCAGCAGGTGAAGGACCTGACCGTGCGGGAGGCCAGGCGCCGCTAGCCCTCCCGTCAGCCGGCGACGAGCGTGCCGGCTCCTTCCGCGACCTTGCGGGGCGCGGAGGGGGTCGGCGCGCTCGTCCCCCGCACGGGTTTCGTTCGTGATCGGTTCGCGGCACAGGCCGGTCCGGGGGTTCCTTCGACGGCGGTGCACGGCTAGTCTCGGCTCCGATTGTTAGCGTTAACATCGGGCGCAGGTGCCCGAGCCTCGACGATGAGGAGCACTGATGAGGTCATCCCCGCAGTCCCGCGCCGGCACCCGGCCCCCCGCACGGGCGCGATCCCTCGCGGCGGGCGCGCTGGCGCTCGCGGTCGGGCTTCCGCTCGCGGCGTCCGTCCCGGCCACGGCGACCACGAGCACCGCGCTGACCGACGCGACGACCCGGGCGGCCGACGTCGTGCCGGACGGCCTGCGCGCCTGGTACCCGCTCGACCAGACCGACGGCACCGTCGCGCGCGACGCCTCCGGCAACGGCCACGACGGCGAGCTCGCGGGCACCGCCTCGTGGCGCCCGGGCCAGGGCCTCGTGCTCGACGGCGGCGGGTGGGTCGACCTGCCCGACGACCTCCTCGCCGGCACGACGGCGGTCACCGTCACGGCCGACGTGTGGGTCGACCCCGCGCTCGCCGGCAACTACTTCATCTACAACTTCGGGAACCCGGCCGTCGGCTCCCCGCAGTCCGGCGACGGGTACCTCTTCTCCACGAGCGCCGGTGGTCGCTACCGGGGCACCCTCTCGAACGCCGCATGGGGCGCCGAGCAGACCGTGTCCAAGACGCCGCAGGGTCCGCTCGCGACCGGTCGCTGGACGTCGATCGCGTTCTCGGTCGACGGCGCGCAGGCCCGTCTCTACGAGGACGGGGCGCTCGTCGGCTCGAGCACCGGGATCACGCACGTCCCCGGGCAGCTCGGGGGCGGGAGCACCACGGTCAACACGATCGGCAGGTCGGCCTACGCCGCCGACGGGCTGTTCCGTGGCCGGGTCCGTGACTTCCGGCTCTACGAGCGCGCGCTCACGCCCGCGGAGGTCGCCGAGATCGACGCCGCGAACGCGGCGACGGCGGTCACCGCCGACGCGGACGCGCTCGACCTGGGCGACACCTCGGCCGTCGACACCGACCTCGACCTGCCGCGTACCGGCGTCGGCGGCTCGGCGATCACCTGGGCGACGTCGAACGCCGACGTCGTGACGGCCGCCGGCCAGGTCACGCCACCGCCCGCGGGTACCGACCCCGTCACCGTGACCCTCACGGCGACGCTCCGGCTGCGCGGGGCGACCGCCACCCGCGACCTGGACGTCACTGTGGTCCCGCCGATGTCGGACGAGGAGAAGGCGGCCGAGGCCGCCGCCGCGCTCGAGGTCGTGAACGCCGACGACGCGCGCGGCAACCTCACGCTGCCCGGCTCGGGGGAGCACGGCGCGACCGTGACGTGGACGTCGTCAGACCCCGCGGTCGTCACGCCGACGGGTGAGGTGACCCGGCCCGCGGCCGGCGGCGAGGCCGCCACGGTGACCCTCACGGCGTCCGTCACGGTGGGTGACTCCGTCGCGACGCGCGAGATCACCGCGACAGTGCCACCGCTGCCCGAGGCCGAGCCGTACGAGGGCTACCTGTTCTCCTACTTCATCGGTGAGGGCACGGCCACCGGTGAGCAGGTCTACTTCGGCCTCAGCGAGGGCAACGACCCCCTGCGCTACCGCGACCTCAACGACAACCAGCCGGTCCTGACGTCCGACCTGGGGGAGAAGGGCCTGCGCGACCCGTTCATCATCCGCTCGCCCGAGGGCGACAAGTTCTACCAGATCGCGACCGACCTCAAGGTGCACGGCTCGTGGGACTGGGACGGCTTCCAGCGTCGCGGGTCGAAGTCCATCATGGTCTGGGAGTCGACCGACCTCGTGAACTGGACCGACCAGCGGCTCGTCCAGGTCTCCCCGGAGAACGCGGGCAACACGTGGGCACCCGAGGCGTTCTACGACGAGGAGCTCGGCGCGTACGTCGTGTTCTGGGCCTCGAAGCTCTACGACGCCGACGACCCGGACCACACCGGGAGCCAGCACAACCGGATGATGTACGCCACGACCCGCGACTTCGTGACGTTCAGCGAGCCGCGGGTGTGGATCGACCCGGGGTACTCGGTCATCGACTCCACGGTGATCAAGGAGGGCGAGACCTACTACCGGTTCACCAAGGACGAACGGAACAACACGTCGTCCACCCCGTGCTCGAAGTTCATCCTGGGGGAGAAGTCCACCGAGCTGCGCTCGACCGACTACGAGTTCATCGCCGACTGCATCGGCAAGGCGAACTCGCTCGGCCCGGGCATCAACCAGGGCGAGGGCCCGCTGGTGTTCAAGTCGAACACCGAGGACCGCTGGTACATGTTCATCGACGAGTTCGGCGGCCGCGGGTACGTCCCGTTCGTGAGCGACGACCTCGACGCGACCGAGTGGAAGATGGTCACGGACTACAAGATGCCGTCGCGGCCCCGGCACGGCACGGTCCTGCCGGTGACGCAGGCCGAGTACGACCGGCTCCTGCGGCACTACCAGCCCGACGCGTTCGTCGAGTCGGCCGAGCCGGTCGAGGTCACCACCCAGGTGCGCCGCGCGCCCGTGCTGCCCGAGACGGTGACGGTGGCCTACGCCGACGGGTCCACCGGGACGGAGGCGGTCACCTGGGACGAGGTCGACCCCAGGTCGTACGCGCGCCCCGGGTCGTTCGAGGTGCGCGGCACGCTCGGCGCGGGCGTGTCCGTGCCGGCGGTCGCGACGGTGACCGTGCAGCCGCAGCGGATCCCGGCGGAGGCGCTGACGGTCACGCCGACGCAGCTCGAGCTGTGGCAGGGCACCGAGCAGGCACTCGACGCGACGGTCGAGCCGGCCGGCGCGTCCGACCGGCGGGTGCGCTGGGAGTCGCTCGACCCGAGCGTCGCCACGGTGTCTGACTCCGGCGTGGTCCGGGGCGTCGCACCGGGCACGACGACGGTGGTCGCCTCGACCAACGGGCCGCTGCGTGCGCGGGTGTCCGTCACGGTGACGGCCGAGCCTCCCGGTCTGGTGGCGCGCTACGCGCTCGACGAGACGTCCGGGACGACGGCGGCCAACGCCGTCGAGGGCAGTACGCTCGGCGCGGCGACGCTGGAGAACGGCGCGCGGTTCACGGGCGAGGGAGTGACCCTCGACGGCGTCGACGACTTCGTCCGGATGCCGAACCACCTGCTCGCCGGCATCGAGGACGTCACCGTGGCGCTCGACGTGCGCGTCGACCCGACGCAGGCCACGCCGTACTTCATCTACGGTCTCGGGAACTCGAGCGGGTCGGCCGGCAACGGTTACCTGTTCACGACGGGCAACGCGTACCGGAGCTCGATCACGCTCGGCAACTGGTCCGGGGAGCAGACCGTGAGCAAGGGGTCCAACCTCGCGCGCGGTGTGTGGAAGCACCTGACGTACACGCTGTCCGGGACGACGGCGGTGCTGTACGAGGACGGCGTGGAGGTCGCGCGGCAGACCGGCGTGACCATCGATCCCGGACAGATCGGCGGCGGTGAGACGCTCGCCAACTACATCGGGCGCTCGCTGTACTCCGGGGACAGGTACCTCAAGGGCTCCGTGCGTGACTTCAGGCTCTACGACCGCGCGCTGTCGGCGGCCGAGGTCGCGTTCATCGGGACCGACCACACGGGGGTGCGCGGGGCGGAGCTCGACGAGCTCAAGGTCGACGCGATGGTCGACGGCTCGTCCAGCACCGTCACCCTGCCCGTGGTGCCCGGGACGGACCGGAGCGCTCTCGCGCCGGTGCTGGACGTCTCGGACGACGCGACCGTGGCGCCGTCGAACGGGTCGACCCAGGACCTCAGCGAGCCGGTGACGTACACGGTGTCCGGGCCCGACGGGTCGTCGCGGGAGTGGACCGTGCGGGCCGTCGAGATGCGCAGCCCCGTGCTGCCCGGGTTGTACGCCGACCCCAACGTGGTCCAGTTCGGCGACACGTTCTACGTCTACGCGACGAGCGACGGGTACGCGGGCTGGGGCGGCAAGGAGTTCTACGTCTGGAAGTCGACCAACCTCGTGGACTGGGAGCGGTCGGAGCAGCCCTTCCTCACGCTCGACGGCGCGAACGGCGACGTGCCGTGGGCGACCGGGAACGCGTGGGCGCCCACGATCATCGAGCGCGACGGGAAGTACTACTTCTACTTCTCAGGCCACAACCCGGCGTACGACCGCAAGACGCTCGGCGTCGCGGTGGCCGACCACCCCGAAGGCCCGTTCAGGGCGCAGCCGCAGGCGATGATCCGCAACGACGAGGCGGTGACGTCGGGCCAGGCGATCGACCCGGCGGCGTTCCGGGACCCGGAGACGGGGAGGTACTACCTCTTCTGGGGCAACGGCGGGCCGTCGAACGGGCCGGTCTACGCCGAGCTGGCCGAGGACATGACGTCGATCGTGCCCGGCACCATCAAGCGGATCGGCGGGCTCACGGACTTCCGCGAGGGGCTCTTCGTCAACTACCGCGACGGGATGTACCACCTGACGTACTCGATCGACGACACCGGCTCGGAGAACTACCGCGTCGGGTACGCGACGGCATCGAGCATCGACGGGCCCTGGACCTACCGCGGCGTCATCCTCTCCAAGGACCCGTCGTACGGGATCCTGGGGACCGGGCACAGCTCGATCCTCAACGTGGCCGGCACGGACGACTGGTACATCGTGTACCACCGGTTCGCGGTCCCGGGTGGCAACGGCACCCACCGGGAGACGACGATCGACCGGCTCGAGATCGGTCCCGACGGGCTGTTCCAGCCGGTGACTCCGACGCTGGAGAGCATCGAGCCGCGCTGAGCCGGAGGGACGTCGCGGTCGGGTACGTCGTGCAGCCGCACGGCGCACCCGACCGCGACGTTCGCGTGCCCGCGTGCTCCTCGTTGACGCTCGGTCGGACATACTGCTGATATAGCCCTGTTACGACGTATCGGAGGTTTCGACATGGTTCAGCAGGAGACGGCGGGCGGCCCCGCCGACGGTCCCTCGCGCGTGCAGTATCGCGGCCGGCACCTGCCGATGGTGGCGGTCGTCGTCGCCGCGTTCATCGCCACGGCGCTGGCCTACAGCGGCATGGTCCTGTTCGGCCTGGAGGTCGCGGGCATGACGCCCGTCGAGGCCTACGCCCTGGCCGGGTTCCTGGAGGTCAGCCTCGTCGCGGTCGCGCTGATGGCGCGCAACGCCGCTCTCGAGGGGCGGCCCTACGGCATCCTGCTGACGCTGACGTGGATCCTGTCCGGGACCTCAGGCGTGTTCGCGGCGCTCCACGAGGTCGCCGTGCCCAGTGCCACGACCCCGTACATGGTGGTCTTCCGCTTCGTGCCGCCGCTGGTCGCCGCCCTGATGTGGCACCTGGCGCTCGTGGGTGAGCGGCACCTCGTCACGGGGCACACGCTGGAGGAGCGCCGGCGGGAGCACCGCGTCCACCAGTACGTGGCCGCCCTGGAGACGTGGCGCGACGCCCGGCGCGACAACACGGGCAGCCGGCGCGGCACCCGCAAGGTCAAGGTGGCGCACGGTCGCCAGCGCGCGGCGCGCGACCGCGCGCTCAAGCTGCTGACCGTCGAGGACTTCGAGCGGCGCATGCAGGTCTGGGTCGACAGGCTCGAGGCCGCCGAGCGGCACGGCAACCGTCTCGACACGATCGGAGCCAGCTCGGCCGAGCGCGGCATGGTCCGCGGGGTGACAGAGCGCACGGAGGTGACCGTGCAGGCGCCGGTCGGGGCCCGGGTCCGGGTCGACCCGGAGCAGGAGCCCGCGTTCGAGCCCGTGCAGGCGTTCGAGGAGCTGCCGGTCTTCCAGGCGCGGGTCCGGGAGGCGTTCACCGAGCGTGAGCCCGCGGTGTCGGCCGAGCCCGCTGCGCACGCGGACATCGAGCCGCCCTCCGAGACCGAGGCCGCGCCCCGGCGCGAGCCGCTGCCCGAGACGGGGCACACCCGCCGGGTCGACGAGATCGACCTCCTCGGCCTCCGGCCTCGTGCGGCCGACGCCGACCACGGCGCCGTCGCGAGCGACGGCCTCGACGGCGTCGCGAACGAGGGCGACGCACGCGACGACGGGGGTGAGCCCACCGCCACGCAGGCCGCCCGCGTCCTGGACGAGGAGCCGGAGACCGCGCGCGACCGGTTGATCGTCGAGCTCGCACGTGACGGGCGGACCCAGGCGGAGATCGCGGCCATGGTCTCGTGCTCCCGGTCGACCGTGGCGCGGGTGCTGCGCCGCTACGGCCCGCGCACCGAGCTCGTCGACACCGAGGCAGGGCCCGAGCTCGTCCCGGCCTGAGCCCGGGCGAGACCGCTGCTCACCGACTACCCGCCGACTACGAGCGTGCTGGCTCTTTCCTCAAACGGACCGTTTGAGAAAAGAGCCAGCACGGACGTTGCGTCGGGACGGAGGACGCTCAGGCGCGGGCGAGGGTGCCGCTGAGCGCGGTCCACGACTCGGGCGCCAGGCGCAGGCGGGTGCTGCCACCGTCCCGGGCGACGACGTCGGACGCCACGTCGACGCTCGACCAGCACTCGCGCGCGACCTTGGCGGCGTGCTCCGGGCCTTCCACCGCGGGCTCGTGGTCGGCGACCATGCGCCAGCCCTCGGCGACCGACAGCGACGCGCCGACGTGGGCCAGGTCGACCTCGACCGGCTCGGCGGACCGGTTGGTCAGGAACAGCGCGACCGCGCCGTCGTCGTCCACGGTCGCCGCCGCCGTGACCACCGGCGCCTCGCCGTGCTGCTTCGTCGTGTAGGACGGCGAGTCGACCCGCACGTCGAGCGCCGTGCCCCGCGCCAGGCGTGCCGTCGTCGCGAACGGGTGGAAGGTGGGCTGCCGCCACGCCTCGCCGCCCGGCTCGGTCATGATCGGAGCGATGACGTTGACGAGCTGGGCGAGGCACGCGACCGGCACCCTGTCCGCGTGGTTGAGCAGGGTGACCAGGAGGTCGCCGACCACGACCGCGTCGAGGCCCGAGTAGACGTCCTCGATGATGCGCGGGGCGTCGCGCTGGATCGGCAGGTTCTGCTCGCCGGGGAAGCGCGACTGCAGGTACCAGACGTTCCACTCGTCGAAGCTGATGGTGATCTTCTTGTCCGACCGGCGCTGCGCACCCACGGCGTCGGCCGAGGCGACCACGCGGTCGATGAAGCGGTCCATCGCGGTGCCCGAGGCGAGGAACGACGCGCGGTCGCCCTCGAGCTCCTCGTAGTAGGCGTGCATCGACACGTGGTCGACGAGGTCGTAGGTGTACGAGAGCACCGTGCGCTCCCACTCGCCGAACGTCGGCATCTGCATGGAGCTCGACCCGCACACGACGAGCGAGATCGACGGGTCGACGAGCTTCATCGCCTTGCCGGCCTCCGCGGCGAGCTTGCCGTACTCGTGGGCGTCCTTGTGGCCGATCTGCCAGGGGCCGTCCATCTCGTTGCCCAGGCACCAGAGCTTGACGCCGTACGGCTTCTCGCGGCCGTTGGCGATGCGCAGGTCGGCCCAGCGCGTGCCGGCCTCGCCGTTGCAGTACTCGACGAGCGCGGCCGCGGCGTCCACGCCGCGCGTGCCGAGGTTCACGGCCATCATCGGCTCGATGCCCTCGCGCTCGGCCCACTGGAGGAACTCGTCGGTCCCGACCAGGTTGGGCTCGACCGTCCGCCAGGCCAGGTCGAGGAACGGCTTGCGCTGCTCCACGGGGCCGACGGCGTCCTCCCACACGTAGTTGGACACGAAGTTGCCGCCGGGGTAGCGGACCATGGACACCCCGAGCTCGTGCGTGAGCTCGGCGACGTCCTTGCGGAAGCCGTGCCGGTCGGCCGTCGGGTGCCCGGGCTCGTAGACGCCGGTGTAGACGGCGCGCCCCAGGTGCTCGACGAACGAGCCGAAGAGGCGGCGGTCGACGATGCCGCGACGGAAGTCGGGGTGCAGGGTGACACGGGCGTGGCGTGCGGGGCTCGCCTCGATGCGGGGGTCGGCCATCGGTGGTCTCACGTTCCTCGTCGAAGTGCTGTTACAACGATGTAGAGTGAATCATGTCCCAGGCGTCCAGCACCACCCGGAGTATCGACGATGACACTCATCGAGCCCACGGGCACGACCGGCCCCGTGGCCGGCGCTCTTCCCCACGCCCGCACCCGCCCGCTGCCGGCGACGGCGGTCCGCCTCCTGCCGAGCGGGGCGCTGGGGGCGTGGCAGGAGCGTAACGCCGGGGCGACGATCCCGCACTGCCTCGACGCGCTCGAGACCTCGGGCGCGCTGGACAACCTCCGCCGTCTCCTGGATCCCGCGGACCCGGAGCACCACGCGGGCGAGTACCGCGGCTTCAACTTCGCCGACTCCGACGTGCACAAGACGCTCGAGGCGGTCGCCTGGGAGTCCGCCCGGACCGGCGAGCCCGCGCACGAGGACACCGTGCGGAGGATCGTCGGCCTCCTCGGGCGCGTGCAGGCGCCGTCGGGCTACCTCGACTCGCACGTCCAGGGCGGCGCCGCGCCGTCGGCCGAGCCGTACGCCGACCTGCGCTGGGGGCACGAGCTCTACGTGCTGGGGCACCTGCTCCAGGCGGGCGTCGCGCGGGCGCGCGCCACGGGCGAGCGCGACCTGCTCGACGTCGGGCGCCGCTGGGCGGACGAGGTCGCCGGCCGGCTCGAGGCGGGCGAGGAGATCTTCTGCGGCCATCCCGAGGTCGAGTCCGCGCTCGTCGAGCTCGGCCGCGAGACGGGGGAGCGGCGCTACGTCGACGCCGCGCGCCGCATGGTCGACCTGCGTGGGCACCGCCGGCTCGGCTCCGGCCCGTTCGAGCCCGCGTACCACCAGGACGCCACCCCGGTCGTCGAGGCCACCGAGGTGGCCGGGCACGCGGTGCGGCAGCTCTACCTGCTCGCGGGCGTGGTCGACCTCTACCTCGAGACGGGCGAGGCCGCGCTGCTCGACGCCGCGGCGCGCCTCTGGGACGACGCGTCCGGCCGCAAGACGTACGTCACGGGCGGGATGGGGTCCCGGCACAAGGACGAGTCGTTCGGCGACCCCTTCGAGCTGCCGCCGGACCGTGCGTACGCGGAGTCGTGCGCCGGCGTCGCGAGCGTCCTGTGGGGATGGCGGATGCTGCTCGCCACGGGCGACGGGCGCTACGCCGACGCGATCGAGCACGCGCTGCACAACGTCGTCGCGGCGGCGACGTCGCTCGACGGGACGGCGTTCTTCTACTCCAACCCGCTGCACGTGCGCGAGGGTCACGACGGCACCGACGAGTACCAGGCGTCCGGCCGCCGCGGCTGGTTCGCGTGCGCCTGCTGCCCGCCCAACCTCGCGCGGCTCGTCGCCGCGCTGCACACCATGGTCGCGTCGTCGCACGACGACGGCACGATCGCCCTCCACCTCTACTCCGACGCGGACCTGGAGCTGCCGGGCACGGCGCTGCCCGACGGCGGCACCGCGGACGGCGCACGGCTCGCGGTCCGCACGGGGTACCCGTGGGACGGCGACGTCGTCCTGACGGCGGACGCGCCGACGCCCGTCCCGCTGGCCGTGCGCGTGCCCGGGTGGGCCGACGTCGCGCAGGTGCGGCTCGTCGTCGACGGCCGGCGCCGGCCGGTCGAGCCGGAGGGCGGGTACGTCGTCGTGCCTCCCGGCGCGCGCGAGGTGCGCCTCCTCCTGCCGATGGCTCCGCGCGTGCTCCACGCGCACCCGCGCGTCGACGCCGTCCGCGGCTGCGTCGCCCTGGCGCGCGGCCCGGTCGTCCACTGCCTCGAGCAGGTCGACCACCCCGGCGTGGCGCTCGAGGACGTCGAGATCGACGTCGCGACCGTGGCCGTCGGTCCGGGCGACGACGCGCTCGGGATCGGTGCGACCCTGGTCGCCGGCGGGTGGGCCCGCCCCTCCGGGCACCTGCCGCTCTACCGGGACGCCAGCGGCGCCGACGCGCCCGAGGCCGTCCGGGTCGAGGTGCGCGCGGTGCCCTACGCTGTGTGGGGAAACCGAGGAGAGGGGCCGATGCGGGTCTGGGTTCCGGCCGCACGCACCGACGCCGCCGCGCGGCGGACGGGGCGGTGAGCGGCATGCCGGTCACCATGCACGACGTCGCGGTCCGCGCCGGCGTGTCGATCAAGACCGTCTCGAACGTCGTCAACGGCTACCCGCACATCCGGCCCGAGACGCGCGAGCGCGTCGAGGCCGCCATCGAGCACCTCGGCTACCGCCTCAACACGACGGCCCGCAACCTGCGCACCCGGCGCACGGACATGATCACGCTCGCCGTGCCGGAGCTCTCCCTGCCGTACTTCGCCGAGCTCGCCGACTCCGTCATCCGCTCGGCCGAGCAGCACGGCCTCACCGTGCTCATCGAGCAGACGAGCGCGAGCCGGCAGCGCGAGGTCGAGGTCCTGTCCGGCAGGCGCCGCCACCTCACGGACGGTCTCATCTTCTCGCCGCTCGAGCTCGGGCAGGAGGACATCGGCCTCTTCTCGGTCGACTTCCCGCTCGTGGTGCTCGGCGAGCGCGTCTTCGACGCCCCGGCGGACCACGTCACGATGAACAACGTCGAGGCCGCCAAGGCCGCCACCCTGCATCTCGCGTCGCTCGGGCGGCGCCGCATCGCGCTCATCGGCGCGCACGAGGGCGAGGAGGTCGGCTCCGCCGCCCTGCGGACCGCCGGCTACCTCCAGGGTCTGGAGGAGGCGGGGCTGCCGTACGACCCGGCGCTGATGGGAGAGGCGGGGCTGTGGCACCGCGCGACCGGCGCCGAGACGATGGCCCGGATGCTCGACGCCGGCGTCGAGGTCGACGCGGTGTTCGCGCTCAACGACGCCATGGCCCTCGGCGCGCTGCACGCGCTGCACGCCCGCCGCATCGACGTGCCCGGCGACGTCGCGCTGATCGGCTTCGACGACATCGACGACGTCAAGTACTCCGTGCCGACCATCAGCTCGGTCGACCCGGGCCGGGAGCAGATCGCGCGCACCGCGGTCGACCTGCTGGTCGAGCGGATCGCGGGCTCGGACGGCCGCGGCTACCGGCGGGTGGTGCCCGACTCGCGCATCGTCGGCCGCGAGTCCACGGGCGACGTCCCGATCGGCGACGGCGAGGTGATCGCCGCCGTGCAGCCGGGCGGGATCGAGGAGGTCGCGGTCCGCGCGCAGGCGAGCTGAGCGCGGCGGTCCGGTCGCGGGTCGGTGAGCCGACGCCCGCGTCAGGCGGCCGCGGTCTGGGCGTCGACGCGGTCCAGGCGGTCGTCGACGAGCCGGCCGGTGCCCCAGAGGGGGAACGAGACGCCCACGAGCACGGCGAGCACCGGGAGCACCCAGACGGCGAGCGCCGTCGCGCCGAGCACGACCAGCACGGCGAGCGACGTCGTCGGGCCCAGCAGGGGGACCAGCAGGAGGAAGCGCCAGGTCTCGCCGGGCCCGCGGTCGTAGCGCAGCGTGACCCGCGGCCAGAAGACCAGCACGACCGCGAACCACACGCCGACGAGCACCAGCCCGACCTGGAGCGCCGCGCGGGGCGGGCCGTCGAGGAGGGTGACGGCGACGCCGTCGAACCACAGCAGCACGGCCACGACCCACACGGGCGCGAACAGCAGGTTCGTCCGGCCGAAGCCGGTGCGCCACGTGCGCCAGAAGGTCCGCCAGGGGGCCGGCTCGGCAGTCATCGAGGCGGCGACGGCACCGCCGGCCCGCAGCGCGGGCCCCACCCCGAGCACGACCCCGCCCGCGAGGGTGCCGAGCAGCACCATGAGGTTGAGCTCGACCAGGAGCGTCACCCAGCGCAGGCCCAGCATGACGCCGCCCGCCCAGCCGGGCACCTCGGCGTCGGAGACGCGACGGCGCATCTCGGCCACAGGTCCTCCTAGGGCAGGCGGGTCGCGAGCGTCACGCGCCCGGCGTCGTCGAGCGCGGTGAGGCACAGCGTCGCACGCTCGCGCACGGCGTCCCAGCCGGGATGCACGACGGCGGACACGGTCGCGCCGTCGGACGCCGTCCACGCGAAGCGGCCGTGACCCAGGGCGCGCACGTCGGTGCGCGGCGCGAGCCCGCCGACGACGCCGTCCTGGACGCCGGTCGGAGCGGTGCCGGGCGTGAGCCGCTCCCACGTGCCCTCGAGCACGCCCGGGTCGACGGGCCAGCCGGCCTCGTCGTCGTCCTCGCGGTCGACCCCCGCCCAGGGCTGGGGCGAGACCAGCGGCCACCCGTCGTGCGTCCACACCAGCCGCCGGACCTGCAGGCGGTGCTCGGTCGGCGCGTCCGCGTCGCGCACGTGGTGCACGAGGAGCTGCCGCGTCACCGTGCCCGACGGCGCGCCGGACGGTGCCGTCACCTGCTCGGTGAGGACCGAGGCGTGGCCCGGGGCCAGCACGCCGGGCCCGCCGGTCAGCCGGTGCCCGGCGAGGATCGGCACGCCGACGGACCAGGGGTCGACGCCGGGGCCGTCGTCGGTCATGAGGTGGCCCGTGCGGTCCCGGAAGGGACCGGTCACGGCGTCGCCGACGGCCGCGCGCACGTGGTAGCTGGCGGC
>JAPSLQ010000037.1:0-4972 GCA_031180595.1 Isoptericola sp. | reverse complement strand
GTCGTCGTCCACCACGATCGTCGGGTCGTGGACGTGCTTGCCTCCCCAGGCCGAGGTGTCGAGGTCGGCCCGGGCTTCGAGCTCCGTCATGTCAGCCCTTGGTCCCCGTGAGTGCGACCGACTCGATGATCTGGCGCTGGAAGACGAGGAACACGACGAGGATCGGGAGCAGCGCGACGGTCGAGGCGCCCATGATCAGCGGGTAGTCGCGCTGCGTCGCGTACTGGACGTTCATGTTCGCGATGACGACCTGCAGCGTCTGCCGCTCGGGGGTGTTCAGGTAGAGGATCGGCGCCAGGTAGTCGTTCCAGACCACCATGAACCAGAGGATGAACTGCGCGGCCACCGCCGGGCGGATGATCGGCATGATCATGCGCCAGAAGATCTGCCAGTACGAGGCGCCGTCGATCTTGGCGGCCTCGACCAGCGAGTTCGGGACGTTCTCGAGGTACTGCCGCAGGAAGAAGATCATGACGATGTTGCCGAAGATCGCCGGGACGATCAGCGGCAGCAGCGTGTCGACCCACCCGATCCGCGAGAACATCACGAACTGCGGGATCATCAGCGTCGGGAACGGGATCATGATCCCGGTCAGCAGGCCGATGAAGATCGTGTTGCGGAACGGCAGGCGGAGCTTGGCGAGCGAGAACGCCGCCAGCGAGCAGGTGAACGTCCCGATGATCGTCACGGTGAGCGAGACGATGAGGCTGTTCTGGAAGCCCGAGAGGATCAGAGAGTCCGTCCACATCCGCACGTAGGTGTCCCACTGCGGGACCTCGGGGATCCACACGGGCGGCAGGGCGAAGACCTCGAGCTTGGTCTTCAGCGAGGTGGAGAACATCCACAGCAGCGGGGCGATCATGACGATCGCCCCGGTGGCGAGGACGACCCAGACGACGGTGTCGGTGATGCGCGAGCTCGTGCGGCGGCTCAGCGTCGAGGTGTGTGCCATGGTTTCCTCCGCCTCAGTCGATGACGAAGCTGTTGCGCCGGTTCAGGCGGAACTGGATGAGCGTGATGATGAGGATGAGGATCCCCAGGACGATCGCCATCGCGGTCGCGTACCCCATCTGCTGGTAGCGGAAGGCCTGGCGCCAGATGTGCCACACGGCCGAGGCGGTCGAGTACTCGGGCCCGCCCGTGGGCGTCATGATGTTGATCTCGGTGAAGATTTGGGCGCCGGCGATGATGTTGGTGACCACGAGGAAGAACGTGACCGGCCGGACCATCGGCAGGGTGATGGCGCGGAACCGCTGCCAGGCGCCGGCGCCGTCGAGCTGCGCCGCCTCGTAGAGCGAGCGCGGGACCGACTGGATCGCGGCCAGGTACAGCAGCATCGAGTACCCGAGGCCCTTCCAGACCGCCATGATGATGATCGCGGGCTTGGACCACGTGGTGCTCGCGAGCCAGTTGGGACCGTCGATCCCGACCAGGGCGAGGGCCTGGTTCATGAGGCCGAAGTCGCCGTTGTAGGCCCACTGCCACAGGATCGCGATCGCGGCGAGCGACGAGATCACGGGGATGTAGTAGATGGTGCGGAACGCCGTCAGGCCGTAGAGCTTGCGGTTCATCGCGATCGCCAGCGCGAGGGACAGTGCCAGGCCGATCGGGATGCCGATCATGTAGAAGAACGTGTTGAACAACGAGATCCGGAAGTACTCGTCGCCGAGCAGGTTCGCGTAGTTCTGCAGGCCCACGAACCGCATCGGGCCGAGGCCGTTCCACTGGGTGAGCGACGCGTACGCGGCGAAGCACACGGGGTAGAGCGTGAAGGCGAGGTAGCCGATCACGGGGGCGGCGACGAAGATCAGCGCCCACTTCTGCTCGTGGCGGTGGAGCCGCGTGGACCCGCCGCCCGGCGGTGCCGTGCGTGGGGGCTTGGTCGCCGAGCCGCGGAGCCCGGCCGTCGCGGTCGAGCCGACCGTCGTCGCGGAGGACGTCGTCATCGCAGACTCCTTCGTCCAGGGTTGTCGGGGGAGGAGGGGCGGCCGCCGGTGGTCCGGCGGCCGCCCCGAAGGACGTCCGTCAGCCGTTGCCGCCGGCGGCGGCGGCCTGCTCGGCCTGGGCGTTGGACTCGTCGAGCAGCTGCTGCATCCGCGGCTGGACCTCGGCGAGGTACTCGGCGGCCGGCTTCTGGCCGTCGACCACCGGCTGGATGTTGGTCCACAGCTCGTCGTACCACGCGGCGCCGTAGGTCATGGCGGCGGGCATCGGGCGGCCGTAGTCCTGCACGATGTCGAGGAACTCCTGGCGGTTGGCCGGCTCGGCGCCGTCCTCGCTCGCCCACTCCTCCGCGACGTCGATCAGGTTCGGCACCTGGATGTTGGCGTCGACGAGCGTCTCCTGGGCCGTCGGGTCGGCGGACAGGTAGGTCACGAGCTTGACGGCCTCCTCGGGCATGTCGGTCGTCGTCGAGACGCCGATGCCGAGCGAGCCGATCCACGCGGCGGTCTCGCCGGTCTTGCCGACGGGCCAGGGCATGAGGTCGTACTCGAAGTCGAGCTCGTTGTAGACGCTCATGTCCCAGGGCCCGACCGGGAAGAACCCGATCTCGCCGGCCATGAAGCGCTGGTAGGTGTCGAGCGTCTGCGCCTGCTCCGGGTTCGGCGTGACCTGGTGCTTCGTGGTCAGGTCGGTGAAGAACTGCAGCGCCTCGGCGAACTCGGGCGTGTCCACGGTGACCTGGGTGCGGTCCTCGTTGGTCCAGTCCCCGCCGTTCGACCACACGAACGACTGCAGGTTCCACTGGACGTTGAGCCCGGTGCCCCACTGGTCCGTCTCGCCGTCACCGTCGGTGTCCTGGGTGAGCTGCTTGAGCATCTCGAGCCACTCGTCCCACGTCAGCGGCTCGTCCGGGTCGGGCAGGGGGATCCCGGCCTCCTCGAGCATCGTCTTGTTGTAGCCCATCGCGAAGGGGCCGACGTCCTTGGGCAGACCGTAGAGGCGCCCGTCGGGCGTGCCCTGCAGGGTGCCGTCGTAGCGGTACGAGTCGACGCCGTACTCCCACAGGTTGTCCAGGTCGACGCCCTGCTCGGCCACCTGGTCGGTGATGTCCATGAGGATGCCCGAGGTCACGTACGACTGGAGGTTCGCCTGCTCGATGTAGAACACGTCGGGCACCTTGTTGCCCGCGATGGCGGCCTGCAGCTTCGTGGCGTACTGGTCGGCGTCGGTCACGATCACCTCGACCTCGACGCCGGTCTCCTCGGTGAAGCGGTCGATGGCCTCCTGGTAGGCGGCCTTCTCGTCGTCGCCACCGCGGAACATGAACGTCAGGCCCTCCGACGAGCCTCCTCCGCCGCCGGAGCTGCACGCGGCGGTGCTGGCGACGACCAGCCCGGCAACGATGCCGGCGGTCAGGCGTGACTTCCTCATCACGGGGTCCTCTCGGTCATTTCAGGCTCCGCGATCGAGGGTGTTCTCCGTCGCCCTCGACTCGCCTTTACATCGATGGAAACCCATCGACGGGACACACGGTGGCACGGCTCCCGCCCGGCGGTCAAGTGTCGGTGGTCACGAAGGTACAACGATGAAGACCGCGCTTGACTCGGGAGGCGCCCTCCGTGCACCATCGGGCTCTACAACGATGTACAAGCAGAAGGTGAGGCTTCGGTGGACCGCAGCGGCGCAGCCGTCCCGCAGGGGACGCCCCCGATGGGCTGGAACTCCTGGGACAGCTACGGCACCACGGTGACCGAGGCCGAGGTCCTCGGCAACGCCCGGTTCCTGGCCGAGCACATGGCCGGCGCCGGCTGGGACACCGTCGTCGTCGACATCCAGTGGTACGAGCCCACGGCGCGGCCCGGCGGGTACAACGACGGCGCGCCCGTGCTCTTCGACGAGCGCGGGTTCCTGGAGCCGGTGGTGGAGCGGTTCCCCTCCGCGGCCGGCGGAGCCGGGTTCGCCCCGCTCGCCGACGCCGTGCACGACCTCGGCCTGCGCTTCGGGATCCACCTCATGCGCGGCATCGCGCGCCGGGCGGTCGAGGCCGACCTCCCGGTCCCTGGGACCGGCTACCGCACCGGCGAGATCGCCGACCGGGCGAGCAGGTGCCCGTGGAACTCCGACAACTACGGCCTGCGTCACGGCCACCCCGGCGCGCAGGCGTGGCTGGACGCCATGATCGACCACGTCGTCGGCTGGGGCGTCGACTTCCTCAAGGTCGACGACATGCTCGCGCCCTACCACGCCGACGCCATCGAGGCCCTCTCGCTCGCGGTGCGCCGGGCCGAGCTGCGCCACGGGCGGCGCGTGACCGTCTCGCTGTCGCCGGGCACCGAGCTCTCGCTCGCGCACCTGGAGCACCTGCGCGAGCACGCCGACATGTGGCGCGTCTCGGACGACCTGTGGGACCGGTGGGACGACGTCGAGGCCCAGCTCGCCCGCATGGCGCGGTGGGCGCCCCACTCCGGCCCGGCCGGCTGGGCGGACGCGGACATGCTCCCGCTCGGCCGCATCGGCCTGCGCGCGGAGCGGGGCGAGCCGCGCGACAGCCTGCTGACCCGCGACGAGCGCCGCACCATGCTCTCGCTGTGGTGCCTCGCGCGCTCGCCGCTGTTCGTCGGAGGCGACCTCCCGACGTCGGACCCCGAGACGGTCGCCGACCTCACGAGCACCGCCGTGCTCGACGTCGGGCGCCGCTCCGCCGGTGGCCGCGAGCTGCTGCGCGAGGGTGAGCTGGTGGTCTGGGGTGCGGAGGGCGCCGGGGATCTCTCCGGCACCCGCTGGGCCGGCGTCTTCAACACCGCCGACGCCGCCCGCCGCGTCCGGGTGCCGGCCGCGTCGGCGGGCCTTCCCGACCGCCCCGCCGCGCTCACGGACCTCTGGTCCGGCGAGCGGGTCGAGCTCGCGCCCCCGACTCCCGGGTCCGGCGGCGACGCGGTGATCGACGTCGAGGTGCCCGCCCACGGGGTGCGGCTCCTGCGGCTCGAGCCGTCCGCCTGACCTACCGGCCTGACCCACCGACCTGACC
>JAPSLQ010000036.1 GCA_031180595.1 Isoptericola sp. | reverse complement strand
GTAAATAGTGTGCCAAGCGCCCATCGAGTACAACCGGACCCACCGCCGGTCGCCGGCCACCCCTGGCCAGGACGGCAGGGGCCGGCGGGAGGCCGGCGCTACGTCGTGGGCAGCCCGAGCAGGGGAGCGTCCGGTCGGTGCGAGGGCAGCTCGCGGAAGCCGAGCCGGTCGTAGAAGGCGCGCGCGGCGGTGTTGGCGGGGTCGTACCCGAGGTGCACGCCGGGCACGCCGCGCTCGGCCAGGGAGGTGCGGAGCGTGTCGATCAGTCGGCGCCCGTAGCCGCGTCGCTGCGCCTCGGGGAGCAGGTCGATGTGCAGGTGCGCGGGGTAGGCGGCCAGCTCGCCGGGCGCCAGGAGCATCCGCCGCGGGTCGCGGCCGTCGCGCAGCAGCGAGCTCTCGGGGTACGACGGCGCGGCGTCGGGCCGCGCGGGCCGCCCGGGTGCGGGGTGCCGCCGGACGAACCCCGGCGTCCACTCACGCTCCCACCACGCCACGAAGTCGGCGGTGTCGGCGACGCCGAGCACGTACCCGACGAGGTGGCCGTCGTCGACCCGGAGCCGCCCGTCGGCGGTGCCGTCGGGGTGCACGACGACGAACGCGAGGTCCGGTGCGTACGTCACGTAGGGCAGGGCGTAGACCTCGGGCATGAGGAGGTCGTCGGAG
This sequence comes from Isoptericola sp., assembly GCA_031180595.1. Taxonomy (GTDB): domain Bacteria; phylum Actinomycetota; class Actinomycetes; order Actinomycetales; family Cellulomonadaceae; genus Isoptericola. The sequence goes on along the minus strand of JAPSLQ010000036.1, from coordinate 19,095 downwards.
TACAGCCCGCGGGCGTCGCCGCCGGCCGCCGCGGTCCGGACGCACACCTCCGCGACGGCGTCCCGGTCGCCCGGTCGGTAGAGACGGATCACGGCCCCATCCTGGCAGGTGCGGGACGGGGCCGTGAGGGATCTGCGGTCGGTCGCGGGGTCAGCCCGCCTTCGCCTCGCGCGCCTTGCGCGCGGCGCCGAGCTCGGTGCTCTCGCCCTCGGTCGACAGCGCCCCGCCGGCGCTCTCGAGGTGGGCGCGGACGAACCAGTGGAACAGCTCGAGCTCGTGCAGGTGGCCGATGAGCAGGTCGTTGGTGACGTCGTCGAGCTCCTCGGTGTCCTTGGCCGCCTTGCGGTGGGCCTCGATGACACCCTGGTACACCTCGTCGAGCGCACCCAGGTGCTCGATGGCCGTGGCACGGCCGAGGTGGTAGTCCTCCCACGTGCGTGCCGCGACGAGCGCCCCGGGGGTGCCGACGGGCGCGGCGCCCAGGGTCGCGATGCGCTCGGCGATGGCGTCCGTCATCGCGCGCACCGCGTCGACCTGCGGGTCGAGCATCTCGTGGACCGCGATGAAGTGCGGGCCCACGACGTTCCAGTGCACGTGCTTGAGGGTGAGGTGCAGGTCCGTGAGCGAGTTGAGGCGTTCCTGGAGGATCTCCGCGACCGTGGCCCCGTCCTCGGGCGTGAGGGACGGGACGGTGTAGCGGGGAAGGTCCTTGCGGGCAGCCATCATGAGGCCTCCAATCACGGTGATTCGCCGGACGCTCCATCCTGACGCCGCAGCGCGAGCCACGCGAGCGCAGCGAGCGCCGCGGTCCCGAGGGCCACGAGGGCTCCGACCGGCCGGCCCGCGACCGCCCACGCGACGGCGCCGACCACGGTCGTGGCACCCACCACGACGGCGTCCCGCGCCCCGGCGTGCGCGAGCGCGGCGAGCTCGACGCGGGTGGGCAGGCCGACGTGCGAGGCCCACCACCCCAGCCGTACGACCGCGTACGCGAGGGCGGCGAGGGCCAGAGCCGCCGGGTCGAACGGACCGGGTGCGCCGAGCAGCAGGAGGGCGCACGCGACGACGGCGCCGTAGGAGCTGCCGGGACCCGGCCGCAGCGCCGCCCACACGGTCAGGACGGCCACCAGGGCCGCCACGAAGCCCGTCCCGGCCGCGGTGCGTGAGGCGGTCGCCAGCACGAGCGCCGGCACGCACAGCACGAAGGCAACCCGCAGGACCCACCCCGGCACGCTGCGGCCGTGCTCGACGGTGACGTGGGGGAGCGGGCGGTCGTGGCCCCGCAGGCGGGCGACGAGCCCGGTCAGGTCCTCGAGGTTCATCGCCCGGCCCCCGCGGGCGCGCGGTGCCGACGGGCGGCGGCCGCGAGCGCCTCGAGCCGGACGGGCGCGGCCTCGCGGGAGGTGCCGGCCCAGCGGACGACGGGGACTCCCTCGGACGACAGGTGCGCGAGCCGGTCGTCGCGCTCCATGCGGGTGATGCGCCAGGCGATGCGCATGTGCTCCCCGCGGGCGGGGCGCACGTCGGGCAGGGTGTCGACCACCACGACCCCGTGCCCGGTCTCGCGCCAGTACCTCGTCAGGACGACGGGCTCGTCGTCGAGCGCGGTCGTGAACAGGTAGACGAACGCGTCGGCGGGCAGCTGCGGCGGGCGCAGGCGGCGCCCCGGCAACCCGACCGGGTGGCTGAGCGCGAGCGCGTGCAGGAGGCGGCGCAGGTGCCGTCTGCCGGCCGCGGGCGGCACGGGACGACGGCGCCGCCCGAGGTCCTCGAGCCCGACCCGGTCGCCGCCGTCGACGAGGGTCGTGGCGACCGACGCCGCGGCGTGGCGGGCGAGGTCGAGCGAGGTGGGCTCGTCGACGCGCTGCGGTCCGGACCCGCGCCACGTGGCGAGGTCGGGCCCGACGTCGTCGCGGGAGTCGAGCACGAGCATCACCGTCGCCTCCGCGGTGGCGTAGGTGCGCCGCACGTACAGCTGGTCGAGTTCGGGCGAGCGACGGGCGGTGGTGCGCCAGTCGATGCGGCGCACCTGATCGCCGGGGGTGAAGGGGTGGACGTCGCGCAGCTCGTCGCCGTCGCCGAGGCGTCGCGAGGTGTGCGGGCCGGTGAGCCCCCGCAGACGGCGGGGCAGGGGGACGTGCCCGAGCGGCATCGAGGCCGGCAGCACGAGCCGCTCGGGGGCGGTGGCGGCGACGGGGTCCTCCGCCGTGACCCCTCCCGGGCCGTACCCGCGCAGGTCGGCGTGGAACGTCCGCTGGGGCCCGGTGCGCACGGCGGACAGGCGCAGGCCGATGGTGCGCTCGGCCGCCGGGACGACGACGTCGACCGGCCGGTGGCCCGGGGCCGCGACGCGGACGTGGACGAGCTCGGCGCCGACCGGTGGCCCGAGCCGCAGCTCCGCGGTCAGCTCGCCGGCGGCCGCGGGCTCGTCGGGTGCGTGGAGGCCCGCGGCCGTCGGGTCCGTCGCCCGGCCGGCGTCCAGGGCGCCGGGGCGCCCGGCCCACAGCGCGCCGAGGGCGAGCGGGACTCCGAGCAGCGCGACGTCCGCGCGGCCCGCGAGGAGACCGAGCGCGAGCAGCACGACGGCGACGGCCACACCGGCCGCGCCGGACGGCGTCGTCCGCCAGGGCGCGGACGTCACCGCGTGGGACCCACCGTCGCGGGTCCCGGGACGCGGCCGAGCAGCTCGGTCACGACGTCCTCGGGACGCACCGCGCTCGCCCAGGCCGTCGGCGTCAGGGTGAGCCGGTGCGCCAGGACCGGCACCGCGACGCGCTTGACGTCCTCGGGCAGGACGAAGTCGCGTCCGTCGAGCACGGCGACGGCACGGGCCAGCAGCAGGAGGTTCTGCGAGCCGCGCGGGGAGGCGCCGACCTCGAGCGCGCCGTGCGCGCGCGTCGCGGCCGCGAGGTCGACGCAGTATGCGGCGACGTCGGCGTCGACGGCCGTGGCCTCGACGCCCGCCTGCATGGCCAGCACCGTGGGGGCGTCGACCACCCGCGCGACGGGTGCAGCCTCCTGACGGCGCCCGACGCGGCGCAGCAGCACCTCCCGCTCCTGCTCCCGGTCGGGGTAGCCGACGGCGAGACGGACCATGAACCGGTCGAGCTGGGCCTCGGGCAGCGGGTAGGTGCCCTCGTACTCGACGGGGTTCGACGTCGCGACGACGTGGAAGGGCCTCGGCAGCGGGCGGGTCGCGCCCTCGACCGACACCTGGCGCTCGGCCATCGCCTCGAGCAGCGCCGACTGCGTCTTCGGGGCCGTCCGGTTGATCTCGTCGGCCAGGAACAGGCCGGTGAACACCGGGCCCGGACGGAACGTGAGCTCGCGCGCCGCCGGGTCGTACACCGACGACCCGGTGATGTCGCTCGGCAGCAGGTCGGGCGTGCACTGCAGGCGCGCGAAGTCGAGCCCGAGCGCGGTCGCGAGCGAGCGGGCCGCGAGCGTCTTGCCGAGGCCGGGCACGTCCTCGAAGAGCACGTGCCCGCCGGCGAGGATCGTCCCGAGCGCGATCTCGAGCGCGTCGCGCATGCCGACGACGGCGGTGCCCACCTCGTCGAGGATGCGGCGCCCGAGCGCCGCGACCTCGGCGACCGGGAGCGGGGCCACGTCGGGGGTGTCGGTCGTCATCGGGGGTGCCTTCCGGTCGGGGGCCCCGGCGCGGCCGGGGGCGGGGTGGTGGTCTTGGGTCCGATGCGCTCGAGGCCGTCGAGCCAGCGGCCCAGCACGCGGGCGGTCGGGGCACGCCGCGAGGCGAGCCCCGCGGCGACGTCGGGGCCCAGAAGTCGCTCGACGTCGGCGGCCTGGGCGGGGTCCCCGGCGTCGACGCCGTGCCGCGCGAGGCGTGCGGTGGCGAGCGCCCGCACGCGGCGCACGACGCGCTCGCTCACCTCGCCGGAGCGGGTGAACGTGGCCCAGCCGAGCTCGCTGACGTCGTGGCGGGCGCCGGGTCGCGTCTCCTCGGGCACGTCGGGCCACGGTTCCTCGACGCCGTCGTCGAGCCGGTGCCACACGAGGACGACGACGGCGGCGACCGCCGCGAGCAGGAACGCGTGCACGGGGTCGAGCCACCCGGCGAGCGAGACGCCGACGGCGGTCGCGAGCGCGACGCCGGCCGTGACCAGCGGGCGCTTCACGGCGCGCGCCCGGGTGACGGTGCGGCCGGATGGTCCTCGAGGGTGCGAGCGATGCGCTCGAGCGCGTCCCGGGCGGTGCCGACCTGTGCGTCCTCGACCGGCCGGGCGGTGAAGCGCGCGTGGTGGTACAGCCGGCGCAGGGTCGCGACCGGCTCCGGCGGGGCCGGCGTGTCGTGCAGGAGCGCCACGGTGAACTCGGTGGGTGTCTGGGCGGGGTCGCGCTCGGTGCCGTGCCGGGCGGCCGCCTCCTCGAGCGACACCCACGCGGCGACGACGGCGTCGTGGGGCGTGGCGGCCTCGTCGAGGCGCCGCAGCGCGAGCGTGACGGCGTCCTGGAGCTCGTCGACGGTCACGGCGGGCGCGGTGGCGTCGCCGAGAGAGGCACCGGCGGCGAGGACGTCGGGGTCGGGCGGGCGCTCGTCGGCGCGCAGCGCCGACAGGACCCGCCGTCCGACGAGGGCGAGCAGGACGGCGGCGAGCAGCAGGCCGGCCAGGAGCAGCACGAGCCCGAGGTCGGTGGTTGCGGTGTCCCGCGGCGGCGCGGGCGGCGTCGTCGGGCTGGGGGTGGGCAGCGGCCCGAGGTCGGGCACGAGGCCGGGCACGGCCTCGAGCAGCGACTCGGGCGGCCGGACGCGCCACGGCGTCGCGGCGGCCGCGCCGACGACGACGAGCGCCAGGAGCACGAGGGCCGCGAGCGCCCGCGGACCGTCGGCGGTGGCGGGGGTGCGGCGCGGCATGGTGCGACGGTACCGGGCGAGGGCTACGACGCCGGGGCGACGTCCGCGGCGAGGTCTGCGGCGAGGCCCGCGGCGTGGACGCCGGCCACGGCGGCGGCGAGGAAGGCGGCCGGGTCGTCGTCGAGGCCGCGGCCCATGGTGGACAGCCGTGCGGGGGAGGTGCGCAACGCCTCCAGCAGGGGCGTGCGGGCGTCGACCTCCACGACGCGGTGCGGGGTCTGGAGGCCGACGAGCGTGGCGGCCTGGTCGCGCACGCGCCGGGTGAGGGCGGCGCCCCAGCCGGGCAGGGCCTCGACGTCCGGGGCGGGGCGCGGCACGACGACGTCGGCGGGGGCGAGGGCGACGCGCCCGTAGGCGGTGAGCGAGTGGTGCGACACCCCGAGGTGCCGGTCGCGGGGGTCGGCGCCCGAGACCCGCAGGGAGGCCACGGCGCGGCCGCGCATTGTGGCGGCGGCGTTGACGGCCTCGCCGGCGGCGACGCCCGAGAAGCCCCACCGCGTGCCGGTGCCGAGGTTGCCGGGTCCCTGCGCGACGACCGCGAGGTCGACGCCGGCCACGTGGTGGGCGGCGAGCAGCCCGGTGTGCACGGTGACGGCCTCGAGGTCGCCGCCGAACGCCTGACCGACGGTGATCGTCGTCTCGACCCACCCGGCCTCGCGCAGCGCGGCGACGGAACGGCTGAAGGCCGCGGGCAGCGCCCCGCCGTCGGTCATGACGTACGCGACCCGGGGCGCGGGCCGTCCGGCCAGCTGCGCGGCGTGGCGGGCGCCGGCCACGATCGCGGGCACCGCGGAGTGCAGGTCGGCGACGACGACGGGCATGCCGCCCAGGTCGTCGGCCTCGCGCAGGGTCGTGTGGTGCGCCGACTCCTGCTCGTCGACGCCGAGCACCATGGCCTGCAGCGGCGTGTACCGGGCCTTGACGAGGTGGCCGGGACCGGGGGCGGGGTCGGCGGGCAGCGCGGACGGGTCGGCGGGCCCCGCCACCAGGGCGTACCCGCCCGTGCCGAGGCCTCGGGCGAGCGCCGAGACGTTGAGCAGCAGGCGGTCGCCGGGTGCGGGGTCCCCCACGAGGGCCGTGTACGCCAGGGCGCGCACCCGACGCGCGGCGGCGTCGTCGGGACGGCCGGGCAGCGGCTCGTCGAGCGTCACCGCGAGCTCGCGCGCGCCGGGCCACGCGGCACCCCGCTCCGCCACGGTCCCGGCGCGCCACGTGAGCACGCCGAGGGTGGCGGGTCCGTCCGGTGCGTCGGTCGTCGGCGGTGTCGTCACACGCCAGAGGCTACCGGCGACTACCGTGTACCTGATGCCCCCGCCCCCTTCCGTGCCGCCGGCCGAGCGCCTGCTCAACCTCGTCATCGCGCTCGTGAACACGTCCGCCGCGATGACGAAGCAGCAGGTGCGCACCGGCGTGGCCGGGTACGCCGACGCACCGTCGACCGAGGCCTTCGAGAGGATGTTCGAGCGTGACAAGGACACGCTGCGCTCGCTGGGCATCCCGATCGTCACGGTCGACGCCGGCGGCCACAGCGACGAGGTCGGGTACCGCATCGACAACGACGCCTACGCGCTGCCGCCCGTCGACCTCACGCCCGCCGAGCTCGGCGTCGTGGCCCTGGCCGCGCAGCTGTGGTCCGACAAGACGCTGCGCACCGACATCTCGCGGGCGATGACCAAGCTGCGCGCGGCCGGGGCGGGGGAGGCGGCCGCCGACGCCGTCGCGGGCATCACCCCGCGCGTGCGGGCCGCCGGCGACGCGTACGGTCCCCTGCTCGAGGCGATCTCGGCGCGCCGCGTCGTGGCGTTCCGCTACCGGGCCGCCAACACGGGCCAGGAGATGGCCCGGCACGTCGAGCCGTGGCGCATCGCGGCGCGGGGCGGCGGCTGGTACCTGGTCGGCTTCGACCGCGACCGGCAGGCGCCGCGCGTGTTCCGGCTGTCGCGCATCACGGGCAGGGTCCGCGTGACCGGGCACGGGGGTGCCTTCGAGATCCCCGACGTCGACGTCGACGCGATGCTCGGCGAGCGGGTCGGCGTCGAGCGCACCGCCGTGCTCGCGGTCGTGCCCGAGCGCGCGCAGGCCGTGCGGGCACGCGCCAAGGTCGTCGACACGTCCGCGCACGACCCGCGCCGTGACGGGCGCGACGTGCTCGAGGTGCCGTTCCGCAGCAGGTCGGCGTTCGCCGACGAGCTCGCCGCGTACGCCGACGCCGTCGTCGTGGTGGGGCCCGAGGACCTGCGTCGCGAGGTGCTGCACCGGCTGCGCGCCGCCGCCGCGCTCGCGACCGAGCCGGTGGAGACGCCCGGCGCGGCGGGGGAGGTGCACCGTGGCTGAGCGCGCCGACGACCGGCTCGTGCGCCTCCTCGGGCTCGTCGCCTACCTCGACGGGGCGGGGCCCGTGCGGCTCGACGAGCTCGCCCGCCGCTTCGGCGTGAGCCCGCGCCAGGTGCGCGAGGACGTCGACGCCCTGTGGGTCTCCGGCACCCCCGGCTACATGCCCGACGACCTCATCGACTTCGACGCGTTCTCGCTCGACGAGGGCGTCGTCCACCTCACGCGCGCCCGCGGGATGACGCGCCCCCTGCGGCTCGGCACGCGCGAGGCCGTCGCGCTCGTCGCGGCCCTGCGCGCGATGCACGCCTCCCCGCCCGTGCAGGCCGCACCCGAGCGGGCCGCCGTCGTCGGCTCCGCGCTGGCCAAGCTCACCGCCGCCACCGGCGACGCCGCGAGCGCCGTCGACGTCCGGCTCGCGGGCGACGGCGACCCGGAGGTGCTCGCGGCGGTGTCCGCGGCCCTGGCCGACGGGCGCCGGCTGCGGATCCGGTACGTCAACGCGGCCGACGTCGCCTCCGAGCGCGACGTCGACCCGGTGCGACTGCTGACCCAGGACGAGCGCACCTACCTGGTCGCGTGGTGCCACCGCGCGGGCGGGCGACGCACGTTCCGCGCCGACCGGCTGCTCGCGGCCCGCGTCCTCGACGAGCCCGCCGAGGCGCACGACGTCGACCCGGACGTCGACATCACCGCCTCGGTGCTGGCCGAGGGCGGCCCGGGGGCGCCCGTGGCGACGCTCGTGCTCGCCTCGCCCGCGCGCTGGGTCGCCGAGGAGGTGCCGGCCGAGTCGGTCCGGGACCTGCCCGACGGGTCCTTCGAGGTGCGGCTGCGGGTCACCAACCCGGCGTGGCTGCGCCGGCTGCTGCTGTCCAACGCTCCTGACGTGCGCGCCGTCGCGCCGCCGGAGGTCGCCGCCGACGCCGCGGCCGCCGCACGGGCGGCCCTCGCCGCGTACGCGGACGAGGCCCCTCGGGGCGACGCACCCGGCGCGTAGGGTGGCCGCCATGTGGTTCTGGGTGTGGGCCCTGCTGGTCGTCGGCACGCTCGTCGGCGCGTTCTTCCTCGGCCGCGACCTGTGGCGCGCGGGCGTGCGCGTGCTGCGCGAGGTGTCCGCCGCGGGCCGAGCCCTCGGCTCCGGTGCCGAGCGGGTCTCCCTCGCGGTCGCCGAGGCGGAGGGGAACCGCGTCGACACGTCCGCGACGATGTTCGACGACGTCGTGGTCCTGCGCGAGCGGGTGCAGGCGCGGCGCCTGGCCCGCGAAGGACGGCGCGCCGTCCGGCGCGAGCGTCACCGGTCGACCTGGGACGTGTGGGCGCGGACCGACTGGCTCGAGCGCCGTCGTGCCGAGAAGGCCGCGAAGTCCGAGAAGGCCGAGGCGGCCGTGAAGACCGCTCCCGTCCGGGGTGGCCTCGGGCACACCCGGCTGCCCTAGACTGGCCGCGTAGGCGCGGGCCGGCCGGTGCCGCGCGCACGAGCGAACACAGGAGCTGACTTCGTGAACGTCCTCCGTCACCCCGCGGTGATCATCGTCCTGATCCTGCTGGTCGTCCTGCTCTTCGGCTCCCGGCGGCTGCCTGACTTCGCGCGCAGCGTCGGCCAGTCGATGAAGATCTTCAAGAAGGAGGTCCGGGAGCTCAAGGAGGACGGCAAGGAGGACGGCAAGCCCGCCGACGGCGCGTCCGAGGGCTCGACCGGGACGGGCGCCGGCGGCACCACGGCGGCCTCCGGCACGTCGACGCCGACGGCGGACGCGCCCTCCGCGCAGGCCACGGGTCCGTCGGACCCGAAGCACCAGGGCTAGGCGTTGCCCCGCACCTCCCGGGACCCCGAGGGGCGCATGCCCCTGCGCGAGCACCTGCTCGAGATCCGCAAGCGCCTGCTCCTGTCGGCGATCGGGCTGCTGCTCGGTGCGATCCTCGGCTGGACGCTGTACGACCCGCTGCTGCAGGCGCTGGTCCAGCCGCTCGAGCAGGCGGCCGAGCGCCGCGGCGCGCTCATCGGGCTGAACTTCGACGGCGTCGCCACGGCGATCGACGTGCGCGTCAAGGTGTCCTTGTTCCTCGGCTTCCTGGTCTCCAGCCCGTGGTGGCTCTACCAGCTGTTCGCGTTCATCAACCCGGGCCTGACCCGCACCGAGCGCAAGTACGCGTACGGGTTCCTGGGCGCGGCCGTACCGCTGTTCCTCGCCGGCGCCGGCCTCGCCTGGCTGCTGCTTCCCCGTGCGGTGGCGCTGCTCAACGAGTTCGTGCCCGAGGGGAGCTCGAACCTCATCGGCGCCCAGGTGTACCTGAGCTTCGTGATGCGGCTCATCATCGCGTTCGGCATCGCGTTCGTCGTGCCGGTGGTCATGGTCGCCCTGAACTTCATGGGCACGGTGCGGGCACGCACCTGGCTCGCCGGGTGGCGGTGGGCCGTGCTCGCCTCGGCCCTCTTCGCGGCGATGATGACCCCCACGCCCGACCTGCTGACGATGTTCTGGGTCGCGCTGCCGATCTGCGCGCTGTACTTCATGGCGTGCGGCGTGTGCTTCCTGCACGACCGGCGTGCCGACCGCCGGCGCGTCGCGGCCACCACGTGACCTCACGGCGCCCGGCGGCCCGCCGCCTGGGCGTCGTCGTCAACCCGACCGCCGGCAAGGGCCGGGCCCGCGCCGTCGGTGGTGACGTGCTCCGGGCGCTCACCGCCGACGGGCACGAGGTCGTCGACCTGTCCGGCCGCTCCGCGGCCCTGGCGCTCGAGCACGCACACCACGCGGTCGCCGACGGGCTCGACGCGCTGGTCGTCGTGGGGGGCGACGGCATGGTGCACCTGGGCGTGCAGGCGACGGCCGGCACCGGCACGCCGCTCGGCGTCGTCGCCGTGGGGACCGGCAACGACTTCGCGACCGTCGTCGGGCTGCCCGTGCGCGACGCCGCGGCCGGGTGCGCGGCCCTGCGCCGCGCCCTCGAGGACGACACCGTCCACGCCGTCGACGCCGTCCGGGTCACCGGCCCCCACGTGCGCCGCACGCACGACGGTGCGCCGCACGCGCGCTGGTGCGCGGGCGCCGTCTCGGCCGGCCTCGACGCCGCGGTCAACGCCCGCGCCAACGCCATGCTCCGCCCGCGCGGCAGGTCCCGCTACACGCTGGCCGCGCTCGCCGAGATCGCCGCCTTCCGCGCCTGGTCGTACACGCTCGAGCTCGAGGACGTGGCCGACGACGGCGGGCTGGCGCTCACGCCGCTCGCCGACGGCCGCCTCGGCTGGAGCGGCAGGGCCGCCATGGTGACGGCCGCCAACGGCGCGCAGATCGGCGGGGGCGTCCGGGTCGCTCCCGACGCCTCGACGACCGACGGCCTGCTCGACGTCCTCGTCGCCACCGTGGCCACCCGGGCGGCCGCCGCGGGGATCTTCCCCACCATGTTCTCCGGCCGGCACGTCGCGCACCGCGACGTGCACGTGGCGCGCGCGCGAGCCGTGACCATCCGGCCCGGACCCGACGCCGGCCGCGCGGGGCAGACGCACCTGCCCGCCGCGCACGCCGACGGCGAGCACCTCGGCCCGCCGCCCCTGCGCGCCGAGGTCCACCCCGGCGCGCTGCGGCTGCTGGTGCCGACGACCGTCTGACCGAGAGGCAGGCCAGGGTGGCGGCACGCCGGGGACCGGCTCAGACGGCGGCGAGCAGCGCGTCGAGCGGTCGCGGCAGGGTGCCGCGGGCGGCGGCCAGCTCGACGAGCAGGCGGGCGTAGCGCAGCTTGCGGTGCGCGCCGCTGCCCAGGAACCGGCGCACCTGCGCCACCGGCTCGCGCCCCCGCCAGGCGGGCTGGCTCTGCAGCGAGCGCAGCGCCCCGAGGTCGCCCTGCGAGCCCAGGAGCTCCTCGACGGCCGTGACGCCCACCGCACGGACCAGCTCGTCCTCCAGGTCCTCCACGCAGACGTGGAAGCCGAGACGCTCCATCTCGGCACGCGTGCGCGGCGCGCCGGCACCGGCCGCGACCAGCGCGCGCCGGAACGTCTCCGCCTCGTTGCGGTCGCACAGGCCCGCACGTCGCGCACCGGGCGCCAGCACGGCAAGGCTCGCCAGGGTGCGGCCGATCGCGTGCGCCCCGCCGATCGGGACGATCACCACGCGCTCGGCCTCGAGCGTCCGACCGCGGACCGCGGCCGCCGTCTCCACGGCGATCTGGTCGCTGATGCCCTCCACGAGCACGACGGCCTCCGCGTCGCCGACCCGCTCCAGGGCACGGGCCGTCGCCCGGGTCGGGGCGCCGGGACCGCTCTCGTATCCGTCGAGCGCCCGGCGGGTCGTCGCCACGGCGACCATCGTCGGGCGGCGCGGGCCGGACCGACAAGCGGATAAGCGGCACGCGGGGCCGCGGCCCGCCCGGAGCGTGCTGCGACTGCTCACGGCGCCCGTAGGCTGGACGGCATGACGGCCGACGCACTCAGCCCCGCCGAGCGGTACGCGGCAGCCAGGGCCCGACGCTCCCGCGACAAGGCCGACGCCACCGGCGAGCTCGGCCGGTTCCGCAAGGTCCTCGGCTTCGATCTCGACCCGTTCCAGGTCGACGCGTGCGTCGCGCTCGAGGAGGGCCGCGGGGTGCTCGTCGCCGCGCCCACCGGCGCCGGCAAGACGGTCGTGGGCGAGTTCGCCGTCCACCTCGCGCTCGCCCGCGGCGGCAAGGCGTTCTACACCACGCCGATCAAGGCGCTGAGCAACCAGAAGTACGGCGACCTCGTGCGCCGCCACGGGCCCGAGAACGTCGGCCTGCTCACGGGCGACACCACGATCAACTCCGAGGCGCCCGTCGTCGTCATGACGACCGAGGTGCTGCGCAACATGCTCTACGCGGGCTCCACCACGCTCGACGGGCTCGCGTACGTGGTCATGGACGAGGTGCACTACCTCGCCGACCGGTTCCGGGGACCGGTCTGGGAGGAGGTCATCATCCACCTGCCCGACCACGTCCAGCTCGTCTCGCTGTCCGCGACCGTCTCGAACGCCGAGGAGTTCGGCGACTGGCTCGAGATGGTCCGGGGCGACACCGCCGTCGTGGTCAGCGAGCGCCGCCCGGTGCCGCTGTGGCAGCACGTCGTCGTGTCGTCGCCCGAGCCGCGCGGGGTGCCGCGCCTGTTCGACCTGTACGCCGGCCACGTCGACCCGACCGACCCCGGCACGAACCCACCGATCAACCCCGACCTGCACTCGGTGTTCCGCACCCACGGCCGCTCCGACGGTGGTCCGCGCGGCCACCGGGGCAAGGGTGACCGAGGGTACCGGGGCCGCGGCGCGGCGTCCGGTCGCGAGGCGCACCGGGGCCGTCGCCCGGGCGGGGCGTCGCTCGTGCCGCAGCGCCGCACGCCGCCGCGCTTCGCCGTCGTCGACGGCCTCGACGCCGACGGGCTGCTGCCCGCGATCTACTTCATCTTCTCCCGCGCCGGCTGCGAGGGGGCCGTCGAGCAGTGCCTGCACGCCGGGCTGCGCCTGACGAACGCCGAGGAGGAGGCCGAGATCCGCCGCGTCGTCGAGGAGCGGACCGCGACCATCCCGGCGGAGGACCTCGAGGTGCTGGGGTACTGGACGTGGCAGCAGTCGCTGGCGCGCGGCGTCGCCGCCCATCATGCGGGACTGCTGCCCGTGTTCAAGGAGACGGTCGAGGAGCTCTTCGCGCGCGGGCTGATCAAGGTCGTCTTCGCGACCGAGACGCTCGCGCTGGGCATCAACATGCCGGCCCGCTCGGTCGTGCTCGAGAAGCTCGTCAAGTGGGACGGCACGGCGCACCAGCCCGTGACCCCGGGGGAGTACACCCAGCTGACGGGCCGGGCGGGACGGCGCGGCATCGACGTCGAGGGGCACGCCGTCGTCGTCGACCACCCCGGGCTGGACCCGGTGGCCCTCGCAGGCCTGGCGTCCAAGCGGCTGTACCCGCTGCGGTCCAGCTTCCGGCCCACGTACAACATGGCCGTCAACCTCGTCGCGCAGGTGGGCCGGGACAGGGCGCGCGAGGTCCTCGAGACCAGCTTCGCCCAGTTCCAGGCCGACCGGGGCGTGGTCGGCCTGGCCAAGCAGGCGCAGGCGCACGCCGAGGCGCTCGAGGGCTACGCCAAGGCCATGGCGTGCGACCGGGGCGACATCGCCGAGTACATGGGGATCCGGCGCGCCATCACCGAGCGCGAGCACGAGCTGTCGCGCGTCGCGTCGGGGGCCCGCCGGACCGAGGCGATCGCCTCGCTCGAGCGGCTGCGGCGCGGCGACGTGGTCGAGGTGCCGTCCGGGCGACGCCGCGGGTACGTGGTGGTGCTCGATCCGGGCGCCCAGGAGGGCGGCTTCGACGGCCCGCGGCCCACCGTGCTGACCCAGGAGAAGCAGGTCAAGAAGCTCACCCTCGCCGACGTGCCCGACGGGGTGGAGGTCGTCACGCGCGTGCGCATCCCCAAGGGCTTCAACCCGCGCCGCCCCGACGCGCGGCGCGACCTCGCCTCGAGCCTGCGCACCGCGCTCGGGGCCTACCGCGACGACGCGGGGAACCACCCCCGCGGCCGGCGGCCGGGGCACCGGTCCGACGCCGAGTCGGACCGCGAGCTGCAGCGCCTGCGCACCGCCCTGCGGGCCCACCCGTGCCACTCGTGCCCCGAGCGCGACGACCACGCCCGGTGGGCGCAGCGGTGGGAGCGGCTCGAGCGCGAGCACGCCACGCTCGTGCGCCGCGTCGAGGGCCGCACCGGCTCGATCGCGCGCACCTTCGACCGCACCTGCGACGTCCTCGTGACGCTCGGCTACCTCGAGCCGGCCGAGCGGGCCGGCCTGCGGGTCACCGACGACGGCCGGTGGCTGCGCCGCCTGTACGCCGAGGACGACCTGCTGCTGGCCGAGTGCCTGCGCCGCGGGACGTGGGACGGGCTCAGCCCCGCCGAGCTCGCGGCGGCGGTGTCGACCGTCGTGTACTCGGGGCGCCGCGAGGAGCCGGTCGAGCCGTTCGTGCCCGGCGGCCAGGGCGGACGGCTCGCCCGCGCTCTCGACGAGACGACGCGCGTGTGGTCCGAGGTCACCGACCTCGAGGCCGAGCACCGGCTCGAGGCCACCGGGCCGCTCGACCTGGGCCTGGTCGGGCCGGTCCACCGGTGGGCCTCGGGCAAGAGCCTGGACGCCGTGCTTCGCGGCACGGACGTCGCGGCCGGCGACTTCGTCCGGTGGTGCAAGCAGGTGGTCGACGTGCTCGACCAGCTCGGGCAGGCCGCCCCCCGCCCGGCCCTGCGGTCGGCCGCGCGCAAGGCGCAGGACGCCGTGCTGCGCGGCGTCGTCGCGTACTCGAGCGTGTGACGTCCTCCGGGGTCGTCCGATCGTGACGAACTCGTGAAGAAGTTGACGCCCGCGGTGCCATAGAGTGCAGGCCGTGACGTCGACCCTCTACCGCAACGGAGTCGTCCACTCGTCCGCTGACCCGTTCGCCGAGGCGCTGCTCGTCGACGACGGCGTGGTGTCGTGGCTCGGGTCCGAGGACACCGCCGCCGGCCTGGCCGCCCGTGCGGACCGCGTGATCGACCTGGACGGCGCGCTCGTGACGCCCGCGTTCGTCGACGCGCACGCCCACGTGCTCGAGACCGGGCTCGCGCTCGAGTCGGTCGACCTGTCACCCGAGGCGGGCGTGACCTCCCTCGCCGACGCGTTGCGCGCCCTGCACGACGGCGCCGCGCGCCTCGCCGCCCAGGACCCGGCCGGGACGGAGGTGCTGCTCGCCTTCGGCTGGGACGAGCAGACCTGGCCCGAGGGACGCCCGCCCGCCGCCGACGAGCTCGACGCGGCCTGCGGCGGGCGGCCCGTCTACGCGGCCCGCGTCGACGGCCACTCCGCCGTGGTGTCGACCTCGCTCGCCGCGAGCGCGGGGCTCGAGCGCCTGCCGGGGTGGGAGCCCTCGGGCCTCGTCGTGCGCGAGGCGCACCACGCGGCGCGCGCCGTCGCCCAGGACCTGCCGGCCCCCCGGCGGACCCGCGCGTACCGGAGGGCGCTCGAGGAGGCGGCACGCCGCGGTGTCGTGAGCCTGCACGAGATGAGCGCCCCGCACGTCGACACGCGCGCCGGCCTGCGGGAGCTGGCCGACCTGACCGCGGACCCCGCGAGCGGTCTGCCGCACGTCGCGGCGTACCGCGGTGAGCTGTGCGAGACGGCCGACGACGCGCGGGCGCTGCTGGCCGAGCTGCCGTTCCTCACGGGGATCGCGGGCGACCTGGTGGTGGACGGCTCGCTCGGGTCGCGCACCGCCGCGCTGCGCCAGCCCTACAGCGACGTCGTGCCCGGGCCGGGGGCGGTCGACCCGACCGGCCGGCTCTACCTGTCGGCCGAGGAGATCGCCGCCCACCTGGCGGCGTGCTCGGTCGTGGGCACCCAGGGCGGGTTCCACGTCATCGGGGACCGGGCCATGGACGAGCTCGTGCAGGGGCTCGAGCTCGCCGCCGCCGAGCACGGCCCGGGGCCGCTGCGGGCAGCCCACCACCGTGTCGAGCACGCCCTGTTCGTCGACGCCACCGCGCTGGCGGCGCTGCTGCTGTACGGGGTGGCGCTGTCGATCCAGCCGGCGTTCGACTCGACGTGGGGCGGCAGCCGCGGCATGTACGCGGCGCGGCTCGGCGTCGCGCGCGCCGCGAACCTGTCGCCGTTCGCCGACCTGGCCAGCGCGGGCGTCCCGCTCGCGTTCGGGTCGGACACGCCGGTGACGCCGCTCGACCCGTGGCAGGCGGTCCGCGCCGCGATCACGCACGAGGACGCCTCGCAGCGCATCTCCGCGCGGGCGGCCTTCCGCGCGCACACCCGCGGGGGCTGGCGCCTGGCGGGGCTCGACCACACCGGTGCCGGTGAGCTGCGCGTCGGCGCGCCCGCGCACCTGGCGGTCTGGCGCGCCGAGCACCTCGCCGTCCAGTCCGCGCCGGGCCGGCTGTCGCAGTGGAACCCCGAGGCGCGCGCGGGGCAGCCGCTGCTGCCGGACCTGTCCGCGGGCGAGCCCGCGCCCCGGTGCCTGCAGACCGTCCGCGACGGCGTCGTCCTGCACGACGCCCTCGGCTGAGGCGGCCGTGACCGCGACCGTCGCGCCCGGGTCCTCCGCCTCGTCCGAGCCGTCCTTCAGGTCGGTCCCGTACGCTTCCAGCGTGTCCTCGCTGTGGCTCTCGCGTCCTGTGACGCTGCTGCTCGCGGTGGCGTCCGGAGCCGCCCTGTGGGCCGCGTTCCCCGACGTGGGTGCGTGGCCCCTGGCGTTCGTCGCCGTCGCCCTGCTGTACGCGGCGCTGCGGCGCGACGCCGGCCGGGCGGCGGGGTGGAACGCGCTGGTAGGACTCGTGGCGGGCCTGACGTTCTGGCTCCCGCACATCTGGTGGGCCCGGTACGCGACCGACACCGTGCCGTGGATCGCCCTGGCGGTCCTCGAGGCCCTGTTCATGGCGCTCTTCGGGGTGGCGTGGACGTGGGCGAGGCGCCTGCGATGGGTGCGCCGGCGGGCCGCGGTGCGCGCCGTCGCGTTCGCCCTCGTGTTCGTCGCCGTCGAGCAGTGGCGCTCGGAGGTCCCTTTCGGCGGGTTCCCGTGGGGCCGTCTCGCCTGGACGGTGGCCGGCGCCCCGACCGGCCAGGCCGCCTGGCTGGGCGGCACGACGCTCGTGTCGCTCCTGGTCGCGGGCGCCGGGGTGCTGCTGGCCCTCGCCGTCGGCCGGGCGGTCGCGGCGGCTCGCGCCCGACGGGGCGGGGTGCTCGGCGCGGCCGGGATGCTGGCAGCCGGCGCCGTGCTCGTCGTCGGGCCGGCGGCGCTGCCGCTCGCGAGCGACCCGGACCTGGTCGCCGTCGAGCCGGGTGAGTCCAGGACGCACGCGGGCACGGTCGTCGACGCCGGAACCGGGACGGCCGAGGCGGGCGTGCTGCGCGCGGGCGCGGTGCAGGGCAACGTGTCCGAGCCGGGCCTCGGCGCGTTCGCCAACCGCGCCGAGGTGCTGAACAACCACCTCGACGGCACGTACGCGATCGCGGCCGACCAGGACGCCGGGGAGTACGGCGATGCTCCGGCCGACGCGGTCGACGTCGTGCTCTGGCCCGAGAACGGCTCTGACCTCGACCCGCAGGTGACGCCCGACGTCGGCGCACAGATCGACGACGCCGCGAGCGCGGTGGGCGCACCTGTGCTGGTGGGCGCCCAGGAGTACCCCGACACGGGCGGGCGCTACAACGTCGCGCTGCTGTGGGAGCCGGGGGAGGGCGTGACGGAGCGGTACGCCAAGCAGCACCCCGCCCCGTTCGGCGAGTACATCCCGCTGCGGTCGCTCGTGCGCGTCTTCAGCGACCAGGTCGACCGGGTGACCACCGACATGATCGCCGGCGACGAGCCCGCGGTCGTCCGTCTGCCCGCCGACGGGCGCGACGTGCCGATGGCCACGGTCATCTGCTTCGAGGTCGCCTACGACGAGATCGTGCGCGACGCCGTCGCGCGGGGCGCCGAGGTGCTCGTCGTGCCCACCAACAACGCCTCCTTCGGGTACACGGCCGAGTCGACCCAGCAGCTCGCGATGACCCGCCTGCAGGCGATCACCACCGGCCGGGCCGCCGTGCAGGTCTCGACGGTGGGGGTCAGCGGCGTCGTGGCGCCGGACGGCACGCTCGTCGCCCGCACGGGGCTGTTCACCGCCGACCACCTCGTGGCCGACCTGCCGCTGCGCACGTCGCTGACCCCCGCCGTGCGGGCCGGCTACTGGCCCGGCTGGACCGTGGGGGCGGGCGCGGCCGCGCTCGTCGTGGCCGGCCTGGTCGCGGGCGTCCGCGAGCGCCGCCCGGGCCGCGGGATCGCCGCCGACGGCGGCGGGACGGCCGGTGGGGTGGGCGCGTGAAGGTCCTCGTGGTCGTCCCGACCTACGACGAGCGGGAGTCGCTGCCGGGGACGCTGGCACGGCTGCGCGCCGCCGTGCCGCACGCCGACGTGCTCGTCGTCGACGACGCGTCCCCCGACGGCACGGGCCGGATCGCCGACTCGATCGCCGCGCGGGACGCGGCGGTGCACGTGCTGCACCGGACGGGCAAGGGCGGGCTGGGCGCGGCGTACGTCGCCGGCTTCGGGTGGGGCCTCGAGCGCGGGTACGAGGTGCTCGTGGAGATGGACGCCGACGGCTCGCACCTGCCCGAGGAGCTGCCGCGCCTGCTCGACCGGCTCCCGGGGCGGCCGCGGCCCGACCTCGTCATCGGGTCGCGCTGGGTGCCCGGCGGCCGCGTCGAGAACTGGCCCTGGTACCGGACGGCGCTCTCGCGCGGCGGCAACACCTACACGCGCCTCGCGCTCGGGATGCCGGTGCACGACGCGACCGCCGGCTTTCGCGCCTTCCCGGCGGACACCCTGCGCCGGATCGACCTCGCGGCGGTCGAGTCGCACGGCTACTGCTTCCAGGTGGACATGACGTGGCGGGTGGTGCGCGGCGGCGGGACGGTGGCCGAGGTGCCGATCACGTTCGTCGAGCGCGCGGCTGGCGAGTCGAAGATGAGCCGGTCGATCGTGGTCGAGGCGCTCACCAAGGTCACCATGTGGGGCGTGCGGCGCCGGTGGGACCAGCTGCGCAGGCTGCTGCGGCGTCCCGCGACGCGCCGCTGAGCGTGCGGCGGTGAGCACCCGTGAGCATGCGACGAGGGCGGGCTCCTCGCGGGGAGCCCGCCCTCGTCCGGGTCAGACAGGTCGCGGTCAGACGGTCACGGTCAGACAGCCGCGCCCAGGCGGTCGCGCTCAGGCGGAACGGCGCAGCTTGCCGGCTCGCAGGAGCTCGAGCCGCTCGTCGAGCAGCTCCTCGAGCTCGGAGACGGTGCGCCGCTCGAGCAGCATGTCCCAGTGGGTGCGCTGCGGCTTGGACGCCTTCGGCTCGGGCTTCTCGGCGTCGCGCAGGAGCGCCTCCTCGC
>JAPSLQ010000035.1:13291-19866 GCA_031180595.1 Isoptericola sp. | reverse complement strand
CGGTGGCGCTGGGCGGCGCTGCACCTGCGCGAGACGCTGCCCGGCCTCGCCGACGCCTGCGGCGCCGCGGCGCGGTGGGCCGCGCAGACGTGGGGAGCGGACGCCGAGACGACCGGGTACCGGGCCTTCGCCTCCTGACCCGGCGCCGGTCCGGGCGTCACGGGACTACGCGTCTCCGGACGGCGTGTCACCGGACGACGTGCAGCACCCGGAACCCCTTCGAGGATCCCTCGCGGGCGGTGCGCAGCCCCAGCTCCGCGTCGATCCAGCGCGCGAGCGAGTCCGAGCCGAGGTTCTTCTGCACGACGAGCCACGCCGCCGCGTCGCGTCCGAGCCGCGGCAGCCACCGTCGCAGCATGTCGTGCAGCACCTGCTTGCCGACCCGGATCGGCGGGTTCGACCAGATCGCGGCGAACGCGACGTCGTCGGGCACCGCGTCGGGCGTCACGGCGCGCACGCCCGCCAGGCCGAGCCGCTCGGCGTTGCGCCGCACGAGGTCGAGCGCGCGCGTGTTCACGTCCACGGCCCACACGGTCGCGTGCGGGGACTCGAGCGCCATCGTCAGCGCCAGGGGCCCCCACCCGCAGCCGAGGTCGAGCAGGTCGCCCGACGGCGGGGCGGGGACCTCCCGCAGGAGCACCTGCGTGCCCTTGTCGACGCCGCCGGGCGAGAACACGCCGGCCGCCACCTCGACCTCGACGTCGCGGCCCGCGAGCCGGACGCGCAGCGGGCGACGCTCGTCGTCGGACGCAGGCTCCGCCGTGAAGTAGTGCTCGGACTGGTCGGTCACCCCGCGATCCTACGTGCGGCCCGGCCGGCCGGGCAGACCGGTTATCCGCTCGTCCGGGACGATACCGCGTGGGATCCTTGTTGTAGCCAGTGCACGCAACCCCGCGTCGAAGGAGACCCTTGACCCACACCCCGACGAACCCCGACACCCCGTTCACGGGGCCGACCCCCTCGGACGCCGACCGGGACGCGCAGGCGATCGCGGACGACGTCGTCGCGCGGGTCCTCGCTCGGGCCGGGACGGCCCGCGCCGAGGGCGGCACCGTCCACACCGAGCACGACGGCGAGCAGCTGGACCTCGAGGAGCGTTCGGCGCTGCGCCGCGTGGCCGGACTGTCGACCGAGCTCGAGGACGTCACCGAGGTCGAGTACCGGCAGCTGCGCCTCGAGAAGGTCGTCCTGGTCGGCCTGTACTCGGGCGGCGAGGCGGCCGCGGCCGAGGCGGAGGTCTCGCTGCGCGAGCTCGCCGCGCTCGCCGAGACCGCCGGCTCCCAGGTCATGGACGGCCTGCTGCAGCGTCGCCAGAAGCCCGACCCCGGCACCTACCTCGGCTCCGGCAAGGCGGCCGAGCTGGCGGACGTCGTGGCGGCCGTCGGCGCGGACACGGTCGTCGCGGACACCGAGCTCGCGCCGTCGCAGCGCCGCGCGCTCGAGGACATCGTCAAGGTCAAGGTCGTCGACCGGACGGCGCTGATCCTGGACATCTTCGCCCAGCACGCCAAGTCGCGGGAGGGCAAGGCCCAGGTCGAGCTGGCCCAGCTCGAGTACCTGCTGCCCCGCCTGCGCGGCTGGGGCGAGTCGATGTCCCGCCAGGCCGGTGGCCAGGTGGGCGGACAGGGCGCCGGCATGGGCTCGCGCGGTCCCGGCGAGACGAAGATCGAGCTGGACCGCCGCCGCATCCGCAACCGCATGGCCAAGCTGCGCCGCGAGATCGCGGCGATGGCGCCGTCGCGCGTCACCAAGCGGCTCGAGCGCAAGCGGCACGCGATCCCGAACGTCGCGATCGCCGGGTACACCAACGCCGGGAAGTCGTCGCTGCTCAACGCGCTGACGGACGCCGGCGTGCTCGTGGAGAACGCGCTGTTCGCGACGCTCGACCCCACCGTGCGCCGGGCGCGCACCGAGGACGGCCGCGTGTACACGCTCGCGGACACCGTCGGCTTCGTGCGCCACCTGCCGCACCAGCTCGTCGAGGCGTTCCGCTCGACGCTCGAGGAGGTCGCGGACGCGGCCCTGCTGCTGCACGTCGTCGACGCGTCGCACCCCGACCCCGAGGGTCAGATCGCGGCCGTGCGCGAGGTCCTCGCCGAGATCCCCGGCATGGAGGACGTCCCCGAGGTCGTCGTCCTCAACAAGGCCGACGTCGCCGACCCGGCCGTCGTGGGCCGCATCCAGCGGCGCGAGCGGCGCTCCGTGGTCGTCTCGGCGCACACCGGCGAGGGCATCGCCGAGCTCAAGGCGCTCATCGCCGACGAGCTGCCGCGGCCCGAGGTCGCGATCGACGTCGTGGTGCCGTACTCGCGCGGCGACCTCGTGCACCGCGTGCACGAGGCGGGGGAGATCGACGCCGAGGAGCACCTCGCCGACGGCACGCGGCTGCGCGGGCGCGTCGACGAGGCGCTCGCCGCGGAGCTCGCCCGCGCCGCGGTCTGACGCCCGGCCCGGTGCTGTGGACGCGCCGCGGGGCGTCCGCGGCGGCACCTAGGATCGACGGGTGAACCGGCCCGACACCGACGCCCCGTCCGACGCCCCGTCTGCACAGGCGCCCCAGGCGCCGGCGCCGGAGGCCGGGGACGTGCCCGGGGTCGAGGAGCTGCTCGACCGCACGGTCGCGGCGCTCGGCGGCGGCCGCCGCGACGGCCAGCACCGCATGGCGCTCGCGGTGGCCGACGCCGTGGCGTCCGGCCGGCACCTGCTGGTCCAGGCCGGAACGGGCACGGGCAAGTCGCTGGCCTACCTCGTCCCGGCCGTGCGGCACGCCGTCGTGGACGGCGGACGCGTGGTCGTCTCGACGGCGACGCTGGCGCTGCAGCGGCAGGTGATCACACGTGACCTGCCGCTCGTCGCGGAGGCCGTGAGCCCGCTCCTGCCGCGGGAGCCGCGGGTCGCCCTCCTCAAGGGCTGGCACAACTACCTGTGCCTGCACAAGACCGGTGGCGGGTACCCGGTCGACGAGGCGACGCTGTTCGACCTTCCGGGCGCGGCGGAGGGTGCGGCGGCCGAGCAGCACCCCGCGCCGGCCGGCGGGTCCGGGCGTGGCCGTCGCGACGACGGGGCCACGCTCGCCGACCACGTCCGCCGGCTGCACGCCTGGGCGCAGGAGACCGGCACCGGCGACCGCGACGACCTCGTGCCCGGCGTGCCCGACAAGGCGTGGCGGCAGGTCTCGGTCACGTCGCTCGAGTGCCTGGGCAGCCGGTGCCCGATGCTCGCGGAGTGCTTCCCGGAGCAGGCGCGTGCCACGGCGCGCGAGGCCGACGTCGTCGTCACCAACCACGCGATGCTCGGCATCGCGGCGTCCGGCAGCCCGGGGGTGCTGCCCGAGCACGACGTGGTCGTGGTGGACGAGGCGCACGAGCTCGCCGACCGGATCACGTCGGCGGCGACGGTCGACCTGTCGCTCACGTCGGTCGAGCACGCGGCGCGGCTCGCGCGCCGGCACGGCGGCACCGAGACGTCGGCGCTCGACGACGCCGCGCAGCGGCTCGGGTCGCTGCTGGCGACCGTCCCGGCGGAGCGGTTCCCCCAGGGGCTGCCCGAGGACCTGCGCGCGGCCGTCGCGGGCGTCCGCGACGCCGCGCGGGAGCTGCTCACGCGGCTCAAGCCCGAGAGCGGCGGGCAGGCGCAGGCGCAGCCCGACCCCGGCGTGAAGATGGCGCAGTCGGCGGTCCTCCAGCTCTTCGAGGTCGCCGAGCGGATGGCCGCCGAGGACACGAGCTCGGACGTCCTGTGGTGCTCGCGCCCGCCGGACGACGCGCCCTGGGCGGGGGACGGGATCACGCGGCTGCACGCGGCACCCCTCGCCGTCGCCGGGCTCATCCGCACCCAGCTCCTCGGTGAGGCGACCGGGGTCTTCACCTCGGCGACGCTCGCGCTGGGCGGCACGTTCGAGCCGGTCGCGCGGTCCCTCGGGCTCGGCGGGCGCGACGACGACGGCGACGCGGCCTGGGACGGGGTCGACGTCGGCAGCCCCTTCGACTACCCGCGCCAGGGCATCCTCTACGTCGCGCGGCACCTGCCCGCCCCCGGGCGGGAACCGACCACGGACGCCCAGCTCGACGAGATCGCCGAGCTGATCGAGGCGGCGGGAGGCCGGACGCTCGGGCTCTTCTCGTCGCGGCGGGCTGCGACGGCGGCCGCCGACGCCATGCGCGAGCGGCTCGACGTCCCCGTGCTGTGCCAGGGCGACGACCAGCTGCCGAGCCTCGTGCGCGCCTTCTCCGAGGACCCGGCCACGTGCCTCTTCGGCACGCTCTCCCTGTGGCAGGGCGTCGACGTCCCGGGACCGTCGTGCCAGCTCGTGATCGTCGACCGCATCCCGTTCCCGCGTCCCGACGACCCGATCAAGGCCGCCCGTGCCCGTGCGGTCGAGCAGGCCGGGGGCAACGGCTTCATGCAGGTCTCGGCCACGCACGCCGCCCTCCTGCTGGCACAGGGTGCCGGCAGGCTCATCCGGGCTGCCTCCGACCGGGGCGTCGTCGCGGTGCTCGACCCCCGGCTCGCGACCGCGCGCTACGGGACGTTCCTCACGCGCTCGATGCCGGACTTCTGGCCGACGACGGACGGGCGCGTCGTCCGCGCTGCGCTGCGGCGGCTCGACGCCTAGCCTGAGGTCCGTGGACGCACCCCGCAGCAGGACCAGGCTCGCGATCGTCGGCGCGGGGGCCGTGGGCTCGACGCTCGCCTACGCCGCGCTCGCGCGGGGCGCGGCACGCACCGTGGCCCTCATGGACGTCAACCGGGCCAAGGTCGACGCCGAGGTGCTCGACCTGCGCCACGGGGGCATGTTCATCCCGCAGGCGGAGATCGTCGGCTCGGACGACGTCGAGGTGTGCCGGGACGCCGACGTCGTCGTCGTGACGGCGGGTGCCAAGCAGCATCCCGGCCAGACGCGCCTCGATCTCGCGGAGGCGACCGTGGACCTCACGCGCCGCATCATGCCCGGTCTCGTCGACGTGGCTCCCGACGCGGTCTTCATCATGGTGACCAACCCGGTCGACGTCGTGACCTACGCGGCGCAGAAGGTCTCGGGCCTGCCGCCGGGGCGCGTCTTCGGCAGCGGCACCGTCCTGGACTCGTCGCGGCTGCGCGCGGCGCTCGCCGAGCACTGCGGCGTGGCCGTGGGCAACGTGCACGCGTACATCGCCGGCGAGCACGGCGACTCGGAGATCGTGCTGTGGAGCTCGGCGACGATCGCCGGCGTGCCGCTGCTCGGGTGGAGGGCGCTCGCGGGACGCCCGCCCCTCGACGCCGCGGCGCGCGAGCGGATCGCGACCGACGTCGTGGAGTCGGCCTACCGGGTCATCGCGGGCAAGGGAGCGACGAACTACGCCGTCGGGCTCGCCGCCACGCGGATCATCGAGGCCGTGCTCAACGACGAGCACCGGATCATGCCCGTCTCGTCGCGGATCGACGGCTTCCGAGGAATCTCGGACGTCTGCCTGTCGATGCCGTCGCTCGTCGACCGCCGGGGTGTCACCGAGACCGTCGACGTGCCCATGTCCGACGACGAGATCGCCGGACTGCGGGCGTCGGCCGACGCGATGCGAGCGGTGCAGCGGCGCCTCGGCCTCTGAGCGCCGGGCGGCTGCGCGTCAGAGGCTGCGCAGCACGGCGACGACGCGCCCCAGGACCTGCGCCTCGTCACCCGCGATGGGGCTGTACGCGGCGTTCTGCGGCAGCAGCCACACGTGCCCGTCGGTGCGCTTGAACGTCTTGACCGTGGCCTCGCCGTCGATCATCGCCGCGACCACCTCGCCGTTCTCGGCGACGGGCTGGCGCCGCACGACGACCCAGTCGCCGTCGCAGATCGCGGCGTCGACCATCGAGTCGCCCGCGACCTTGAGCAGGAAGAGCTCGCCGTCGCCGACGATCTGCCGGGGGAGCGGGAAGACGTCCTCGACGAGCTGCTCGGCCAGGATGGGACCGCCCGCGGCGATGCGTCCCACGAGGGGCACGTACGACGGGGCGGGAACCGACTCGTCCTGCGTCGAGGCGGCGAGGGCGGTCGCCGAGCCGAGCGCCGCGTCGACGGCGACGGTCGCCTCGGGTGCGTCCGGGTCGACGACCTCGATGGCGCGCGGGCGGTTCGGGTCGCGGCGCAGGTAGCCCTTGCGCTCGAGCGTCGTCAGCTGGTGCTTGACCGACGACGGGCTGGCCAGCCCGACCGCCTCGCCGATCTCGCGCATCGTGGGCGGGTAGCCGCGGCGCTCGACGGAGTCGCGGATGGTCTCGAGCACGCGTCGCTGCCGCGGCGTCAGGCGCTCGGCACCGTTCGCCGGCAGGTCGCTGACCGTCGCCAGCGCGGCGTCCCCCGTGGCCCCGTGCGGTCCGGTCGTCATCGCGTCGCTCCCGTCCTCGTGGCCCACCCTGCGGATCGAGCCGTGAAATCCGACAAACCTTCCATCGCGCTGCAGCCACTGTAGGTCAGTTCGTGCCGTCGCTCAAACATCTGTTCGAGCATGTCTCGACTTTGTCGGAGGCGGGTGGTACCAATGGTACAGGCGTTCGACGTACACACGTTCGACGCACAGGCGTTCGAACGTCGACCTGTACGAACACCGACC
>JAPSLQ010000035.1:0-13191 GCA_031180595.1 Isoptericola sp. | reverse complement strand
TCGCTCAAACATCTGTTCGAGCATGTCTCGACTTTGTCGGAGGCGGGTGGTACCAATGGTACAGGCGTTCGACGTACACACGTTCGACGCACAGGCGTTCGAACGTCGACCTGTACGAACACCGACCACGGACCACGTCAGACACGGGACAACGAGAGGACGCGAACATGGCCGCCACGATCCCGAGCCTTCGCACCACGTCGGAGGCGTACGGCTTCCTGGGGCTGGGCGGGCTGCACCTGACCCCGCGCGGTCGCGCGGTGGTGCTGGCGCTGGCCGCGCTGGTGTCCGCGATCTTCGGACTCGCCGGGACGCAGGCCATGGCCAGCGCGCCACCGGAGCCGCTCGAGGTGCGGGCGCACACCGTCGCGCCGGGGGAGACGCTGTGGCAGCTCGCGCGCGGGCTCACGACGGCGGGCGAGGACGTGCGCGACGTCGTCGCGGAGGTCAAGGCGATCAACGGCATGCGGACGTCCGACGTCGAGGCGGGCCAGGTCGTCCTGCTGCCGGCGGAGTGACGCGCACGCACCGTGTTGCGTCGGCCACGGGCGGCCGCATACTTTCTTCGGGCCGCCGGGCGTCCGCCCGGCCCCGACCGCAGGAGACACGGATGCACTGCCCGTTCTGTCGGCACGCCGACTCGCGCGTGATCGACTCCCGGACGTCCGACGACGGTGCCGCCATCCGTCGCAGGCGTCAGTGCCCCGCGTGCAACCGGCGGTTCACCACGATCGAGACGGCGAGCCTCTCGGTCGTGAAGCGGTCGGGCGCGACCGAGCCGTTCAGCCGCGACAAGATCGTCTCGGGCGTCCGCAAGGCCTGCCAGGGCAGGCCCGTGAGCGCGGACGACCTCGCCATCCTCGCCCAGAAGGTCGAGGAGACGCTGCGGAGCTCGGGCAGTCCCGAGATCGACGCGTACGAGATCGGCCTCGCGATCCTGGGTCCGCTGCGCGAGCTCGACGAGGTGGCCTACCTGCGGTTCGCGAGCGTGTACCAGGCGTTCGACTCGCTCGAGGACTTCGAGAGCGCGATCACGTCTTTGCGGGCCGAGCGGGACGAGCGCGCCGCCCGCGACGCGGCGCCGCCCGCCGCGGTCGAGCCGGCCGAGCAGGGCCTCTGAGGGTCCTGCCCGGTACGACGGCGGAAATGAGGTGGCGCCGACCCGGTCGCTGCAGCATGCTGGACCGGACCGCGGGGCGCGGCGCTCGTCCGGTGCCGCGCCCGCACCCCGACTCGGACGACGAGGTGGCCGCATGACGGACAAGGAACGGACGACGGCTCCTGGAGCGGACGCGAAGGCGCGCTTCAAGGAGGCCCTCGACAAGAAGAACGCCGCACGTCACCGCACCGCGGACGGCGGCACGAACACCGGTGCCGTGCACGGGTCCGAGACGGCCGGCCCGGTCCAGCGGATGTTCCGGCGCAAGTCCGGCTGAGCGCCGGCGCGCACGAGCGACGGGCGGTCCGGGGGTTCCCGGGCCGCCCGTCGTGCGTCAGCCCGCCGCCGGGCCGGGCGGGAACTCGGGCCGGTCGAACGCGTCGCGGATGCGCAGCCGGATGGTCGAGTCCATCGCCTGCAGCTTGGCCGACGCGCCGCGGTGCGTCACGTCGGAGATGTCGGTCACCACGTAGCCGATCTCCCCGCGCGTCGCGAGCATCTGAGCCTCGATGTTGGCGCCGTGGTCGGCGAAGACCTGGTTGACGGCCGCCAGCACCCCCGGGACGTTGCGGTGCAGCAGCATGATGCGGCCGACGCCGGTGTGCTCGAGCTGCAGGTTCGGCAGGTTGACCGAGAGCGTCGTCGAGCCCGTGGCCAGGTAGTCGCGGAGCTTCTTGGCCACGAAGTCGCCGATCGCCTCCTGCGCCTCCTCGGTCGAGCCGCCGACGTGCGGCGTGAGGATGACGTTGTCCAGGCCCCGCAGCGGCGACTCGAAGTGGTCGCCGCGCTTCTTCGGCTCGGTCGGGAAGACGTCGACCGCGGCGCCGGCGAGGTGGCCGGACAGGATGTTCTCGCGCAGCGCGTCGACGTCGACGACGAAGCCGCGCGACAGGTTGAGGAAGATCGCCCCGGGCTTCATGCGCGCGAACATGTCGGCACCGAAGAGGCCCGCGTTGCCCCGGCGCCCGTCCACGTGGATGGTCACGGCGTCGGCGACCGCGAGCAGCTCGTCGACGGTCTCGACGCGCCGGGCGTTGCCGAGCGCGAGCTTCTCCGCCGTGTCGTAGAACACGACGCGCATGCCCAGGTTCTCGGCCAGCACGGACAGCTGCGAGCCGATGTTCCCGTAGCCGATGATCCCGAGCGTGCGGCCGCGCACCTCGTGCGCGCCCTCGGCCGTCTTGTCCCAGACGCCGTCGTGCAGGGCCTTGTCGCGGACGGTGAGTCGGCGGGTCAGGGCGATGATCTCGGCGAGCGCGAGCTCGACCACCGAGCGGGTGTTGGAGTACGGGGCGTTGAACACCGCGACGCCGTACGACGCGGCGGCGGCCAGGTCGATCTGGTTCGTCCCGATGCTGAACGTGCCGACGGCGAGCAGGCCGGGCACGGACTCGAACACCTTGGACGTGACGGTCGTCTTGGACCGGATGCCGAGGATGTGGAAGCCCTCGAGGGCGTCGATCAGCTCGGCCTCGTCGAGCGCGCCGGAGCGCGTGACGACCTCGATCCCCGCGTCGCGGAGGATCTCGGTGGCGACAGGGTGGACGTTCTCCAGCAGAAGGGCGCGCAGCACGGACCCATGGTGCGCCGCCGGGGCGCGTGCCCACAAACCCGTCTCACGGGCGGGCGGGGACCGGGGCAGCCGCCTGCTCGGCGAAACCGTCCGGGAGCGCCCGCTCGTGGACGACGACGAGCCGCTGCGTCGGCCGGGTCATGGCCACGTAGAGGTCCGAGTACCCGCCCGGTCCCTCGGCCACGGCCGCCGGCTCGACGAGGACGACCGCGTCGTACTCGAGGCCCTTGGTCTCGCGCGGCGACAGGACGGCGACCTGGGCGTCCTCCGGGCGCTGGGCCAGCAGGCGCGCGGCCTCGGCGGCACCAGTCGCGTCGGTGAGCGACGACTCGACCGCCCGGCGCAGCGCAGGCACACGCTCCTCCGGGGCCACGACCGCGACGCGCCCCGCGCCGTCGGGCCCGACGAACCGTCGTGCGAGCGCGGCCACCTGGCCGACGACCTCCTGCTCGACGACCTCCTGCTCGACGACCTCCTGCTCGACCCCGGGGCCCGCCACCTCGGACGGCGTCGCGGGGACGAGCTCGAGCGCGTCGTCGACGTGCCGCGCCGCCGTGAGGGGCGAGACGGGCAGGCCCGCGGCGGTCGCGACGCGCTGCGCGGCGTCTGCCACCGCGGCTGGCGTGCGGTAGCTCACGGTGAGCTCCTCGAGCCGCCAGCCGTCGCGCAGGACCGGGTCGAGGGCGGCCGCCCAGGACCGCGCGCCCGCGGCCGACGACGTCTGCGCGACGTCGCCGACGATCGTCATCGAGCGCGTCGGCACGCGGCGCACGAGCGCGCGCCACGCCATCGGGGAGAGCTCCTGCGCCTCGTCCACGACGACGTGCCCGTACGTCCAGGTGCGGTCGGCGGCCGCGCGCTCCGCGGTCGTCAGGCGGGGACCGGTGGCCTCGAAGCGCGACGCGAGGGTCTCGGCGTCCACGAGCCCGCCGCCGGCTCCCGTCGACTCGAGCACCGAGCGGGCGTACTCGAGCTCCGCCGCGCGCTCCGCGGCGCGGGCGCGGGCCTCGGCGCGCGCGAGGGAGTCGTCCTCGCCGAGGAGCTCGGCGGCCTCGTCGAGGATCGGCACGTCGGACTCGGTCCACGAGGCGTCCGGGTCGCGGCGCAGCAGCCGCCGCTCCGCCGCGGTGAGCTCGGGCGCCGCCTCGGCGAGACGGTGAGGCTTGGCGTAGAGGTCGGCGACGAGCTTCTCGGGCGTGATCGGGAACCACGCGAGGTTCAGCGCGACGCGCACGTCACGGTCCGACCGGAGGTCCTCGCTCACCATCGCCACGTCCTCGGGTGCCAGGGCCGAGCCGAGCTGGTCGGCGTACTGGTCGACCAGCCGGGCGAGCATCTCGCGCACGAACGTCGCGCGCGCCTCGTTGTGCGGCTTGTGCGTGCGGCGGGCCCGCGCGATGGCCTCGCGGACGTCGCGGCGCCGGATCACGAGGTCGTGCCCGTCCACGCGTACCCGCACGTCCTGCGCCGGGACCCGCTCGCGGGCGCGCACGGCGCGGCGGACGACCGAGCGCCACACGAGCCGGCCCTTGATCTCCGCGACCTTCCCCGTGTCGACGCCGGTGGCCACGACGCCCGGCAGCAGCTCCGCGACCGTCGTCGAGACGACGCCGGTCTCGCCGAGCGAGGGGAGCACCTGGTCGATGTACCGCAGGAAGGACCGGCTGGGCCCGACCAGGAGCACGCCCGAGCGCTCGAGGACCTTGCGGTGCGCGTAGAGGAGGTACGCCGCCCGGTGCAGGGCGACCGCCGTCTTGCCCGTGCCGGGGCCGCCCTGGACGACGAGCGCGCCGCCGAGCTCGGAACGGATGATGCGGTCCTGCTCGGCCTGGATCGTCGCGACGATGTCCGTCATGCGGCCGGTGCGGCGCGTCGCGAGCGAGGCGAGCAGCGCTCCCTCGCCCGACAGGTGCGTCGCGTCGCCGTCGATCGCGTCGAGGTCGAGGACCTCGTCCTCGAGCCCGGTCACGGTGCGTCCCGAGGTCACGAGGTGCCGCCGGCGCACGACGCCCGACGGGTGCAGCGCCGTGGCGCGGTAGAAGGCCTGCGCCGCCGGGGCGCGCCAGTCCGTCAGCAGCGAGCGGTGCTCGTCGTCCGTGAGCCCGATGCGCCCCACGTACCGGACCGTGTCGTCGTCGAGGTCGAGGCGGCCGAACGCGAGGCGGTCCTCCACGGCGTCGAGCTGGGCGACGCGGTCCTCGTAGAGGGTCGCGAACGCGTCGCGCTCGCTGCGGTTCTGCGGCGACCCGGAGGGGCCGGACCGGCGCACCTCGGCGAGCCGGCCGCGCGTCGTGCTGCGTACCTCGTCCAGCCGCGCGTAGAGGCGGTCCACCACCGTCTGCTCTCGTGCCAGCTCGTCCTGCCTGCCCGCCACGCGTCCTCCCTGCGTCCGTGACCGTGCGGCCGACCATCATTGCAGACCCGCCGGGCGGCCTCGACCGGTGGTGGGGGCGTCGGTCTAGGATCACGCCCATGAGCAGCGGCGACGTGCCCCGCACCACGGGCGGGCCGGGACCGGGTGCTGCCGGGCCCGCAGAGACGGCACCAGGGGCCCGGCCGATCCGGGTCCTGCTCGTCGAGGACGACGACGCCGACGCGCTCCTGGTGGACGAGCTGCTGCTCGACGCCGGCGTGACCGTCGAGCTGCAGCGCGCGCGCAGCCTGGCCGACGCGCTCGCCACGCTCGGCCGGCACGCCGTCGACTGCGTCCTGCTGGACCTCGGCCTGCCCGACTCCGTGGGGCTCGCCGCCGTCGAGCAGCTCCGGCAGGCCGCCGAGGACGCGCCCCTGCCGCCGGCGCTGGTCGTCCTCACGGGGCACACGGGTGTCGACCAGGGTGTCCAGGCGGTCGCGGCGGGTGCCGACGACTACCTCGTCAAGGGCGAGACCGAGGGCGACCTGCTGGGCCGGTCCCTGCGCTACGCCCTCCAGCGGCGCCGGTCCGTGGCGCAGCAGCGGGCGCTGTACCGCAGCGCGGTGCGCGCGGCCGAGACCGCCCGCCTCGAGCGCGCGCTGCTGCCCAAGCCGCTCGTGGCGGACGAGAAGGTCTCCGTCATGGTGGGCTACCTCCCCGGCGGCAACGGCCTGCTCGGGGGCGACTTCTTCGACACCGTGGAGCGGCCGGACGGCACGGTGCTCTCCGTCATCGGGGACGTGGCCGGGCACGGCCCCGACGAGGCGGCCCTGGGGGCGACCCTGCGCACGGCCTGGCGCACGCTCGTCCTGACCGACACGCCGACCGACCGCGTGCTGCCCCTGCTCGAGCGCGTGCTGCTGACCGAGCGCTCGAGTCCCGAGATCTTCGTCACGCTCTGCCAGGTCGCCATCGCGCCCGACCGCGAGGAGGCGCAGGTGGCGCTCGCGGGCCACCCGGCGCCGATGCTGTTCACCGGACCTGTCGGTGACGTGCGCTGCGACGTGCTCCCGGCCGACGCGCGCGGACGCGCCCTCGGCATCCCGGTCGCCGGGGACTGGGAGGCGCACCGGGTCGCCCTCGACGGGCCGTTCGCGCTCATGCTCTACACGGACGGTCTGGTCGAGGCCGAGGTCGACGCCGCGGGCCTCGACGTCGAGCTGCCCGCGCGCCGGGGCGTGCCGCGGCTCGGGGTCACCGGGCTCCACGCGCTCGTCACCGACGAGCTGCGGCGCGAGGGCGTCGAAGGTGTCGTCGAGCGCGTGCTGCGGCGGGTGCGCCGCCTCCACGGCGGGCCGCTGACCGACGACGCCGCGCTGCTCGTCGTCGGGTGGACCGGGCGCGACAACGCGATCCCGGGCACCAGGTCCTCGACGCTGGCCGACTCCGACGAGTGGGCACGCACGTGAGGCGCGAGCCCACGCTCCGCGACCGCGTGCGCCGGCCGCTCGTCGCGGTCGGCGCCGTCCTCCTGCTCACGGTCGCCGTCGCGCTCGTGGCGACGTGGCGGACCCTCACGCTGCTCGCGCGCGAGCGTCCGGGCCAGGCCGACCACGACGCCGCGCTGCTGTGGAGCGAGGTCCTGCTCGTCGTGGTCGGCGTGCTGGCGCTCCTCGTCGTGCTCGTGTGCGTGTTCGTGTGGGTCGCGCTCGAGCGGAGCGTGACCCAGCCGTTGGGCCGGCTGGCCGCCGCGGTCCGGGCTGCGAGCACGGGCTCCCACGAGCACGAGATCCGCGCCGAGGGCACGGGCGAGATCGCCTCGCTCGCGCGCGACGTCGAGCAGATGCGGCGCGAGCTCGTGCAGCAGGTGGCCGAGCTGCGCGAGTCGCACGCCGAGACGGAACGGGCCCACCAGCTCCTGCGTGAGCAGACCCGCGAGCTCGAGCGCTCGAACCGCGACCTCGAGCAGTTCGCCTACGTGGCCTCCCACGACCTGCAGGAGCCGCTGCGCAAGGTCGCCAGCTTCACCCAGCTGCTGCAGAAGCGCTACGGGGGCCAGCTCGACGAGCGCGCCGACCAGTACATCGGTTTCGCGGTCGACGGCGCGCGCCGCATGCAGCACCTCATCCAGGACCTCCTCGCGTTCTCGCGCGTCGGGCGATCGGGCGCCGAACCGGAGGAGGTACGCCTCGAGGCGGTGCTGGAGCAGGTCCTGCACGACCTCGGCGAGCGCATCGCCGAGTCCGGCGCCGAGGTCACCCACGACCCCTTGCCCGTCGTCCGGGGGGAGCGGGCGCTGCTCGCGATGCTGCTCATGAACGTGGTCGGCAACGCCCTCAAGTTCCGGCACCCCGAGCGGCCGCCCCGGGTGCACCTGTCGGCCCGCCGCGACGGCGACGCCTGGGAGGTGGCGTGCACCGACAACGGCATCGGCATCGACCCTCAGTACGCCGAGCGCGTCTTCGTCATCTTCCAGCGCCTGCACCCGAAGGAGGTGTACTCGGGCACCGGGATCGGCCTGGCGCTGGTCAAGCGTGTCGTCGAGCACCACGGCGGGCGGGTGTGGGTGGAGCCCGCGGACAGCGGGGGCACGACGGTGCGCTGGACGCTGCGCGCGGCGGGTGATCCGGACCTCCGTTAGGCTCGTGGTTCCTCGCTGACCTGGGCCGACGCCGCGGCGCGTCCCCGGGGGGCGACGCAGGACGGACGAGCAGGAGTGCACATGACGGACCAGCAGGCGGGCATCGAGGTGCTCCTCGTCGAGGACGACCCGGGTGACGTCCTCATGACGAGGGAGGCCTTCGCCGAGCACAAGGTCGCCAACCGCCTGTCGGTGGTGTCCGACGGCGTGAGCGCGCTGGCGTTCCTCCGCAAGGAGGGGGAGCACGCCGGTGCCCCGACCCCCGACCTGATCCTGCTGGACCTCAACCTGCCCCGCATGGACGGGCGCGAGGTGCTCGCGGCCGTCAAGGCGGACCCGGAGCTCAAGCAGATCCCCGTCGTCGTGCTCACGACGTCGGAGGCCGAGGAGGACGTGCTGCGCTCGTACGCGCTGCACGCCAACGCGTACGTCACCAAGCCGGTCGACTTCGACCGCTTCATCGACGTGGTGCGGCAGATCGACGACTTCTTCGTCACGGTCGTGCGGCTGCCTCGCCGCTGAGCCGGGAAGGATCCGCGCCGCCCGTCGGTTGACGCCTGCAGACGGGCGCACCGCCCGACGTCGGACGAGGAGGAGCTGCGTTGCTGGACCCGCAGGGCATCTACCAGGTCGACGAGGACGCCGTCGCGCGCACGCTCGCCCCGCGCGGCGAGCAGCCGGTGCCCGACGCCGGGCGCGCCGGGCCGGTCCTGCTGCACTCGCTGCGCGGGTTCGTCGACGCCGGCGCTGCCGGCGAGATCGCGGCGGGGCATCTCGTCGAGCACCTCGAGGCGACGCGCCTCGTCACCTTCGACGTCGACCAGCTGCTGGACTACCGGTCCAAGCGCGCCGTCATGACGTTCGACGCCGACCGGTGGGACGACTACGACGAGCCCTACCTCGCGATCGACCACCTGCGCGACGCCGAGGGCACGGGCTTCCTGCTGCTGCACGGGGTCGAGCCCGACCTGCAGTGGGAGCGCGTCATCGCCGCCGTCCGCGACCTCGTCGACCGGTTCGGCGTGTCGCTGACCGTCGGCTTCCACGGCATCCCGATGGGCGTGCCGCACACGCGTCCGCTGTCGCTCACCGCGCACGCGACGCGGGGAGGTCTGGTCGAGGACTACACCTCCTTCTTCGGCCGCGTCCAGGTGCCGGGCTCGATGGCCGCGCTCCTGGAGTACCGCCTCGGCGAGGCGGGGCACGACGCCATGGGCTTCACCGTGCACGTCCCCCACTACCTGGGCCAGTCCCGGTACACGCCGGCGGCCGTCGTCGCCCTCCAGCACGTCGAGCGTGCGACCGGGCTCGAGCTCGCGACGGGCGTGCTCACCGCGGCCGCGGCGGACGCGACGATCGAGGTCGAGCGCCAGGTCCGTGAGTCGGCCGAGGTGACGGCCGTCGTGAAGGCGCTCGAGGAGCAGTACGACGCGTTCACGCGCTCGGTCGGACGCACGAGCCTGCTCGCGGAGCAGGCGCCGCTGCCCACGGCCGAGGAGCTCGGCGAGGAGTTCGAGCGCTTCCTCGCGCAGCAGGGCGACGACTGATCCAGCAAAGCCGCCCGAACCGTGGCATACCGGCGTGGTCCGTGCCACACTGGCGCCGTTGCAGCGGCGAACCAACGCACGAACCGGCGTCGGCGGGCTCTTGCAGCGGCGGGCGGCCGGCCGGGCCGCCCGTGGACCGGTGGACGGAAGGTCGAAGGATCAGCATGGCGCAGGGTTCTGTGAAGTGGTTCAACGCGGAGAAGGGCTACGGCTTCATCGCCCAGGACGACGGCGGCGCGGACGTCTTCGTGCACTACTCGGCGATCCAGTCGCAGGGGTACCGCACGCTCGAGGAGGCCCAGCGGGTCGAGTTCGAGATCACCCAGGGGCCCAAGGGGCCGCAGGCGGAGCAGGTCGTGCCGATCTGAGACCCCGCCGAGGTGGTACGAAGGCCGCGTCCCGTCCCGGGGCGCGGCCTTCGTCGTGGGGTCAGGGCAGCGGGGTCGCGGTGCCGGCGAACCGCTCGAGCTCGGCGCCCACGAGCAGGTGCGCCGGGACGGGCAGCGTGCGCAGGGCCCGGCCGAGCGCGGGGTCGCGCAGGTCCGCGCCCGACGTCCCGCTCTCTCCCGTGTCGCCGGCCGTGTCGCCGCCCGTGTCGTCGCCCGCGTCGCCGGAGGTGGCCCGGACGGCCGCGAGCACGACGTTGCCGTAGCGGCGGCCCTTGAGCACCCCGGGCTCGGCGACGGCCGCGAGGCGCCCCTCCGCGGCGGCGGCGGGGCCGAACGCGGCCGCGAGCGTCGCGACCTCGCGGCGGGCGAGCTCGAGCGGCGGGCGGTCGGCGCAGTTGGCCAGCAGGACGCCGCCCGGACGCAGGACGCGGTGCGCCGCCCGCGCGAACGCGGCGCCCGCGAGGTGCTCGGGGGTCCGGTCGCCGGCGAAGACGTCGCGCACGACCACGTCGTACGACCGCTCGGGCAGGGACTCCAGCGCGCGGTAGGCGTCGTCGGCCCGCAGCCGCAGCAGGGGCGAGCGGGGCAGGGCGAACCACTCGCGCACGAGCGTCAGCAGGCGGGCGTCGACGTCGACCCCGAGCTGGCGCGACCCGGGCCGCTCGTGCTCCACGTGCCGGGCGAGCGCGCACCCGGCCGCGCCGAGGTGGACCACGCGCAGGGGACCGGTGGGGAGCAGCGCGAGGACCGCGGCCATCTCCTGCATGTACTCGAACGCCAGGAACCCGGGGTCGGCGAGGTCGAGGCCCGAGCTCGGCACGCCGTTGACGTGCAGCGTGACCCGCTCGGGGTGGTCCGGGTCCCGCTCCACGTGCGCCGTGCCGGTGTCCACGGGGACCGGGCCGGACGGGAGTGTCGGTGCCTCGGTGGATGCTGGAGCGCGTCGGGAACGGGTGCGGCGGGCCATGACCCCAGTCTTCCAGCAGCCCGATTGACAAGGTTCGAACAGGTGTTCGACACTGAGGACGCGGGCGGTGCCCGCAGGAGAGAACGGGAGGTGTGCCATGTCGCCTCGGACGTCCACCCCGCCGTCGCGCCACGGGTCGGCGCGGCCCGTCGTCACCGGCCCGCGCGTGGTCCCGGCCGACGTCGCCGCGCTCCTGGCGCGCGCGGACGGCGAGCTCGCCGCCGCCGAGGCGGCGTCGGACCCGGCCGAGCGGTTCCTCCACGCCCACCTGGCGGCCCTGCGGGCGGCCGCGGCGGTGGTCGCCCTGCGCGGCAGGCCCTCGCGCCGCTCCGGCGCGCGCTCGGTGTGGGACATGCTCGCCGTCGTCGAGCCGGGCCTGGCTGCGTGGTCGGGCTACTTCGCGTCGGGTGCGCGGCTGCGCGCCGCGGTCGACGCGGGCCACGGCGAGGACGTCGCGCCCGCGCGCGCCGACGAGCTCGTCGCGTGCGCGGAGGACTTCCGCGACGAGGTGGGCATGCTCGTCGACCCCGACGCCGGGTTCGCCCGGCCGCTCGCGCCAGCGTCGGCGGCGTCGTGAGCCGGGGGCCGCGGGCCGCGGGTGCCAACCGCGACTGGGGCTCGGACGAGTCCGGGACGCCGATCATGCACGTCGACATGGACGCGTTCTTCGCCGCGTGCGAGCTCGCCCGTCGCCCGCAGCTCCGCGGGCTCCCGGTGATCGTCGGGGGCCGGGAGCGCGGCGTCGTCCTCGCCGCGACGTACGAGGCGCGCGCGTTCGGCGTGCGCTCGGCGATGTCCATGGCGACCGCCCTCCGCCTGTGCCCCCAGGCCGTCGTCGTGCCCCCGGACCACACGCTCTACCACGAGGTCTCCCGGTCCGTCATGGGCATGCTCGGGGAGATCACGGCGCTCGTCGAGCAGATCAGCGTGGACGAGGCCTTCCTCGACGTCTCGGGCGCGCGCCGGCGCCTCGGGTCACCCACCGAGATCGGTGCCCGGCTGCGCGACCGCGTCCGCGCCGAGCACGGGATCACCTGCTCGGTCGGGATCGCGCGGAACAAGTTCGTGGCGAAGCTCGCGTCGACGCACGCCAAGCCGGACGGGATGCTGCTCATCCCGGCCGACGCCACCGTCCCGTTCCTGCGGACGCTGCCGGTCGGGGCGCTGTGGGGCGTGGGGGAGAAGACCGAGCAGGCGCTGGCGCGCTGGGGGATCACGACGGTCGCGCAGCTCGCCGACACGGACGTGCCGAGCCTCCAGGCGGCCGTGGGCGCGGTGCACGGCGCGCACCTGCACGACCTCGCCTGGGGGAGGGACCCTCGGCCCGTGGTCCCCGAGCACGCCGAGCGCAGCATCGGCGCCGAGACGACGTTCGAGCACGACCTGTGGGACGCCGCGGCGGTCGAGAGACGCCTGCTCGAGCTCGCCGACCGGGTCGCGGGCCGGCTGCGCCGGCAGTCCGTCGTCGGGCGGACCGTGGCGCTCAAGGTCCGCACGAGCGACTTCCGCACCCTGACGCGCTCACGCACCCTTTCCACGCCGACCGACGTCGCGCAGGAGATCTACGCCGTGGCCCGCGAGCTCTTCGCCGGCGTCGACCGGCATGGCCTCGCCGTGCGGCTCGTCGGCGTGCGGGCGGAGAACCTGGCACCGCGTACGGGCCTGCCCGCCCAGCCGACGCTGGACGAGGCTCTCGACCCACGTCAGGACGCCCGGCGGGAGGCCGAGCTTGCCCTGGACGCCGTCCGCGAACGCTTCGGCCGCACGGCGATCGGGCTCGGCGCGCCGGCCGGGACGGCCGACCGGGTACCCGCGGACGACTTGACGCGGGCAACGGCATTGCCGTCAACTACCGTGCGGGGCACCGCAGGCATATCCTGAGGGAGTCACTGTTCCACCGCGAGATCCGGGGGTCTCGATGCCTCTGTCCGAGTACGAGCAGCGCGTGCTGGAGCAGATGGAGCGCGCGCTGACGAGCGACGACCCCCGTCTGGCGAACACCCTCCAGCAGACGAGCCGGCGATCGCCGCTGCGTTATGTCCTGG
Organism: Isoptericola sp.; assembly: GCA_031180595.1. Classification (GTDB taxonomy): domain Bacteria; phylum Actinomycetota; class Actinomycetes; order Actinomycetales; family Cellulomonadaceae; genus Isoptericola. Next base: position 517 of record JAPSLQ010000035.1, on the reverse strand, counting down.
CCGGCGTCGGCGTCGTCGCCGGCCTTCTGCTGCTCGTCCTCGGGGCGGCGTCGTCGCGACCGTGGGTCGGCGTCATCGGGTTCGTCCTCATGTTCGCCGGTGTCGCCTACGCGTTCGCGGCCCCGCGCAAGTCAGGACCGACCGGGGTGGTGCGTCCGGACGGGACCGTCGACACGGCGCCCCAGCCGCAGCCGGGCGGGCGCAAGCCGGCTCGTGGCGCCACCGGCACCCGCACCACCTCGAAGGGCGAGAGCTTCCTGGCTCGCCTCGAGGAGCGCTGGGAGCGCCGCCGCCGCGAGGGGCGCTGAGGCCCGACGAACCGTTGCCCGCCGCGACGCCAGCACGGCGCCGCGGCGGGCTTCGTCGTCGCGGTGCCGCCGCAGGGTTCGTCGCCGCAGGGTTCAGCGTTGCAGGGTCGCGCGCCGCAGGGTTCAGCGTTGCGCGAGCCCCGCGGCCAGGCCCGCCGTGACCGACTCCGTGAGCGACTCGAGCTCGCCGGGGGAGTAGGGCGTGGGCG
>JAPSLQ010000288.1 GCA_031180595.1 Isoptericola sp. | reverse complement strand
ACGAGAAAATCCCGTGAGGCCGAGCGCCGGCTGCCCTAGCATCGGACGGCCGACCGCGACGGCGAGTCGGCACCAGACCACAGGGAAACGCCACGAGGGACACGAGGAGCGAGCGGATGCACGGCGCCACCGCGGGATGCGAGGTGGCCGCGTCGGCCTGCTCGGGCACCCCGCGCGCCCGCGCCCCGCGCTGCTGACCACGACGTCGGGAGCCGGGCGCGGGCATCGCCGTGCCCACCGAACGCACCACCCGAGAGGCTCCCCATGAACCCCCTGACCGAGCAGCAGATCCGCGCGTCCTTCGTCAACGCCACCCGCCGCGAGGCGGCCCAGGCGACGCTCCCCGACCTCGCCGACGTCCGCTGGGACCGGCTCGACTACCTGGGGTGGCGCGACCGCAGGGCGCCGCTCGCCGCGTACGTCGTCCTCGAGCTCGACGGCGAGCCCACCGGCATCCTGCTGCGCGCCGCCGACGCCAAGGCGGGGCGCACGCGCCGCAAGGGCCTGTGCGCCTGGTGCGAGGACGTCGTGGTGACCGACGACGTGTCGCTCTACGTCGCGCGGCGTGCCGGCGCCGCGGGCCGCGCGGGGAACACGATCGGCACGCTGATCTGCACGGACTTCCTGTGCTCGGCGAACGTCCGCCGCACGCCCACGCGCGCGGAGGCCGGGTCCGACGCCGAGAGCGCGCGCGAGCAGATCGTCGAGCGGCGCGTCGCCGGGCTGCGGGAGCGGTCCGCGCGGTTCGTCGCCGAGGTGCTGCGCACCAGGTGACGGCCGGACGTCAGACGCTCCATCCCCGCACCCGGTGCAGCTGCGCCGTCTTCGGGTACGGGCCCACGCGCGGCCCGGTCTCGAACAGGTCGAGCATGAGGAAGAGCGGGTAGCGGGGCGCCTGCGAGAGCCGCCGCAGGACGCGGCCCTCGCAGCCGATGATCGTCTCGCCTTCCCTCCAGACGGCCGTCCAGGTGTGCGGCCGGGAGGCGTCGAAGGGCAGCAGGACCTCGGCCATGTCAGTGCGCAGCGACGGGTCCGCGTGCGCCTTGACACCGCAGCGGGCGACGGTGCGGTCCGCACCGACGCCCGCTGCGTCGATCTCGAAGACGCAGACCTCGCCGGCGTGCTCCGGCGCGAGGTGCTCCGTCCCCACGAGCCACGCGGCGAGCATGCACCCGTCGTCGCGGCTCGCGCTGACCGTCACGTCGACCCGTCCGGCCGACGGTGCCCACAGCAGGCGGGTCGGCGTCGGGGTGCGGACGGTGAGCCCGTCGGGGCGGTGCCGGTGCGTCCCCCGGCTCGATCCCCGCCCGCCGGAGAACGTGCCGGTCTGCAGGTTCGACACCCGCAGCGGCGCGTCCTCCTGGCGCCAGTCGGGCTGGTCCTCGTCGATGCGCAGCCGTAGCCCTGCCGGGCCGTGCTCGTACCTCGCCCGCGAGCGGTCGGGCGTGGTCCAGTGCGGCAGGTAGTGGTCGAGCCAGAGGTCCCGGCGCAGCGCCGGTCCGCCGAAGTCGTCCGCCACGTCGGGCGGGCGGCTGGGCGGCTCGGGGAGCGGCACGTCGCTGACGGTCACGACGCGAGTCTGCCGCCGGAGGGTCGGCTCGGCCTATCGTGACCCCGTGACCCGACCTCTCACGCTCGTCACCGGCGGCACCCGCGGCATCGGCGCCGCCGTCGCCCGGCACCTCGCGGCCGCCGGCCACGACCTCGTCCTCGGCTACGCCCGGGACGACGGCGCGGCCCACGCCACCGCCCAGACCGTCCGCGCCGCCGGAGCCACCTGCACGGTGGTGCGCTCCGACGTGACCACCGACGCCGGCATCGCCGAGCTCTTCGACCGGGCCGGCGCCGTCGGGCGACTCACGGGCGTCGTCAACAACGCGGGAGCGACCCTCCACGTCGGGGCGCTCGCGGCCACGCCCGTCGACGTCGTGCGCCGCGTGATCGAGCTGAACCTCACCGCGGCGGTGCTCGTGGCCCGGGCGGCGGTCCGGGCGATGAGCACCGCACGCGGCGGCCCCGGGGGAGTGCTGGTCAACGTCTCGTCGGCCGCCGCGACGACCGGGGCGCCCGGCGAGTACGTGCACTACGCGGCCGCGAAGGCCGGCGTCGACGCGCTCACCAAGGGGCTCGCGCTCGAGGTCGCCGACCAGGGGATCCGCGTCGTCGGCGTCGCACCCGGCACGGTCGACACCGACATCCACGCCGCGGCCGGCGACCCGGGGAGGCCGGGGCGCGTGGCTGCCGCGCACCCGCTGGGCCGCGTCGGCGAGCCTGACGAGATCGCCGCGGCCGTCGCGTTCCTCCTGTCCGACGGCGCCTCGTACGTCACCGGCACCACGCTGCGGGTCGCGGGCGGTCGGTGAGCGGTCCGTCGTCCTGACCGGGCGACCCTCGTCAGCCGCGCGTCTCCGGGCTGACCACCTGGGCGACGACCGTGCACGGGTCGTCGAGCGGGGCGCTCGCGGCCGCGCGCGCGAGCAGGGTTCGCAGGGCGGCACGCTCGTCGGCGTCCAAGCTGCCGAGCAGCCGCTCCTCGGCCTCGGCGACGCGCGCGTCGAGATCGGCGAGCACACGCCGGCCGTGCTCGGTCGCGACCACCCGACGGGCGCGGCGGTCGGCGGAGTCCTGCCGCCGCTCCACCAGGTCGCACTCGACGAAGCGGTCGAGCAGGTAGGTCATGACCGTCCGGTCGATGCCCAGCCGCGTCGCGAGCGCCGCCTGGGTCGGCGGGGTGTCACGCACCACCGCCGCCAGCACCTGGTACCCGCGCGGGCCGTGCGGCAGGT
>JAPSLQ010000034.1:7674-19926 GCA_031180595.1 Isoptericola sp. | reverse complement strand
TGCGTCAGCGGGGGGATGTGCGGGTCGTCGTACAGCTGCGCCTCGCTGACGAACGCGGCACGGCGCAGCGTGAGCAGCTCGCCTGCGTGCTCGTCCTCGACGAGTGCGATACGGGTGGCGTCGGCGGGGGCGTCGGCGGTGGCGTCGCTCATGGGCCCATCGTGGCAGACGGTCGGGGACAATGGGGCCCGTGACCACGCCCGCAGCCCCCGCCGACGCCCGCACCGAGCCCGCGACCGAGTGGGTCCTCGCGCTGTCGTGCCCCGACCGTCCCGGGATCGTGCACGCCGTCGCGGGGACGCTCGCCGAGCACGACGGCAACATCACCGAGTCGCAGCAGTTCGGCGACCCCGCCTCGGGGCTGTTCTTCATGCGCGTGCAGGTCGAGACGACGGCGGACCGCTCGGAGCTCGAGGCCGCGCTCGCGCCCGTCGCCGAGCGGTTCTCGATGACGTGGTCGCTCGACGTCGTCGGCCGGCCGATGCGCACGCTCGTGCTCGTGAGCCGGGCGGCCCACTGCCTCGTGGACCTCCTCTACCGCGAGCGCTACCAGGGCATGCCGATCGACGTCGTCGGCGTGGTCGGCAACCACCGCGACCTGGAGGACCTGGCGGCGTTCTACGGCAAGCCGTTCCACCACGTGCCGGTCACCGCGGGCACCAAGGCGGCCGCCGAGGACCGGCTGCGCGAGCTCGTGGCGGAGCTCGACGTCGAGCTCGTCGTGCTCGCCCGGTACATGCAGATCCTCTCCGACGAGCTGTGCCGCGACCTCGAGGGCCGGGTGATCAACATCCACCACTCGTTCCTGCCCTCGTTCAAGGGCGCGCGGCCGTACGCGCAGGCCCACGACCGCGGCGTCAAGCTCATCGGCGCCACGTCGCACTACGTGACCGGAGACCTCGACGAGGGGCCGATCATCGAGCAGGACGTCGAGCGCGTCGACCACTCGCGCGCCGTGGCGGACCTGGTCGCGCTGGGCGAGGACGTCGAGCGCCGGACGCTCGCGCGGGCCGTGCGCTGGCACGCCGAGCACCGGGTCCTCCTCGACGGCCACCGGACCGTCGTCTTCCGCTGAGCCCGGCGCCCGTCGGGGGCGACGTGCGGTGCTACAGCGAGGGTGAGCGGGCGCCGGTGATCGCGGCCAGGATCTCCTCCTGGGTCGCGTCGGCGCGGAACGAACCGTTGTTGCGCCCGTGCCGCAGCACCTCGATGCGGTCGGACACGGCGCGCACGTCGTTGAGGTTGTGGCTGATGAGGATGACGCCCAGACCCATCTCGCGCAGGCGCTCGATGTGGGTGAGCACCTCGGCCGTCTGCGCCACGGACAGCGCGGCGGTGGGCTCGTCGAGCACGACGAGGCGGGGGTTGCCGATGAGCGTGCGGGCGATGGCGACGGCCTGGCGCTGGCCGCCCGAGAGGTTGCGCAGCGGCGTGCGGACCGACGGGATCCGCACGGTGAGGTGCCGCAGGAGGGAGCGGGTCGCGGTCTCCATCTCGCCGTCGTGCAGGATGCCGGCCCGGTTGCGCACCTCCTGACCGAGGAACACGTTGGCCGTGACGTCGAGGTTCTCGCACAGCGCCAGGTCCTGGAAGACGCTCGCGATGCCCATCCGGTTCGCCGCGGAGGCGGAGGACAACGTGACCGGGGCGCCCTCGATCTCGAGCAGCCCGGAGTCCGGCTGGAGCACGCCCGCGACGATCTTCGCGAGCGTCGACTTGCCGGCGCCGTTGTCCCCGACGAGCGCCACGACCTCGTGCGCGTGCACCTCCAGGTCGACGCCCACGAGCGCCTCGACGGCGCCGAAGTACTTGCTGATCTGCCGCAGCGCGAGCAGCGGCGTCCGTCCGGGCGTCACAGGCTCCCTTTCTGCGTGCCGTCGTCGGCGTTCTCGAACACGTCCGTGGACTGGAGCGCGAGCACCACCGCGCCCATGAGCTCGGCGCGCATCCCGAGCTCGGCGGGCACCACGTCGAGCGGCGTGAGCTGGTTGAGCAGGGTACGCCGTCGGACCGCCTCACGCACCGGCCCGAGGAAGACCTCCCCCGTCTCGGCGAGCTCGCCCCCGACGACGACGCGCTCGGGTCCCATGACCGTCGCGAGGTTCGCGACGACGCCGCCGACGGTCGCGCCCGCGTCCGCGACGATCTCCCGGCAGCCCGGGTCGCCCTCGTTCGCGAGCGCGACGACGTCGCGCAGCGTGAGGTTGCCGTGGCTCGTGCGCAGCGGCTCCAGCAGGGCGGGGATGCCGACGACGGTGTCGAGGCACCCGCGGCTGCCGCACACGCAGATCCGCCCGCCGGGGTCGACCTGCACGTGCCCGATCTCGCCGGCCGTGCCGCCGACACCACGGTGCAGCCGGCCCCCGATCACCACGCCGGCGCCGACGCCGTGCGACGCCCGCACGTAGAGCGAGTGGTGGTGCTCGCGCGCCGCGCCCACGGTGCTCTCGGCGAGCGCACCCAGGTTGGCGTCGTTGTCGACGAACACCGGCCGCGCCAGACGCTTCTCGAGAACCTGCGCGACCGGGACGCCGTCCCACCCGCGCAGGACGCCGCGCACCGCGACCAGCCCGGACGACGCGTCGACGGGCGCGGGGATGCCGAGCCCGATGGCGAGCAGCTCGTCCAGCCCGACGCCCACGCGGTCGAGGAGGTCCACGACCAGCAGCGCCGCCCGGTCGAGGCTCGTGTCGCAGCGGTGGTCGGCGGGCAGGGGCAGAGTCTGCTCCGCCACGACGTCGTGCGTGACGTCGGCGATCGCCACGCGCATGTGCCGGTACCCGACCACGACGCCCGCGACGAGCCCGACGCGGTGGGCGAGCGTGACGAGCTGGGCGCGGCGGCCCGAGCGGACCGCGGGGCGCACCTCGACCATCCCGGCGCCGAGGAGCTCCTTGACGATCGTGGAGACGGTGGCCGGGGACAGCCCGGTGGCGCCGGTCAGCTCGACCTGCGTGAGCCCGCCGTGCCGCTTGACGGCGTCGACCACCCGGGCCCGGTTCGCCTCGCGCAGGGAGGACTGCGAGCCTGACACGGGCAGCCGTCCTCTCACGCGGGAATCCTAGGAGCACCGGAGCGCGGGCTGGCGGCATCGCCGCCCGCCCGCGCGTCGCGGTGCGTCGCTCAGCGCAGCGCGGCGGCGCGGCGCTTGTTGTAGATGTCGAACGCGACGGCGAGCAGGAGCACGAGGCCCTTGACGACCTGCTGGATCGACTGGGGCACGCCCATGAGCTGCATGCCGTTCGACATGACGGCCATGATCAGGCCACCGATCATGGCGCCGCCGACGCGTCCGACACCACCCGTGGTCGAGGCGCCGCCGATGAAGCAGGCGGCGATCGCGTCGAGCTCGAACATGTTGCCCGCACCCGGCTGCGCGCCGTTCATGCGCGAGGAGTAGACGATGCCGGCCACCGAGGACAGGAAGCCCATGTTGACGAAGATCCAGAAGTAGACCTTCTTGACCTTGACGCCCGACAGCTCGGCCGCGTGGCGGTTGCCGCCCACGGCGTACACGTGGCGACCGAAGACCGACTTCTGCGTGACCAGGCCGTAGACGATCACGAGGATCGCGAGCAGGATCAGCACGTTGGGCAGGCCGCGGCTCTGCGCGAGCTGGTAGCCGAACCACATGACGACGACGGCCACGACGGCGATCTTCAGGACGAACAGGGGCATCGACTCGACGCTCTGCTGGTAGGCGAGCTTGCCGCGACGCGTGCGCCACTGGCTCCAGGCGTAGCCGGCCACGCCGATCGCGAAGATGACGAGCGTGAAGATGTCGACGCCGTACCCGCCGAGCAGGCCGTTCTGGAACCCGTTGGCGACGTTGTAGTACTGGCCGCCGAACGGCGAGAGCGAGACGTTGTCGAGCACCCGGTACGTCAGGCCGCGGAACAGGAGCATGCCGGCCAGCGTCACGATGAAGCCGGGGATCCCGACGTACGCGACCCAGAAGCCCTGCCACGCCCCGACGAGCAGGCCGACGGCGAGCGCGGCGAGCGCGCCCATGTACCACGGCATGCCCTCGCGGATCACGAGCACGGCGCTGACGGCTCCCGTCAGCGCGACGACCGAGCCGACCGACAGGTCGATGTGCCCGGCCACGATGATCATGAGCATCCCGATGGCCAGGATCAGGATGTACGAGTACTGCAGGACGATGTTCGTCAGGTTGCCGGGGCTCAGGAAGTTGGGGTTGAGCGCGGCGAAGAGGGCGACGATCGCGACGAACGCGACCACGATGCCGCTCTCGCGCATGTTGCGGGTGACGGTCTCCCGGACCGAGTCGATGACGTTCATGAGACGTAGTCCTTCGTGGGCAGAGGCTGGTCGCGCTCGATGGTCATGAGCTCCATGAGGCGCTCCTGCGTCGCGTCGGCGACCGGGAGCTGGCCGGTGATGCGGCCGAAGGCGAGCGTGTAGACACGGTCACAGATGCCGAGCAGCTCCGGCAGCTCGGACGAGATGACGACGACCGCCTTCCCGGCCGCCACCATCTTGTTGATGATCGTGTAGATCTCGAACTTGGCGCCGACGTCGATGCCTCGGGTCGGCTCGTCGAGGATCAGGACGTCGGGGTCGGTGTACAGCCACTTGGACAGCACGACCTTCTGCTGGTTGCCGCCCGAGAGCTTGCCGACGTCGGCCAGCACCGTGGGGGTCTTGATGTTGAGGCTGGCCCGGTACTCCTCGGCGACGCGCAGCTCCTCGTTGCCGTTGATCCACCCGCGAGGGGCGAGCTTGTCGAGGCCGGCGAGCGAGACGTTGCGGCGGATGTCGTCGATGAGGTTGAGGCCGTAGGCCTTGCGGTCCTCGGTGGCGTAGGCGAGGCCGTGCTTGATCGCGTCCGCGACGGAGTGCAGGGTGATCTGCCTGCCGTCCTTGAAGATGCGGCCCGAGATGTTGCGGCCGTACGCGCGACCGAAGACGCTCATCGCGAGCTCGGTGCGCCCGGCGCCCATGAGGCCGGCCAGTCCGACGACCTCGCCGGCGCGCACGTTGAACGACGCGTTGTCGATGATCTTGCGGCCCGGCTGGGTCGGGTGGAAGACCGTCCAGTCCTCGACCCGCAGCACCTCGTCGCCGACGACGCTGTTGCGCTCGGGGAAGCGGTGCTCGAGGTCGCGGCCGACCATGCCGCGGATGATCCGGTCCTGCGTCGAGCCCGGGTCCGACATGTCGATCGTCTCGATCGTCCTGCCGTCGCGGATGACCGTGGTCCGGTCCGCGATCTCGGCGATCTCGTTGAGCTTGTGCGAGATGATGATGCTGGTGATGCCCTGACCCTTGAGGTGCCGCAGCAGGTCGAGCAGGTGCTCGGAGTCGTTGTCGTTGAGCGCGGCCGTCGGCTCGTCGAGGATGAGCAGCCGCACCTCCTTCGACAGCGCCTTCGCGATCTCGATGAGCTGCTGCTTGCCGACGCCGAGGGCGCCCACCGGCGTCACGGGCTTCTCGTCGAGGCCCACGCGCGCCAGGAGCTTCGCGGCCTCGGCGTTGGCCTTGTGCCAGTCGATGAGCCCGCCGCGGCTGCGCATCTCGTTGCCGAGGAAGATGTTCTCGGCCACCGACAGGTACGGCACCAGGGCGAGCTCCTGGTGGATGATGACGATGCCCTCGCGCTCGGAGTCGTTGATCGACCCGAACTGGGCAGGCTTGCCGTCGAAGACGATCTCGCCCTCGTAGGTGCCGTGCGGGTAGACGCCCGACAGCACCTTCATGAGCGTCGACTTGCCGGCACCGTTCTCGCCGCAGATGGCGTGGATCTCGCCCCTCTCGACGGTGAGCGTGACGTCCGACAGCGCCTTGACGCCGGGGAACTCCTTGGTGATGGAGCGCATCTCCAGGATTGTGCTCATGCGCCCTCGTCCCTCCTTCGCGGGGATTGCGGTCGTCGCGGCAACCCGGTGCCGTGACGGGCCCCGGGCGGGCCCGCGCCGGCGCCTCGCGGCGCTCGGCGGCGGACCCGCCCGGGTGTGCGGCTGGGATCAGCCGGCCTGACCGGCGTCGATCTCCTCCTGGGTCCAGTAGCCGCTCTCGACGAGCTCGGACCCGATGTTGTCGGCGTAGATCGTGACGACGTCGAGCAGGTACGACGGCACGACCTTCACGCCGTTGTCGTACGTCTCGGTGTCGTTCGCCTCGGGCTCGTTGCCCTCGAGGTAGGCCTGGGCCGCGACGACCGCCTGGTCGGCGAGCAGGCGCGTGTCCTTGAAGATCGTGGACTGCTGCACGCCGTCCTGGATCAGCTTGACCGACGCGATCTCGGCGTCCTGACCGGTCACGACCGGCAGGCCCTCCTCGACCGTCGGGCCCATGCCCACGCCCTGGAGCGCGGTGATGATGCCGCGGGACAGGCCGTCGTACGGCGAGAGCACGCCGTGCAGCTCGGTGCCGCCCGAGTACGTCGAGGTGAGCAGGTCCTCCATGCGCTTCTGCGCGGTCTCCTGCTGCCAGCGCAGGGTCGCCGCCTGCTCGATGTCCGTCTGGCCCGACGGGACGACGAGCGAGCCGTCGTCGAGGAACGGCTGGAGCGTGTCCATCGCGCCCTTCCAGAAGAAGTGCGCGTTGTTGTCGTCGAGCGAGCCGGCGAAGAGCTCGATGTTGAAGGGGCCGGTCTCGCCGGTGGGCTCGCCGTTCTGGTCGGTCAGCCCGAGCCCGTACAGCAGGGCCGTCGCCTGGGCGACGCCGACCTGCTCGTTGTCGAACGTCACGTAGAAGTCGACGTTCTCGCTGTCGCGGATGAGGCGGTCGTAGGAGATCACCGGGATGTTCTCCGCGGCCGCCGCCTCGAGCTGGCTCGAGAGGGCGGTGCCGTCGATCGCCGCGATGATGAGCAGGTCGGCCCCGCCCGTGATCATCGAGTCGATCTGCTGGGTCTGCGTCGGGATGTCGTCGCCGGCGTACTGCAGGTCGACCTCGTAGCCCGCCTCCTCGAGACCCTCCTTGACGGCGTTGCCGTCCTGGATCCACCGCTCGGAGGTCTCGGTCGGCATCGCGACGCCGATCTTGATGTTCTCGTCACCGTCACCGGCGGGCGCACCTTCGCCGCCGGCGCCAGCACCCTCACCGCCGCAGGCGGCCAGGGAGAGCGCCAGTGCCGCACCAGCGGCGACCACGCCCATCTTCTTGCCGAGTCGCATCGTCGCGCTCCTTCTCGTCGTCGAGGGTCCCGGCTGCGACCTTCGCCGCCGGTTGCCCGTCCGGGCTGACCTCGCCGGCTCACGCTTCGAGCCGGCCCGAGTATCAGAGTGATGTGTTCGAGTTCCGAAGTCAAAGCCGAGAGGGGCACCTCGCGATAACGATCTGGTCACGGGCGCGACACCTATCGGTGGATCTGCGGCCGAACGACCCGGAACCGGGCAGGCCCAGCAAGGTCCGATCCGTTCGGTTTCCGAAGTCAATCACCGGCGGCGGCGTAGCGGTCGAGAACGCGCTCCCAGCCGCCGTCGTACTCCGAGCGCGCCTCCGCGCCGTCCGGCCGCCGGTCCCAGCCCGTGTGGACGAGCTCGACGACGGTGCCCACGCCGGCGGGGCGGAACGTGACCTCGACGAGCGTCGCCTCGGCCTCGGGCGTGCCCGGGTGCCACGTGAACCGCACCCGTCCCGGCGGCTCCCACACGTCGACCGTGCCCCACACGACGGTGGACCCGTCGGCGAGCGTCTCGACGATGCGGCCGCCGACGCCGGGCTCGACCACGACGCCGCGAGCGTCGGCGCGCCCGACCGAGTGGGTGCCGAGCGGCCACCAGTCGGCCATGCGGTCGGTGAAGAGCTCGAACGCCGCACCTGGAGCCGGGCGCACCGTCACCGTCTTGCGGAGCTCCGAGAGCTGTTCGGTCATGGCTTTCCTCCTTCGGTCGGCCCCCTGCCGGCGTAGTCCCCGAACGCCTCGAGGACGTCGGTCCAGAAGCCGTCGAGCCACGCGCGCAGGGCGTCGAAGCCCGGGCGGTCGAGCCGGTAGACGTTGCGCGTGCCGACGGCGTCGTAGGTGACGAGCCCGGCGGCGAGGAGCACCCGCAGGTGCTGGGACACCGCCGGACGACTCACGGGCAGCCCGTCCGCGAGCTGTGCGACGGACGCGGGCCCCCGAGCGAGCCGTTCGACGACCGCCCGCCGGGTGGGGTCTCCCAGCGCGTCGAGGACCTGTTGGTAAGTTCCCACGAACGGTAAGTTACGCCTTACGGATACGGGGTGCAAGGTACCGGCGGGTCACGACCGGCCCGTCCCGTCCGGGGCAGCCGGACGGGACGGGCCAGAGGTGCAGTGGTGCGGGCGGTCAGCCCTGCGCGTCCACCAGCACGGCGACCGTCCGGGCCGGCACGGTGACGGTGCCCGCACCGGCGTCCCACGTCGTGCCGCGCACGACCTCGTCCCCGCCCTCCTGCTGCACGGGCGAGAGCACGTAGTCGCGCCCGGCCAGGTCCGGCAGCTCGACGGTCGCCGCCTCCGGGGAGGCGTTGAACACCGCCAGCACGCCGTCGAGGTCCGGGTCGACGTCGGCGGACCCCGCCGTGTCGTCGATCGACATCGCGACGACGCCCGGTACGGAGTCCGGCCCCGCGTCCGGGAACGACACCTTCTCCCCGATGAGCTCGGCGGAGCCCAGGCGGAACAGGTCGGTCGAGAACCGCAGCTCGAGCAGCTCGCGCGCCCGCTCGGACGCCGTCGCGATGTGCGCCGGCGCCGGCTTGAGGTCGGGGTTCGCCAGCAGCGGCGCCATGACCGGCCACTTGTCCTCGTTGTCCGCCGCGAGCGGGAGCCCCCGGCCGAACCCGTTGTCCTGCCCCGACCAGTCGATCGCGTTGAACCAGTCGCCCGAGTCGTACGAGTTGCGGTCGAGCGACTTCGAGCGCAGCAGGTCCGTCCCCGCGTGCCAGAACGAGGGCGTCTGGGCCAGGGCCGTCGTCGCGAGCGACACGGTGTTCATGCGCACGCGGTCGTCCATCGGCGTGTCCTCGGGCAGCTTGAGCGTGAGGAGGTCGAACAGCGTCTCGTTGTCGTGCGCGTCGACGTAGGTCACGACCTCCTCCGGGGAGTCGGCGTACCCGGCCGGGGAGCCGCGGTAGTCGAGCTCCTCGCCGCGCCGCACCTGGCCGTCGGACGCCACGAGCTCGAAGTCGCGGAGGTTGCCCGCCAGCCCGAGCCGGACGAGGTCGGTCTGGTGCCGCAGGTCCGCGAGCTCGTCGTCGGACCCGTCGTTGACCGTGCCGGGCTCACCCGTGCGCGCCTCGCGTCCGTTCGGGGCCGTGAAGAGCCCGGTGCCGAAGCCCTGCGTGAACGTGGACGCACCGTCGACGGGAGAGCCGCCGTGCACGGCGTCACGCAGGCGGTCGCTGAACGTCCCGATGCCCGTGCCGCCGAGCTGGCCCTGCGTGGCCTGGGTGAACAGCGCGTTGTTCGCGACCTCGCCGAAGTTCCAGCCCTCGCCGTAGAGGTAGACCGCCGAGCCGTCGACGCCGTCGTCCTCGACCGTCAGCTCGTCCAGCGCCGCGCGCACGGCCAGCATGTTGTCGCGCGAGTGGTGCCCCATGAGGTCGAACCGGAAGCCGTCGACCTTGTAGTCGCGCGCCCACGTGACGACCGAGTCGACCATGAGCTTCTCGGCCATGGAGTGCTCGGTGGCGACGTTCTGGCAGCACGTGCTCGTCTCGACGGCGCCGGTCGTGGTGTTGAGCCGGTGGTAGTACCCCGGCACGACCTTGTCGAGCACCGACTTGTCCGCCTGGCCGCTCGCGGCCGTGTGGTTGAACACCTGGTCGAGCACGACCTGGAGCCCGGCGGCGTGCAACGAGCCGACCATCGTGCGGAACTCCGCGACGCGCTCCCCGCCGTCGGCCCGGACGGCGTACGAGCCCTCGGGCACCGAGAAGTGGTACGGGTCGTAGCCCCAGTTGAAGCCGTCCTTCTCCTTGACGGCCGTGACGGCCGCCTGCTGCTCGGTCGAGTCGGGCGCGAAGCCGGACAGGTCGCCCGGCTCGGACCGCTTCGCCGGGTCCTCGACGATCGACGCGATGTCGAACGTCGGCAGCAGGTGCACCGTCGTCATGCCCGCCTCGGCGAGCTCGCGCAGGTGCGTCATGCCGTCCGAGCCGGTCTCGGCGAACGCGAGGTAGGTGCCTCGCACCCCCTCGGGCACGGTCTCATCCGAGATCGAGAAGTCGCGCACGTGCAGCTCGTAGATGGTCTGGTCCACGGACCGCTCGACGACGGGCTGCGGTGTGGTGCGCCAGACCTTCGGCTGCCACCGCTTGTCGTCGAGCCCGAGCACCACCGAGTGCGTCGAGTCGAGCGTGAGGCCGACCGAGTACGGGTCCGTGACGACGTTGGTCTCGACCTTTCCGGTGCTCGGCACGTACACCTGGACCGCGTAGCGGTACCGGGCGCCGTCCCACGCGTACTTCTTGTCGGCAGCCTTGCCGTCGAGCGTCCACGCGCCGTCCGCCTGCCGCTCGGCGTCGAACCGCCGCGGCTCGGACTCGAGGTCCGCGCCCGCCGGCCAGACGAGCACGTCGACGTCCTTGGCGGTCGGCGCCCACAGGGCGAACGACGCCCACTTGCCGCTCGGGTGCCGCTGCACGCCGAGCGTCCGGTCGGCCGCACCCTCGGCGTACAGGTCGTCGAGCACGCCGGGCACCTGGACACCGGTCGCGGCGGTGAGCGTGTCACCGTCCGACCGCGCCACCAGCAGCTGGCCGGTGAGCAGCGCCTCGACCTCGGCCCGCGCGAGCGGCTCGCCGTCGTCGCCCACGAGGGTGAGCGGCACGTGCTCCGCGAGCGCCGGGAAGTCCGCGGCGACGTCGTCGGGCACGCCGCCCGGTGCGGTCGTCAGCGTGTACGACGCCGCGCCTTCCGGCAGGTCACCGCCGTCCGGCCCGCGCACCTCGCCGTCGGCGACCGCGAGGCCGCCCTCGGGCGCGGTCCACAGCGTCCAGGTGTCGCCCGACCCGAGCGAGCCCGGCCACAGGAGCAGGCGCTCGCGCACCCAGTGCGCGGCCTGCTGGCCCGTGCCCGGCAGCGGCGGGTTCGCCACGCCGATCGTCAGCTCGTGCGTCGCGACGTCGTAGGAGAACTCGACCGTCTCACCGTCGCCGATGCTGAACGAGTAGTTGGCACCGCCGGGTGCGCCGCCGACGCCGTAGTTCTCCGCCCAGCTCATGCCGTGCGCGACCTTGACCTCGTACGCGCCTCCGGCCAGGTCCGACGTCGACCACGTGTACACGCCGTCGCCGTCCGGGTCCTTGGCCCAGGTCGCGAGGCAGTCCGGCTGCCACGTCCCCGGGCAGCCGACCTGGTCCTGGTACGAGCCGGGCAGCGTGACGATCGGGCCCTGTGCCGTCGACGAGAAGTCGTGGCTCACCGGGTCCCAGTAGAACGTGACCGGGCCGCCGTCGTGGCTGTAGGACGCGTTGGCGCCGTCGCGCGCGCCGCCCACGCCGTAGTTGACCTCCCACGACCCGTTGATCGCGACCTTGTACTCGTAGTCGCCGGCGGGCAGGTCGAACGTGCCCTCCCAGACGCCGTCGGGGCGCTCGGTCAGGCGGGCGCCCTCGCAGTCGGGCGTCCAGTCGCCCGCGCAGCCCATCTCGGAGCTGTGGCTGCCCGGGACGGTGACCATGTCGATCTCGGGCTCGGGCTCGGCGTCGCCCACGGCCCCGGACACGTCGACCCCGACGGAGGCGAACGTCGAGGCGGCGGCGCGGTCGCCGTCGGCGTCGACCGTCACGGCGCGGTACTCGACGAGCGTGCCCTCGGGCAGGTCGACGTCGTGGAAGACGCGCGGCGTGGTGTCCTCTGCGGTACCGAGGTGGTGCCACTCGGCGGTGCCGACCTCGCGCCACGCGAAGGACGTCTCGGCCCACGCGTCGTCCACGGTCGCCGCGACCGGCGCGGTCCCGCCGACGGCGGCACCCGCCGCAGGCACCGTGACCTCGATCTCCCCCGTGCTGTCGGCGCCGACCGTCCGGTCGGCGACGAGCACGACGGCGGAGGTCGCCGGCACGGACAGCGTCACCTCGCCCGCGGCGTCGGCCGTGACGGAACCTCCGCCGGCGAGCTCGCCGTGCAGGACCGTGTACGCCGCGCCCGGCGTGAGCGTCGTGAACGTGGCCGTGCGGGTCTCCCCCGCGTTGTTGAGCGCGACCAGGTGCTCGACCTTCTCGTCGCGGTCGACGCGGCTGAAGGCGTACACGCCCGCCCCGTTCTCGGCGTACCGCTCGACCTGCGCGCCCGTGGCGAGCGCGGGGTGCGCCT
>JAPSLQ010000034.1:0-7574 GCA_031180595.1 Isoptericola sp. | reverse complement strand
GCGTTGTTGAGCGCGACCAGGTGCTCGACCTTCTCGTCGCGGTCGACGCGGCTGAAGGCGTACACGCCCGCCCCGTTCTCGGCGTACCGCTCGACCTGCGCGCCCGTGGCGAGCGCGGGGTGCGCCTCACGGAGGGCGGCCAGGTCCGCGATGTGCCGGTACAGCGGCGCGGAGGTGTCGTACCGGTCGACGCTGCCGGCCGGCTCACCGGTCACGAGCCGCTGGTCGGCGTACTCGTCCACCTGCGTGGCGAACAGGGTCTGGCGTGCGTCCTTGTCGCCGCCCGTGCCCGCGAAGCCCTGCTCGTCGCCGTAGTAGACGACCGGCTGGCCGCGCGTGAGGTACATGAGCTCGTGCGCGAGCTCGTCGCGCGCGAGCGGGTCGTCGGTGTTCTGGAGCATGAAGCCGACGCGGCCCATGTCGTGGTTGCCCAGGAACGTCGGCAGCGCCGACGGCGACGAGTCCGGCGTGACGTACCGGTCGTCGCTCGCGAAGAGGCTCGCGAGCCCGCGGGCGCTGTTGCCGCTGGCGTAGCTGGTGGCGGACGCCTGGAACGCGAAGTCGAGCACCGAGCTCATCTCGGTGTCGCGCACGTACGGCGCTGTCTTGGCCGCGTCGGCGTCGAAGACCTCGCCGAACATGAAGAAGTCGTCCTTGCCGAGAGAGTGCGCGTACTCCATGACCTCGGCCGACCAGGTCTCCCAGAACTCCGGGTTGACGTGCTTGACCGTGTCGATGCGGAAGCCGTCGATGCCCAGGTCGATCCAGGCCTTGTAGACGTCCACGAAGCCCTGGACCACCGTGGGGTGCTCGGTCATGAGGTCGTCGAGGCCGACGAAGTCGCCGAACGTGACCGACTCGCCGGTCCACGTCGAGTCACCGCGGTTGTGGTAGAGCGTGACGTCGTTGAGCCACGCGGGGACCTTGAGGTCCGCGTCCTCGGGCGCGACGACGGGCGTGTACGGGAACGACGTGGCCGGGTCGAGCTCCGGGAACTCGTCCGTCCCGGCGTGCTCTCCCGGGTCGAAGGCGTTGCCCGCGGCGTCGGTGTAGGGCCGCGTCGCCTGGTCGACGTAGGAGTACGTCCCCTCGGCGTAGTCGATCACGTCCGCCGTGTGGTTGGTGATGATGTCGAAGTAGACCTTGATGCCGCGCGCGTGCGCGTCGTCGATCAGGGCGCGCAGCTCCTCGTTGGTCCCGAGGTGCGGGTCGATCTGGGTGAAGTCGGTGATCCAGTACCCGTGGTAGCCGGCGCTCGCGTCGGCCCCCGTGCCCTGGACGGGACGGTTGAGGAACGACGGCGTCAGCCAGATCGCGGTCGTGCCCAGGCCCTCGATGTAGTCCAGGTTCGAGCGCAGGCCGGCGATGTCCCCGCCGTGGTAGAAGCCCTTGTCCGTCGGGTCGAAGCCGTGGTCGAGCCGGTCGCCCTCGATCCCGCCGGTGTCGTTCGACGCGTCGCCGTTCGCGAACCGGTCGGTCATGACGAAGTAGAAGCGCTCGTCGGACCCGGGCTGCCGCACGGGCGGGACCACCAGGCCCGCGTCGGTCTCGTCGGCGTACCCGCCCGCCAGCCCGACGGGCGTGAGCGCGATGCGGTGGGTCGTGTCGTCGTAGGTGACGCGGACCCGCGCGTCGCCGCCCAGGACGAGGGGGGCGTTGGCGTCGGTGCCCTCGCGCCCGTAGGACTCGTCCCACGCGTCGTCCAGCGCGACCTTGTACTCGTAGGTCCCGGCGGGGACGTCGAACTCGGCCGTGTACGTGCCGTCACCGGCAGGCTGCAGCTCGGTCGCCGCGCAGGCCGGGTCCCAGTCGGAGGCGCAGCCGAGCTCGCTCTGCAGGTCTCCCACGAGGGCGGCCGTCCGGTCGTCCGCGGAGGCCGCCCCGGCGACGGCGGTCAGGCCGGTGAGGGCCAGGAGCGAGGAGGCTGCGAGCGCCGCGACGGTGCGGCGCGAGGTGCGCGTCATGAGGACTCCTTCGTCGGTGTGACGCACGTGACTGTAACCGTTGCAGAAACATGCAGCAAGACCCTGCTCAGCCCGCGAGGTGCCCCCACCGTCCCGCGAGCTCGCGCCAGGGACCGACGTCCGCCACCTCCCCGTCGTCCAGGACCACGACGCGGTCCGCGCGCGCGAGGGCCGCCCGCTTGGACGTCGCGCCGACGACCGTCGTGCCACGCTCGCGCAGCTCCGACCAGAGCTCGATCTCGGTCGCCGCGTCGAGCGCGCTCGAGACGTCGTCGGCGAGCAGGAGCTCGGCCTCGGTGGCCAGCGCGCGGGCCAGTGCCAGGCGCTGCACCTGGCCGCCGGAGAGCCGGACGCCCCGGTGTCCCACGAGCGCGTCCGGACCCCCGGCGTCGGCGACGTCCATGGTCAGGCGCGCCGCGTCGAGCGGACCGGCGACCTCGCGCGGATGGTCCAGCCGGACGTTGTCGGCGAACGTCCCCGAGAGCACGCGCGGCACCTGCGCGACGTGCGCGACCCGGCCGGGACGGAGGAACGCCTGCGGGTCGTCGACCTCCGTGCCGTTCCACACGATGCTGCCGCGGTGCTCCATGAGACCGGCGAGCGCCGAGAGCAGGCTCGACTTGCCGGCCCCGACCCGCCCCAGGAGGAGCACGAGCTCCCCGCGCTCGATCGTCAGGTCCACGCCCTCGACCCCGATCGTGCCGTCGTCGTGCACCGCCGTCAGGCCACGCAGCTCGAGGCGCTCCAGGCCCGCCGGGCGGTCACGGTGCCCGGGCGCGGCCGAGGGCGCCGTCCCGGCCGCGAGGTCGACGCCGTCCGGCAGCTCGACGATGTCGGCGCCGGCCGCGAAGGCGCTCGTGGCGCGCTGCCACGAGCGCGTGCCCGGCGCCTCCGTGATGACGGCCCCCGCCACGACGCCGAACCAGCTGAACCCGCTGACGGCGCCCGTGACCAGCAGGGTCGTCGCCAGGTCCCACGCGCCCGCGACCATCGCCGCCCACGCGGCGACCACGCCGACCTGCACCATCACGGTCGGGACGCCGTCGAGGACCGCCTGCACGCGGTGCTCGCGCACGGCCGACGCGACGCGTCCGGAGTCCACGTCGCGCAGGTGCGCGTGGATCTGCGGCGTGCGGGCCGCGAGCTTCACCGTGCGCGCGGCGTCGAGCGCCGACACGAGCGCACGGCCGAAGCCGGCCCGAGCGGCCGACGCGCGGGTGGCGGACCTGCCGGCGACCGGTCTGCCGGCGAGCGCGCACGCACCGGTGACCACCATGACGGCGAGCAGGACCGCCCCGGCGAGGAGCGACCCGCTGAGCACCGCGGTGACCGCGACGACGACGAGCCCGTTGACGAGGTCCACCCAGCGGTCGGCGTACAGGACGAAGCGGTCCGCGTCGAGAGCGCGGGCGACCACCTCGCCGGGCGGTGTGCGACGCAGCCGGTGCTGCCGGGTCTGGCCCACGAGGACGGCCATGCGGACCCGCAGCAGGATCTCGACCCACCAGCGGGGGTAGAGCCGGAAGGCTGCCGCGTGGCACAGCGGGACGAGGAGCAGGAGGAGACTCATGGCGGCCACCAGGCCCACCGGCGTGCGCCCGCCCTGCAGCGACTCGACCGCGTGACCCCAGAGGTACCCGGTCAGCGCCCCCTGCGCCGCGAACATGCTCGAGGCGAGGAAGAGGACGGCGCCGACCACTCCCCAGGCGGGCCGGACGACGATCGCGCGCGCGATGCTCCGTGCCAGGCTCGGCCCGGTGCCGGGGTCGGCCAGCTCCGGTGGGGCGCCGGTGCGCCGGGGGGCGCCGACCGCGTCGGAGCGAGGCTCGCCGGCTTCGCCGGGCTCCGTCGCGCCGCCGGTTCCGAGCGTGTCGAGGCCGTCCGTGCCGCTCGCCTCGAGCAGCGCCCGGAACGGGCCGTCGGCACGGGCGAGCTCGGCGCGCGGACCCTGCTCGACGACGCGGCCGTGGTCCAGCACGACGACGCGGTGGGCGCGCTCGACCGTGCCCAGGCGGTGCGCGACGAGCACGCCCGTGCGCCCTCCGAGCAACCGCTCGGACGCAGCGACCACGCGCGCCTCGGTGTGCGGGTCCATGCGGGCGGTCGCCTCGTCGAGGACGACCACCTGGACGTCGCGGACCAGCAGGCGCGCGAACGCGACGAGCTGCTCCTCCCCCGCCGACAGGGACGTCCCGCCGGGCCCGAGCAGCGTGTCGAGGCCGTGGGGCAGGCCGGCCACCCACTCCTCGAGCCGCAGCTCGGTCACCGCCGCCTCGACGTCGGACCGCGGCACGTCGGCGAAGAGGGCGATGTTCTCGGCGAGCGTGCCCGCGAGGATCTCGGTGCGTTGCGTGACCACGCCGACGGCGGCGCGCAGCGCCTGCAGGTCGAGGTCCCGCACGTCGACGCCGCCCAGGAAGACGGAACCGGGCTCCGGCTCCACGGCGCGCGACAGGAGCGAGGCGAGCGTCGACTTGCCCGAGCCGGTGCGCCCGACGAGCGCCACGGTCTGGCCGGCGGGAACGCGCAACGAGACGCCCTGCAGGGCGAAGGTGCCCTCGTCGTACGCGAAGTGCAGGTCGCGCAGCTCGACGTCGAGCGGGCCGTCGGGCACCGGGCGGCCGCCGACGGGCTCGGGCTCCGCCTCGAGGAGCTGCCGGATGCGGATCGCCGCACCGATGCCCTCCTGCAGGTCGGGGAGGTGGCGGGCGAGCTGGTCGATCTGGCCCACGAACGTCGCGGTCACGAGGAACAGCGTCACGAGACCGGCCACGGACATCTCGTCGGCGACCGCGAGCGCCACCCCCGAGACCGCCACCGCGGCGAGGAGCGCGTGCAGCAGGATCCCGGCCCGGCGGGTCATGCGCGTCTCGACGACGAGCACCCGGTCGAGCGTCCGGTGGACGGCGGCCGACATCTCCGCCAGGCGCCGCACGGCGAACGCCTGGCCGAGGCTCGTGCGCAGGTCGTCGCGTGCGGCGACGGCCTCCTCGAGCGCGGCGGCGTTGTCGGTCCACGCGCGCTCCTCGACCACCTTGCGCAGCGCGATCTCGCGCAGCAGGGGCCGCACCAGCAGCACGGTGCCCGCGGCCAGCACGGGGAACAGGCCCCACGCGGGCCACCACATCAGGCCGGCCACCACCCACAGGGGTACCGATCCGATGACGGTGCGGCCCATGCCCCAGAGCTGGCGACGCACCAGCGCGCCGACGGCGTGGGTGTCGTCGTCGACCCGGTCCAGCACCTCGCCGACCGCCTGCTCGGTGAGCGTCCCGAGAGGCTGGTGCAGCGCCGCGCTGAGGAGGTCGCCGCGCAGGCGGCCCTCGGCCCGGTCGACGACGCCGGCCCACGCGACGCGTCCCGCGGTGTCGACGACCGCGGCGCCCACGACGCACAGCGCGAGGAGGCCGATGCCGAGCGTCGTCGGGTCCTGCGCGAGCCGACCGGCCACGACCGTCCCGAGCGCGGTGCCGACCGTGCTCAGGGCGAGCGCGAGCAGCGCGACGCCGGCGACGGGGCCGCGCAGCCGCCGCCAGTCGAGGCGCCGCGCGGGGTCGTCCGTCGTGCGTGCGGGTGCGCCGTCGGCGGTACGACCAGGGGCGGGAGGGGCGTCGATCACGTCGACCGACACTACGGCGCGCCTACGACGCTCTCCCACCCTTTTCCCGGGTCGCCGGCAGTCGTCTCAGACGAGGCCCAGCGCGCGGACGGCCTCGCGCTCCTCGGCGAGCTCGGCGACGCTCGCGTCGATCCGGGCGCGAGAGAAGTCGTCGATCTCGAGTCCTTCGACGACCTGCCAGCCTCCACCCGACGACGTGACGGGGAAGGAGGAGACGAGGCCCTCGGGAACGCCGTACTGGCCGGTCGACCACAGGCCCGCGCTGGTCCAGTCGCCCTCGGGCGTGCCGAGGACCCAGTCGCGCACGTGGTCGATCGCCGCGTTCGCGGCCGACGCGGCCGACGACGCACCGCGGGCCTCGATGATCGCGGCGCCGCGCTTGGCCACGGTCGGGATGAAGTCCTCGGTGAGCCACGTCGTGTCCGCGGCGAGCTCGGCCCCGGGACGCCCGCCCACCTCGGCGTGGAAAAGGTCCGGGTACTGCGAAGCCGAGTGGTTGCCCCAGATCGTGAGCCGGCGGACCTCGGACACGGGCACCTCCGCCTTGGCGGCCACCTGCGACAGGGCCCGGTTGTGGTCGAGCCGGGTCATCGCGGTGAACCGCTCCTTGGGGACGTCGGGCGCGTTGGACGCCGCGATGAGCGCGTTCGTGTTGGCGGGGTTGCCGACCACGAGGACGCGCACGTCGTCCGCCGCGCCGTCGTTGATCGCCTTGCCCTGCGGGGCGAAGATGCCGCCGTTGGCCTCGAGCAGGTCGGCGCGCTCCATGCCCGGGCCGCGCGGGCGGGCCCCGACGAGCAGCGCGACGTTCGTCCCCGCGAAGCCCTGCGTCGGGTCGTCGTAGATGTCGATCCCGGCGAGGAGCGGGAACGCGCAGTCGTCGAGCTCCATCGCCGTGCCCTCGGCCGCCTTGACCGCCTGCGGGATCTCCAGGAGCTTGAGCCGCACGGGCGTGTCCGGGCCGAGCATCGCGCCCGACGCGATCCGGAAGAGCAGCGCATACCCGATCTGGCCCGCGGCTCCGGTGACGGTGACGTTCACAGGTGTCGTCATGGGCCTACTCTTGCGCACCTCGCGGTCGCGGTCCACGGACACGACGGGCGGGACCCGGGTGCAGACCGGCCCGAACAGGTAGCGTGCGACACGTCACCACCGCGGACGCGACGCACGGACGACACCCAGCGTCCGTCCAGACCACGGTGACAGGATCCCGAGCGGCCTGCGGTCGACGTCAGGCCGCGTCCCAGCGGGCGCACGAGACGCCCGTCTCCCGAGCAGAGAAGGACCCTCATGTCCCAGGACATCGCCGCGCAGAGCGGCACGCCCGTCGTGGTCGTCGAGGAGACGACCACGGTCACGCCCCCCTACGGCCTCGCGACACGGCTGGCTGCCGAGGCGTTCGGCACGTTCGTGCTCGTGCTGGCGATCGTCGGCACGTGGGCGTTCAACGCGCTCAACAACGGTTCGATCCTCCCCGTGGCGCTCGCGGCCGGCACCGCGCTGCTCGCGGCGATCGCCGCCGTCGGGCACGTCTCCGGCGGGCACTTCAACCCGGCCGTGACGCTCGGCATGGTCCTGGCCGGCCGCACGCCGTGGCGCGACCTGGCTCCCTACTGGCTCGCTCAGCTCGTCGGCGCGGCGCTGAGCGCCGTGGTGCTGTGGTCCGTCGTCCCCGCGGGCTACCCCGCCCTGATCGGCGTCGAGGACAAGGCCGCCGTCATGCAGGCCACGGCCAACGGCTACGGCGACCACTCGCCGCTCGCGACGCTCGCCACGCGCGTCGGGGCCGAGGGCAGCTTCACGATCTGGTCGGCGCTGCTCGTCGAGATCCTGCTCACCGCGGTCCTCGTGGGCGTCGTCCTCGGCACCACCAGCCGGCGCTCGCGGATCCCCTACCCCGCCGTCGCGATCGGCCTGACGCTCACCGCGCTGCACCTGGTGTCCTGGCCCGTCACGAACACGTCGGTCAACCCGGCGCGCTCGTTCGCCTC